>CAKVNM010000005.1 GCA_934777505.1 uncultured Clostridia bacterium | reverse complement strand
ACGCGGCGTTGCTGGGTCAGAGTTTCCTCCATTGCCCAATATTCCCCACTGCTGCCTCCCGTAGGAGTCTGGACCGTTCTCAGTTCCAATGTGGCCGATCACCCTCTCAGGTCGGCTAACCATCGTAGTCTTGGTGGGCCGTTACCTCACCAACAAACTAATGATACGCAAACTTATCTTAAAGCGGATTGCTCCTTTTACCCCTTCTCGATGCCGAGTTGTGGTCTTATGCGGTATTAGCAAATATTTCTACTTGTTATCCCCCTCTCTAAGGCAAATTGTTCACGCGTTACTCACCCGTCCGCCACTAGTCTAATATTTATTCATCCGAAAACTTCAAAAAATTAAACTCGTTCGACTTGCATGTGTTAAGCACGCCGCCAGCGTTCATCCTGAGCCAGAATCAAACTCTATAATTTCTGGTATATAATCTTGATTAAATCAAGGATATATTAATATTGTTTAATAATGCTCAAATGAATTTACTGACATAATTGTTCGTAAATTGAATTGTATCTTATTAAAATCTTTGCAAGTTTTTAAATTTAAAACTTACCAAAAAAATTAACAAGGGACATTTAAATCTTGTACTTTACCTATTCAGTTTTTATGGTTCTGTTTGGTCAACCTTTGTTTGATTGACTGGATTATTCTAACACAACCAAATACCATTGTCAACAGTTTTTTTCAATTTTTTTAAATTTTTTTTATTTTTTTTGGAAAACTCCAAAAACCCCCGATTTTTCGGCACATTCCACTTCAAAAAAACTTTGAGATCAAATGATTTTGCCAAAAAATTTGAAAAAAATATTTTTTAAGAATTAAAAAATATGTTAATAATCTTTCAAAAAAATTTTAGAATTTTTGATAACCTAGCAAATTCTTGTTTGATTTAAAAACAAATCAAGCACATAAAAACAAATACAAAAAGCAAATTGTCAGTTTTTATGCTTCATTTAACAAATCTTTAAAAGATTTTGATGGTCAATTTTGCTTGACCGCTAATGATATTTATTGTGATAGAACACACATACTATATATATTAATATAATATGCTCTGATAGTATATTATAACTTTAATAAATTTGCAAGCATAAAACAAAAATTTTTTAACGAATTTTTTGAGTCATGATTTTATCGGTCAAGACCATTTTAAAACAAAAAAGGATATTTTTCTAAATACCCTTTTTTACATATTAAGTTTATTACACCATGTGACTACTTTTTGTTTTTGTCGTCAAAGAAATCAAAGTCCTTCATGATTTCTTCAAGGTTCTCGGTTGGGTTCAAGGCTTCTTTAAGGTCAAATCCCGATTGCTTTTTGCGAATTAACGCTTTTGAATATGCGTTCTCGGTTTCGGTGTTATCTTCAAAAAACTTGTCCACCAAACTGTTAAACTTGTCCTGCTTGTCCGCCTTCATGTTGGCGATTGGCTTGATTTTTAGTTCGGACGGATTTTTTTTGATGTCATAATTGATTTCTGGTTCTTGAACTGGTGGCTGAGCGTCTGCTCGCTTGATATACACCACATTATTTGTAGGCTCTGGCTGTTTAACTGTTAGTCCACCCATTTTGGAAATCAAATTTCTAATGCCAATTGGCTGAGTTGATTCTTCCTGAGTATCAACCGAGTTTTGTTTGATAATCTCGTCTATCTTTCTTGAAAACTCGTCAAGCAAGCGTTTGCTATCAAACTTTTCTGCTGACTTTGGATAGGTTTTCATAAGGTCGTTTAAAAATGCTTCCCAACGATTATACAAATTTCTAAGTCTTTTGATTTCGAGTTCGTAAACATTCTTGCTAGAATTTTCAATTTGCTTTGCAGTTTCGACCGCAACAACAAGAGCGTTAGAAATATCGCTGTTTTTGCTCTTGTACTGTTCAAGTTCAAGCGATTTTGCTTCTAGTTCATGCTTTAAATCATTAATGCGAATTTTCTGCTCATTTAAAGTCTTGTCGTATTCAAGTTTTAATCTGTCAACTTCATAATCCATTTGAGTGTTGTCCAACTGACTAAGTTTTTTTATCATTTTAACCTCTGCATTAAAAAAGTGTAATATATCTACTACACTTTTATTTTAACAAATACGCCATAATTAAACAACTCTTTAAACTTAAAAATTTTGGAAAATTTTATACATAAATATACAATTTTACTTGTTGTTTTTTGAATCTTTCATTTGTTTTGCAAGTTGTTCTTTGATTTTTTTGTTTCTTAGTTCCGCGTCCGCTTTTCGTTTTTGTTCGGCTTGTTTTTGCTTTTCGAGTTTTTCTTGTTCTTGCCTTTCCTTGATTGAGCATTGTTGATGTGCAAGCCTTTGTGCAATCATATAGTCCCTGATTGAGTTCTTTTGCTTGGTTGTGTCGGCAGATTTGTTCTCTGCTGGTTGCTCAACTTTTTCGTCCGCTTTTGCTTGACTAATTTCTGTGCTTACTGGAACATTTTGCTCACTTTGAGCATTAATAGCGTCTTTTGCTAATTCTTGATTTTCAGCACTGTCTTGTTCTTGATTTTCAGTCGTGATTTCAGCCGATTTTTCGGCTAACTGAGCGTTTTCTGGCATAACCTTATCACTTAACTTATCTTTTTGTTTTTCTGCCAATTTCTGCTGTTTTTCCTGCTCTTTTTTTGCCTTTTGTTCGAGTCTTTTTTGTTCTTTTAACTGCTTTTTAGAAAGCACAGGAGTTTGCTCATCTGTTGATTGAGTCTTTTGTTCTTGTTCAATTTGCTTTGTCGCTGATTCAATTTCTTGACTTGTTTCGTCATATACTTCTTCTGGTACAAGTCGTGGGTGTTTTTTATCAATGTATTTTGCGATGATAAGATAAATAAAGTAGCCAATTGCAATTCCCATCATAACAACGCTGATTAGTTGCGAAACTCTTATTGAGCCGATATACAAACTATCGGTTCTCATGCCTTCAACAAAAAATCTTTCAAATCCGTACATTAGCAAATATGTACAAGTGCTAATGCCTGTTTTTTCGGTTTTTAGGAACACAAAATATACAACAAAGAATGTTATAAAGCACCACAAACTTTCGTAAAAGAAAGTTGCCAAATGCCACATTCCGTCCGCTTCGATAAACACTGCAAACGGAAACCATTGTAGTGAGGGATTGTTAACCACAACACCATAGGCTTCTTGATTAAAGAAATTTCCCCATCTGCCGAGTGCTTGCGCTAGAACCATACATGGAACGATTAAGTCGAAATATCTAATAACATTTTGCTTTTTGACTGCCGCATAAACAATAATTCCAATCATTGCAAACGCAACGCCACCATATAGCATTAATCCGCCCGAGCGAATGTCCAAAATTTCAAGAAAAGTCCAACTTCTGCCACTAAATAGCACATATCCAAGTCTTCCGCCGATTACTGCAAGCGGAAAAGCAATCAACAATAGTTTGTATGGCAAGTTTTCGCCGTACTTTTTCTTTTTACACAAAATAATGCAAACAACAAGTGCTAGCACATACGACAAAGCCATTGTTATTCCATAAAACTTGATTTCAAATCCAAAAATAGTGAAACCACTAGCCATATTCAATAAATCCATAAAAGTATTATATTTTTAATATAAAAAATTGTCAATCAAAAAAATTGATAGAAAGACACAAAAAAGCGGAGAATTTGTCTCCGCTTTGTTTTATAGTAATTGTATTTCAACATCTTTTGCTTGGTCATCAAGCATTTTCTTTGCTTGCTTAACCATTTCATCTCTCTTTTGAGCAACCATATCCAAGAATGCATCGCCTCTTGTGTATTCCTTGCTTGTGTCAATATCAAAAGGATTGTCTAGGTCTGTGGATTGAAGTTTCATTGAAACATCAAGCACTTCACTAATTTCCTTGCTAGTTTTTGCTTTTTGACTTTCAAGATTTAATGATTCAAGTTTGTCTACAAACTTTGAAAGATCTTTTTCTTTAATATTGAAAAGTTTAACATTGTTAGCACCTTTTTGGTCGCTGTTATAAATCTTGTATGATGCTCTAAATATGTAACTTGTCTTGTCTGAGTCTGGTTCAACATTAAAAGGTTCAATAACTATTGGTTCAATATTAACTTCTGGTTGTTCGTTATGAACATCTATTACATTTTGTCTTTTGAATTTATTATCCAAATGTTCAGTTCTTTCAGCCTTGCTTTGTTCGTCTTGATTTGCTTCTTCTTCAACATTTTCTCTAAGTCTTAACTTGTCGAGTTTTTGTTTTAAAGGAGAAAGTTTTTTGTATTCTCTCTTTGCTTTGATTGCCTTAGCAAGAAAGATTGAAGATGTAACGATAGAAATTAATCCTGCTGCTGCAACTCCAAAAATTCCAATAGTTCCTGGAAGGAAACCTGCAATGATTGCTGGAAGGAAGTAAAAGAGTGCTGCTGCTAGAACTGCTGAGCCACCCCAAGAAGCACCAAATGCAATCAATGCATTGCGTTTTGCTTTTGAAGAAGCCACATTTTTTTGTTGAGTTTTGTCTGCAACATCTTTCCAAATTTCTGTTACTTGTTTTTCTGCGTTTTGTTTTTTAACAGAATCTTTACTACTAAGTTCTGGTTCAACATTTTGTATTTGCACTTCATAATTTTTGATTTCGTCTTTAAGATTCATTTTGTTTTTCTTTGCCATAATTTAAACCTCCGTATGAAAGTTACTTTTTATTCCTTAATAATATATCATCATCAATGCAAATTGTCAATATCTAATTTAAAAAAAGTTTGGCATATTATAATCCCAAACTCACCAAAATAGCATTGTTTATCTGCGACATTTTATAGTAGTCAACTTCGCCAATCTTTTCTTTTAACCTACGCTTATCGAGCGTTCTAATCTGTTCGAGCAACGCCACTGAGTTTTTACTAAGGCCATACTCCATTCCAAGTTCGATGTGTGTTGGAAGTTTGGCTTTTTCCAGTTGACTTGTTATTGCTGCCACAATAACGGTTGGAGAATATTTGTTTCCTATGTCGTTTTGAACAATTAATACTGGTCTTATTCCACCTTGCTCACTCCCAACAACTGGGCTAAGGTCGGCATAGTAAATTTCTCCCCGTTTTAGCATTTTTAGTCCCCTATGAATTTTTCGATAATCTCCAAACTCTCGTTGTCCAGTTTTTCAAAATCTTTAACTAAGTCAAGTTCAAGCGAAAGCATTTTTGGACTCGCATAAAATTGCTTATAGCAAAGTTCCACTTCTCCATTAACTATTTTATGATAGAACTTGCAAAACTTGTGCGATTTTTTGAACTTTGAAAATTCACTGTTCATTTTATTTAGATTATCATTCATATTTATCTCCACCTAAAACTTTTTTAAACATAAAAAAAGCCATTTTAACTGGCTTTCATATTTATATTTTGTCGAAAAAGTTTTTTTATGCAACAACCGTTAACTAATCAAACAAACTGCCATAGCGTAGTCGCCGTCATGACTGATTGAAACTTCAAAAACCTTGTTTTCCATTCCTTTAACACTCACCGCGGGGGCACCGTTTTCGTCATGCAAAATTTCAACATCTTTGAGTCTAATTCTACTGCCGATACCAAGTTTTAACGCTTTTAAAACTGCTTCTTTGCACGCAAATATTCCCGCAAGTGTTTGAGATTTTTTTAACTTGCTGGCAACATATTCTTGCTCGCCTGCCGTAAAATATTTTTCCAAAAAAACATGGTCTTCGCAAAGCAAATCAAATCTGTTAATCTTAACAATATCGCAACCTATCATTCTTCCATTTCCTTCATAACTTTCAAAATTTCTTCGCTCTTAAAGCCCTTGCCAATCAAGTATCTGTAAAGTTTCAAGTAACTTTCCTTGGTGTCTGGCTTGTTTTTCATGTACTTATCTTTTAACACACGGATTTGTTCAAATTGGTCGTCAATTTGTGCAATAGCTTTGTCGATAATTTCTTCACTCACGCCTTTTGCAAGCAGTTGTTGCTTGATTTTCATAACCCCGTCTTTACTTTTTTTGTGAGCGATAAAACTTTCAACATATTTTTCGTCATCAATAAAATTATACTCACCAAGTTTTTTTATTACATAGTAAATTGTAGATGGCATATAGCCCTTTTCGGCAAGATATTTTTCCAGTTCTTTTTTGGTCTTATATCTTGTGCTGATAAGTTTTAGCGCCTTGTCGTAGGCTTGATTTTTTTCACTGTCCAGTTGATATTTTTCCAGCACTTTTTCGTCAATGATTGTGTCCGCCTTCAAGTTATACTTCATAACCGTTTCCAGCGACAACGAACAAAAGTAACTGCCGTCAAGATAAACACTAACCTTGTTTTTATCTTTTTTTTGAATACTCAAAGATGTAATTGTTTTCATACTCCCTACTTTGTGGCGCACAAAATATAGTAGCCACTATCTCGTTTTAAAATTTCTACGGACGAAAAAATCTGTTCAAGTGCTCTTTTTATACTTTCTTCTCCGTGCTTTTTTTTGATTACAAAAATCAGTTTTCCGTTAACATTCAAGTGAGCGTGTGTATTTGTCAATATGTTCAACAAATTTTGCTTGCCCGCCTTGATTGGTGGATTGGTTATAACATAGTCAAACTGTCCGCTAACATTTTCATAAGCATCGCCCTGAACAATCTGCTCAATATTATCAATCTTGTTTTTCTTTGCGTTAAACCTAGATAGTTCAACCGCCGTTTGATTAATATCTGTTAAAACAAACTTTGCGTTTTTGTTGTTTGCACCAAGCACTATTGCAATAGGTCCATAGCCACAACCTATATCCAAAACTCTGCCACTAAGTTCAAAATTCTTTAAAACTGTTTCTATCAAAACTTTTGTTCCATAGTCCACTCTGTCTTTTGAAAAAATGTCGTCACAGGACTTAAAAACAAACTGCTTTCCAAACAAGTTTTCTTCAAACTCAAAATAATCACTTTCGCTATGCTCTTTTGCAATAAAATAATGTTCCAAAGTTTCTCCTTTTGATACTAAATCTTAGTTTATATTTTTTCGTCAACAATGCTTTCAAAGATGATATTTTGTCCAATCAAATTTTGAAGTTTTGAGCAAAACTCTTGTTGAGAACCTTTCTCAATAACAACCGTTACTTTGACACTTTCCCCAAACTCAACATTTTTATCTAACACTTTAAACTGCCTTAAAAAATTGTCCAGTTTGTTAAATAATGCAATATTCAACTTAAAGCACAGTTTGACTGCGTCAACAATCTCTCGCTTTCCCGCTTTTTCAATAGCCATGCTGGCTGATTTTGTGTATGCCCGAACAAGTCCGCCTGCACCCAGTTTTATTCCGCCAAAATATCTTACAACCGCCACAAAAACATTCTTTAAATTTTGCTTTGTGATGCAATCCAAAATTGGCTTGCCTGCCGTTCCAGACGGCTCGCCATCGTCAAAACATTTTTGAGCATTTTGCATTAGGTCATAAGCATAGCAAATATGTGTTGCGTCATAATATTTGTTTTTCAAATCAGCCAAAATTTCGTCAACTTGCTTGGTATTTTCCATCTTGAAAGCCACCGATATAAACTTTGACTTTTGAATGATATATTCCGCCGAACTGTTGCCACAAATTGTATACTGCTTAGTCATACAATTATTATATACAATCCAATCAAAAAAACAAAATATATGAGCCAAATTATTTTTTAAAGCAACTTTTGGTGTGATATAATTTTTTTAAGGAAATAATTAAATTAGGTGGTAAATATGAGCGAATGTAAAGTTAGAAACATGAACGGATTTGGCCCTTCACCAATCCCAGAAGAAGGCGAATGGATTAACGCAAAAGAAATCAAAGACATCAGCGGGCTATCGCACGGAGTTGGAACTTGTGCTCCACAACAAGGTGCTTGCAAACTAACTTTGAATGTTAAAAACGGAATAATAAAAGAAGCCCTTGTTGAATGCGTGGGTTGCAGTGGCATGACTCACTCTGCCGCCATGGCTGGCGAAATTTTGTGCGGAAAAACCATTTTGGAAGCACTAAACACCGACCTTGTTTGCGATGCAATCAACGATGCAATGAAAAAAATATTTTTGCAACTCGTGTATGGCAGAAGTCAATCGGCGTTCTCACTTGGCGGACTCCCTGTTGGTTCGTGCCTTGACGACCTTGGAAAAGACAAAGCCAGCAAGGTTGCAACAATCTATTCCAGCCAAACAGACGGCGTAAAGTATCTCAACACAGCCGAAGGTTATATTTCCAAACTTGCTCTTGATAATAACAACGAAATTATTGGTTTTGAATATGTTAACACAAACAAACTTGTCACTCTGCTTCAAAACGGCATGGCTGGAACGGAAGCACTAAAATCCAGCACCAGAACTTATGGCAGATTTAACGAAGCTGTAAAAGTGGTAAATCCAAGAGATTAAAGGAGAAATATATGAACTTTGAAGGTTATGAATCAAAAATCGAAAAAATCAATAGCGAACTAATCAACTACAATATTGCTAACCTAGACGAAGCCAAGCAAATTTGCAACAACGCAGGCATTGATGTTGATAGCGTGGTTAGAGCAATTCAACCCATTTGTTTTGACAACGCCGTTTGGGCATACACTCTTGGCTGTGCAATCGCCCTTAAAAGCGGAAAAACTCTTGCAAAAGACCTTGCCGTTGAAATTGGAAAAGGTCTTCAAGCATTCACCACAAAAGGTAGCGTTGCGGAACTAAGAAAAATCGGGATTGGTCACGGAAATCTTGCCAGCAGACTGCTAAGCGAAGACACCAAATGCTTTTGTTTTCTAGCAGGTCACGAAAGTTTTGCTGCCGCCGAAGGCGCTATTGCAATCGCAAACAATGCCAACAGCGTTAGAAAGACTCCCCTAAAAGTAATTTTGAACGGACTTGGAAAAGATGCGGGCTATATCATCGCAAGAGTCAACGGATTTACTTTTGTCGAAACCACTTACGACCACAAACTCGACAAACTTTATGTTAACAAAGAAATCAAGTTTGGCTCAGGCAAGCGTGCAGATGTAAAAGTCTACGGCGCAGTTGACGCCATGGAAGGTCTTGCAATAATGAAGCACGAAGGCGTTGATGTTTCCATAACAGGCAACTCCACCAATCCAACACGATTTCAACACCCAGTTGCTGGAACATACAGAATGTGGTGTTTAAGAAACAACAAACCATATTTCTCCGTTGCTAGCGGAGGCGGAACTGGCAGAACTCTCCACCCTGACAACATGGGCGCTGGTCCTGCAAGTTACGGCTTGACCGACCTTATGGGCAGAATGCACGCAGATGTTCAATTTGCAGGCTCGTCCAGCGTTCCCGCTCATGTGGACATGATGGGCTTTATCGGCATGGGCAACAATCCAATGGTTGGTGCAACTGTCGCACTTTCCGTAATGCTTAGCGAAGCCATAAAAAATCGCTCGTAAATTAATGTGGCTAAGCCACACAAAATTTAACGCTTTAAAACTTCAATGCAGTTTATAATTTCAATAACTAAATTACACAAAAAAAAGTGCTAATTTTTAGCACCTTTTTTATTCACTTTTTGCAAGATTTTCTTGATTTTCCACCGCATAGTTTTGTTCAACAAAATCATAAAACTTTGCTAGATTATTGATTGTCTGCTTTCTAAAATCGCTATTTATATAAAACTTTGTGCCGTCAAAGTTTTGACCAAAATTGCAAGCGTTTCTAAGGTCGAAAAGACTGGTCAAAAATTTTGCCTCGTACATATTCAAACTCTTTGGCGAAAACTGCGAGTTGTACGCAAACTTTTCAAAAAAGTTTACTGCCGTAACGCACTGCACAAGCAAGATGTTATAAAATTCGTTTCTAAAACACTCGTCATATTTTTCTTGGTCTTGAACAAAACCGTCCAAAGTTTCATGCACAAATTGTTCATAATTCAATTCCAAATTGCGAAGATATGCGTCCTTTTTTATTTGAGTTAAAAAGTATTTGCTAAACCCGTTAATAATGATTTTGCATTTTTCGTTTTCGCTCAAATTTTTATTCTTTAATATCTTTGCGGTTTGCTTTGCCATGTCTTTTCCCATGGTGTAATCTTTAATATTTCGTAACATATTTTTATTATATCACACCTTGCCCCACTTTTCAATACAAATCAAAAATTCGTAGCAAAAACAATTATGCATCAGTGAAAAAATCGATATCGAAAATTTTTAGATAAGCACTATATTCCGATTTCTAAAAGAGGAATATGTGAATACAAAAGGCAATTTTGTGATATAAAAAAAGGAGCAGTGCTTTTTTTAGCAAAACTCCTTTGATAATTATGCTAGTTGGAAAATTCGTCTTTATAGACGGAAACTTTAAATCTGTTTGCGCAGATATTAACAAGGTCGATAACAAACATACCAAGATTAAAGCCCATCAAAAGCGTTGAAACGGACAAAACCCACTGTCCCACAACTCCCATAGTGGTTGCAAAGCCTACAACTGTCGCATTCAATACTGTATACACCAGCAACACCACCGAAACAAAAGTTGAGTAAATCGCCTTGACAAAATGACCCGTGTAGTAGTTATGCCCGCCGAATAGTCCCAAAAAAATGCACAAATTTAAAAGTTTTTTCTTTGAAATATCGCTTGGAAGGTCGGTCGTGAACAAAACATCATCGCCAAAGCCTTCTTTTTTTGCCCTATACACTGCCTTGTGAGTTGCACCGCTGAGCGAACTCAAACTAAAACCGCAACTCTTACATCTTTTTGAAATTTTATCAATCTTGCCGTAGCACTTTGGACAGTTCATAAAAAAATCTCCTTTATGAAAATATATCACAACAGAAGATTTTTAGCAAATATTAAAATTACTTTTCGTCAACAGAGTGCATATAGCAAATCAAATCCACTGTTTTGTTTGAATATCCCCACTCGTTGTCGTACCAACTAACGAGTTTTACAAAGTGGTCGTTTAGCATAATACCAGCAGTTGCGTCAAAGATTGAAGTGTGAGCATTATGCACAAAATCGGTGCTAACAACTGGTTCTTCGGTGTAGCCCAAAATGCCTTTTAGTTCGCCGTTGCTAGCCTTTTTGATTGCGGTTTTAATCGACTCGTAGTCGGTTGGCTTTTTTAGCACGCAAGTCAAATCAACAACCGAAACAGTTGCTGTTGGAACTCTAAAACTCATGCCTGTTAGTTTGCCTTTTAGGTGTGGGATTACTTCTCCAACCGCCTTGGCAGCGCCAGTGGTGCTTGGAATAATATTGATTGCGGCAGCCCTACCACCACGCCAATCTTTTTTGCTTGGGCCGTCAACTGTAAGTTGAGTTGCTGTGTAGGAATGAACAGTTGTCATCAAGCCTTCTTCTAGCCCAAAATTGTCGTCAATAACCTTTACAAGTGGTGCTAAGCAGTTTGTTGTACACGAAGCATTACTAACGATATTTTCGCCCTTGTACTCCTTGTTATTAACACCCATAACAAACATTGGCATTTGCTTTCCTGGGGCGGTTACGATAACCTTTTTCGCTCCTGCACGAAGATGTGCTTCGGCTTTTTCGCTCGAAGTAAATTTGCCTGTGGCTTCGGCGATATACTCTGCTCCGCTTTCTTTCCAGCCAATTTTTTCTGGGTCAAGTTCTTGATAGAACCTTATTTTTTTGCCGTTAACAATCAAATGTTTGTCGTCAAACGAGATGTCCGCCTTAAAATTTCCCTGTGTGCTATCATGCTCCACCAAATATTTTGCGTAGTCTGGCGAAATAAATGGGTCGTTGATTGCAACAACTTCGGCGTCTTGCCTACCAGTGCAAACTCTCAAAATAAGTCTGCCAATTCGTCCAAATCCATTAATACCAATCTTTGCTTTTGTCATTTAAAAATCTCCTTTACGATTAAATTTTATTAAAAATTACTCAAAAAGTACAACAAATATCATGCCAAAAACAAAATTACTTCAAATTTTCTGGATTTAGGCATTCAAGTTCTGGCAAAACGAATAGCCCATTTTTTCTAACAAGCACGCCGTCAAACCAAATTTCGCCACCGCCATAGTCTTCACGCTGAATTTGTACCATATCCCAATGAATTGCACTGTCATTGCCGTTGTAGGCGTCATTGTAGCAACTACCCGGTGTAAAGTGAAAACTTCCCGCAATTTTTTCGTCAAACAAAATATCCATCATTGGCTCTAAGATATAAGGATTAAGTCCAAACGAAAACTCGCCAACATATCTTGCGCCTTCGTCTGTGTCAAAAATCTCGTTGAGTTTTTTCGAGTTATTTAAGCAAGTGGCTTCGATAATTTTTCCGTCCTTAAACTTTAAACAAACATTGTCAAATCGTGTTCCGTTATACATTGTTGGAACATTGTATGTTAGCGTGCCGTTAACACTGTCTTTGACGGGAGCGGTATAAACTTCGCCGTCTGGAATATTCATTTCGCCCGCACACTTGATTGCTTTGATGCCCTTGATAGAAAATTCCAAATCTGTGCCTTTGGAGATAATTTTGACTTTGTCGGTTTTTTCCATAAGGTTTTTTAACGCGTCCATGCTCTTGTTCATTTTTGCATAGTCAAGATTGCAAACATTATAGTAAAATTTTTCAAATTCTTCGGTTGGTTCGCCCGCCTGCTGAGCAAAACTTTCGGTTGGGTACTGCAAAATAACCCACTTGGTTTTTTTGACTCTTTCGTCATGATGAATGGGCTTTTGATAGTAAATGTTGTAGTTTTGCATTTTATCTTTGTCGATTTTAGACATTTCAAAAACATTACTACTTGCACTTATGCCGATATATGCGTCCATATCTTGAATGGTTGGAAGCATATATTTTGCCATGAGCATGGAATGCTCCTTGCTTGTGTTAGACAAAAGTTCCCGTTGCACCGACTGATTGATTATTCTAACAAACGGATAGGCTTTTACTTTGTAAACCTGCCGTATGATTTCCTTTACAAGCGGAATGGATTTGTCGCCCGCTTCAATTAACACTCTTTCACCTTTTTGCATCTTACAAGAGTAATTTACAAGATTTTTTGCTAAAATTTCGATATTTTCCATAAAAAAACTCCTTTTGTAAAATTATAATCAAAAAGAGTTTTTATATTCATTTATTTGTTAAATTTATATTTTAAGTAGGCTTTTGAAAAGTAGTAGAACGCAAATCCACCAAATCCAACCAAGAAAAAGAACATCAAAGTTACGGCTGTTAGGGTGAACTTTTTACTAACCACGCACGACACAATTATTCCAACAATCAAACTTAAAACAAATAGTGAACCCAAAACAGTTGCTGTGATAAGATTACTGTCCCACACCATCTTGTGATTGTTAAGTTCCATTTTTTCGTCCGTTGTAATTTCGGCTTCGGCAAAGTTGGACAAACATTTACTATTTCTAAGATACGAATTTTTTTCTGGCATACTTTGAATTAAGTCGTAGACATCTTTGTCGAACAACTGAAAAGTGTTGTAACAATGCGAGTCTTTGCTAAGTCCTATCATTGCAAAGTATGCGTTGCACAACGCATTTTTGATTTTAACAAAAAAGTTTTTAACTTTATCCCAAAATGTTTGAACTTTTTTAACATATTTTAATCTTACAATCTTTGCACCGTTTTCCCAGTTTTCAATCAAGTTTTGAACATACTTAACATAGTTTTCCGTGTGCATATCTGCAATTATAACTGCATTGGATTTTAAATTGATAAATCCAACATTGATTTGCTCACTCAAACTTAACCCTTCTGCCACCTGCATAAAAGCAAAGTTGTCACTCGCTTTAAATTCGTTTGGCTTGTTTTTTTCGTGCAAAAAAATATAGTTGTACTCATATTTTTCTAGCACAGGTTTTAGATTATCACAAAACTCGTTTAGTTTTTCAAAATCTGTGTTTGGAACTATTATTGTTAATTTTTTCATAATATCACCTATATTTATTATAAATTATAAACACCAATTTTAAAAGCAAAAATTTGTTTAATTGAGCAAAATTTTTATTTTAACGCAAGTTTGAGTTAAAAAAGCAAAAAACCCACCATAAAAGTGGGCTTTTGTTATTTCATTGAACGAATTAGTTGAGTGAGTTCTTGAATTTCGCTAGTTGTGAGTGATTTTGCAATCTTGACAAGTTCATCACATGCCATAACGAGCATTTTTGGTTTGCTAGTCTGTCTTGCATCTCTTGCCATTTTTACGCATTCGAGCAAAAGTTGTTGGTCGCTAGCATAATCTTTTTGTTTTAAAAGTCTTTCAAAAATATCTAATGCCATTTGTTTTGCTTTGAATTTTTGTTCGTCCATATTAACTCCTTAACTAAAAAGTCATTGTTTCTGTTTCTTCTTTTGTGGTGTTGAATAGTTCGGTCAAAATTAATTCTGCGTGTTTTTCGTCAAAAGTATACTTTTGGTTATGATTGTTGCAGTAATCAATTCTTTGAACTTCTTTCAAAATCACTTGTTTGAGCATTGAAACATAAAGATTTTGCTTTAATTGTTGCATTAATCCAATATGCTCGTCATCACCAAGATATCTTGCATTGATTTCATCAAGAGCATCTTGATATTCAAAACTATCTTCCAAATATTCAAATTTGAGCATATCAATTTCAGCAAGTCTGCTGTCTTCTAACGCATCAACCATTTTAGAATTTAACTTGGAAAGTGTTTTTGTGATAAGTTCGTGGTCGCTAAGATTTTGACCATCAAATTGCATTGCGTTAACAGCGATATATTTTGTTATAACTTTGTTCATAACATTTTCCAAACTGTGTTTTAAAAGCATAAGTTGTTTTGCTGTTTCTGCCTTGTTCATAGAAATAAACATATTTCTAACAGTTTTGTCACCTGACTCCATGTTAAAGAGCATGTTGAGCGATGTGATGAGCATTGAGTAGGAACTATTTTGTTCTTTTGATGTGTAGAGTAACTTTTTGCTTAATTCGTCAACATTTTTGTTTGCCAAACTGCTAACTGCTTTCTTAATGCAAGCGATTGTGATTGCACTAACTCTTGCTTGCATTTCGGCAAGTTTTTCTTGGTCAATTTCTTTTGCCGATTTTTGATTGTATAGAGCGGTCAATCTTTCAAGTTTTGCATTTAGTTCATTATAGGAATTTGAAAGTTGGTTAAACTTTTCTTCCATCAGTTGTTTTTGTCTTTCTTCCATCTTTAATTGCTCTCTTTGTTTGAGTTCTCTGTTTCGTTTTTCTTCCAAGATTTTTCTAGCCGTATCTTCGTCTATTTGTGGTTTTTGATATGATTTTTTCTTAACACTAATTTCTGGACTAACATATTGATGTTTTTTAACAGTTATTTCTGGTTTAGTGTATTGCTTTTTTGTTACATTTTCGATTACTGGCTCGTCAACTTGATTTGTTACTGGCTCGTCAGTTTCTTCTTTGATTTGTTCTTGCTTAGTTTCAACTTCTTGTGCTGGTTTTTCAACAGTTTTATCGGTTTGAACTTTATTTTCATTGCTGTTGACAGCAAAAGCATAGTTCTCGCTTGAAATATTTTGAGCATTGCTCATAAAGTTGTTTGCGTCACTTTCGTAGTCAAAAACGGTTGTGTTAATCTGCTTGTCAATATTTTCTGCAACTTCAGCAACTGTTTGCTCAGTTTTAGTAGGCTTGTTAGTAGAGTTTAACTCTACTTCTTCGTCAAGAGTGATACCGTCAAATTCTGTAATAAAGTTGTTTTCCATCTCAATTTCTGTAACTTCCAAACTTGGAGCAACATACTGCTTTTTGATTGTTGGTGCTTCATAAGGTTTTTTCTTTTGAATAAGCACTGGTGACTCATATTGTTTTTTTACAGGTGCTGAAATTTCGTGAGCAAAAATATTCGTTGAAATTTGTCTAACCAAAACGCTAGCAACATCGCAGAAAGCATATGCATGAACAAGTGTTTTGTACTGAGTGGTTGTGAGTGAATTATGTTTTTCTATCTCGGCTTTTAGGTTTTGCAAATTTTGATAAATATTATCAATTTTGGATTCAACTTGGTTTAAATCCAAAGTTTTGTACTTAACAAACTGTGTTGAATTGATAATGTTGTTAAAGATTTGTTTGTATTGATTTGCAACTTGAAGATAGTAAGCGTTACTTCCAATATTTGCATAATCAACATTATAAATTTTGCCAACATAATCTGCCTTTGTGTCGTAGTCAATATTGAGTGGGCAAAGCACAAAACTTTCGTACTTGGTGGTTGACAAGCCAAACGCTTTTTGCAACTTTTCAACCGAAATATCAAGTTTTTGATACAAATTTACTGTGTTTTGAGTTGCACCCAAAAGGAGTAGTTTTGTAATCTCTTCGCTGTTTAGATTGTCAGCAAGCACTTTTAGATTTTTGCACATATTGTACTCAACAACTTTTGATAATTGAGAATATGTATCTTTTCTAACTTGTGAAAGCAAAATGTTTTGTGTAGTAATCAAGTTTAATAGTTCGTTAAAGTTGTCCGCAACAAGTTTTGTGTCAAGGTTATCGGTTTTTACAACTGAGTCGATAGTCTTGGTGTTTTCCTTGTTTTCGGCAACAAGTTTTTCATAGTCGGTGGCTTGCAAGTTGCTTGCAACTCCATAAACAAAGTTAATATATTTTAGTTGTTTGTTGCTAGTTTGTGGAAGATATACAAAACCCTTAATACTGCTATTATTTTTTGTATTGTCGTAAACTGTGATGTTGTTTGATGAGCAAATATGCAAAAGGTTTTTAATCTTTTCGTCAACATTTTCGTCTGTTGTTACGCAAAGTTTGTCTTCGTCGATATTAAGAGTATTTAGTGTTGTTTTTGCGTTTTCAACAACTGGCATTAAGCCCAAAACTTTTCTTTTTGCATTGAGTCTTTCAAGAATTGCTGATGGAGTTGCTTCCATTTTTGCATCTTTTTCGATTGAATTGCTTAGTTCCAAGAAAACTTTGTAAACATACGAATTAAAGTATGATTTTGGATTATCAAAGCATTTTTCAACTTTTAGTTTAAGGTCGTCAACCGATTTTAGTTTGGCAATTTGCTTGATATTATCGTTACTAATGTTGTTAACAACAAGATAGTTGTAGAACTTAACATCAAAATCTCTCTCTTTCATAAGTCTATCCATGTCGGCAAGTATTGCGTTGGTTGATTCCAAACTAAATCTGCCAGTTTGATAAGAATTTGTTATCTCATCAACTTTTAGCACTTCGTCAACCAAATCTTTTCTCTTATCAAAGTTTATTTTTACAATATCCAAAACATTATCTGCTTTTGTTTTATTCATAAAAAACCTCTCTAAAAATTTATTTTCTATATATTACCACATTTTGTCAAAAATTACAATACCTAACATAAAAAATTTTTTACTATCTAATTATATTAGATTGCATACAAAAAGTGAACTTTTATTCGTTCACTTTTGTAAAAATTATTGCTCATTGCCAGTTGCCGTGGTTGATTGCTTGTTCAACTCATCTTCTGCTTGCAATCTTTCCATTTCTTCTTTGTCTTGGTGGAATTTTTCAAGCATTGGCTTTGTGTAGTCCTTAACATCAAACATATCTCTAATTTGGTCAAATGCGTGAATTTTAAGAAATGTTCTTGAAAGTGCTGATGTAATTAAGAACGCTTCACCACGGTTTGCTTGAACGATTGTTTGTTGTTCGTCTTCGTTGATACCACCTGCGTTTCGATATAGTTCAACAAGGTCGGTCATATCGTTTGGTGCAAGTGACAAAATCATTGTAAACTGCGAAGCATTAATAATCGCTGTTGACTGCTTGGCAATTTCGGCAGAACCAACAAAGTCTTTGATGTTCTGTGTAATGATAATTTGCATTCCGTCATACTTACGAATACGCTTTGCAAGCGTCTGCATAAAGTCTAGCGCAATAGGATATTTTGCATCAATAAAGACATGGGCTTCATCGACTGCAACTATAACTTTTCTTCTGTCTGGGTCAGATTCTTTAAATCCCATCATAAAGTTAAATTCCTTGTTCTTGATAATCTCGTTGTTAAGATATCTTAAAACAAGAAGCATCTGTGCATTTGCAAGCACTTTGTTTTGGTTGGCTAAAAGCGAACGGAACGAGAATACAACAAAGTTTTCTTTTGTTTCCAAAGTTGTAGGGCCGTTCCAAAGGTTCGCATTTCGTCCACCAGTGGCAAACTTTTGAATATATGTTTGAATAATTTGATACATTCTTCTAAGATACTCATCTTTTTCGCTCGCAACCTTTTCCAAAACGATTTTGTATAGGTCATCGAATATTGGGAAATCTTCTGGTTTTAGTTTAGTTAAGTCGGTTGTGCCGTCAATGCCTTTTTGCTTGTACATATCAATAACCAAACTGTTAACTTTTTCGAATGAGTCGGAGTCCATTCCGTCCAAAATAACCCTGAAATATTGTTCAAGGAACTGTAAATGCCCTGCGTAGTCTTCTTGGTCGCCACCACCTTCTTCGGCTTGAAGTGATGGTGTGATGTGGAACGGATTAATTCTTCCTTGAAGTCCTGAACCTACATCAATAACTTTTCCGCAAAGGTTGTTTGAAAGGATTGCATATTCGTATTCTGGGTCGAGTACGAAAATCTTACTGTTATCGCCCGCCATGTTGGCAAGAAGGTTTTTGGTTGCAAATGATTTACCACCACCAGACTTACCAATAATCATCATGTTGGAGTTAACTCTTTCGCTATCTCTCCTAAAAAAGTTGATGAATACATTGCCTTGATTGTTGTAGCCAATGTAGAAACCACCGGGGTCACTCATGGCACTAGAAATAAATGGGAAACAGGCAGCAAGTGGCGTTGTGTTGATTCCACGCTTGTTGTCTTTAACAGTATCTAGCCTACTGATGTTTTGGCTAATGAAACTGTCAACCTGTCTACCAAACATTTCGGTGAATTTGTAGCCATTTTCTTTTAGTTTGGCACGGATTTCTTTTTTCATATATTCTTCGCAAGTCAAGTGAATATTAACATTAAACAAACTTTCGTTGCTGTTTTTGATGTCAGTCAAAACCTGTCTTAGTGTATCAAGGTGGGTTTGATTTTCAATCTGCTTACTGGTTTTGTTTGAGTACTGGAATTTTGCTTCCATTTCAATAATCGCTTTATCAAGCATTTTTTCAGCGTCAATTCTGGAAATTGGCGACAAGTTCATAACAACTTTTGTGTTTGGTAAACTGGTCATCATAAACAGCCAACCATTGTAGGCTGTTAGTGGGTAGTCACTAATATTGAATGAACGATATTCAACGCCGTCAACTTTTGTGTAGCCCATTTTAAACTCAACTTTTTCTGGTGTTGCCCAGTCAATCAAACTAAGGCTTCCCTTGTTTTCGGCTTCACGCTCGTCAAACACTTTTGTGTAGTTCGCTTTTAGGAAAACGCCCAAATCTTTGCCTTTGCAAACCTTGCTACGAATTGGAGTTTGTCCGCTTTCGAGTGACGATTTCATTCCTTCGATTGTGTCCACCAAAGTGTTTTTGTCTTTGTCGTAAACAACAATGTAGTAGTAGTCTGCATACTGCTTGTTAACATCGTTGGCTTCAAGCATTTTTGCAACTCGGGTTTGGAAAATAACGCTTCTTGCTTCAACTTCGTCTTCGCTGATTTCTCCACGGTCTTTCATTTTTAGCATGGAGTCATATTTTTTTTCATCGTCTGCGATAAAGTCGTCCATCAAAATGGCTTTGTTGATTTTAACCAAGCTTGCGTCTTGGTCGGTGTTCATACGCATGAGTGCACTTCTAAACGAACGAATATATGCGTTCTGCTTTTCTTCGTTAAGAAGCAAAAACTCTACTGGCTTGATTTCAAGCACCATTCCGTAGTAAGAACCATAGTCAATAATTTTGTCGTCTATGATACCTTCGTAAGGAATAAGTTTTTTGATGTCTTCATAGTGTTTCAACTTTGCTTTGGAATACTTTTTCGTGTACGCCCAATACTTGAAAAGTAGTAGCACCGTGATGTACATTTTTTGTCCGTCTGCAAGTGGCAAGAATAGCAAAACCGCAAACGCAAGCCAAATGATTGCCGTTACGATATGGAACGAAAAATTGCTTGTCATAAGCAGTACAAAAACGCCGATTGCAATCGCACCAATAACAACATCTGGCCAAGTAACACCCGGCAAGAACTCTGTTTTTACTTTGGTTTTTCTAGGAATGTAGTACATAATTTTCTCCTAACATTAGTTTGCCTTATTTTTTAGAAAAATATCTTAAACTATGAGCATTTTTGCATGAAAAATTTAACAAACTGGTTTTTATATTGTTATTATATAACAAACATTGCAGTTTAGCAAAGCATTTACAAATCAATTTGAAAGAAAAATTTATTGATACACTTTCTCATTAACAACAAAAAAGCCAAGATTTTACTCTTGACTTTTTTGCACGAATTAGAAACTATTTTTTATTGTTCTTACTCTCTTCTTCTGCCTTTTTTCTGGCTTCTTTTGCTTTTTCAGCTTCTTCTTTGGCTTGTTTTTTCTTGTTTTCCTTTTCCAACTTTTCAAGTTTATTTTGAGTTTCTTTCAACCTTTTTTGGTTCTCTTTTAGTTCTTTTTCGTTTCGTTTAACGATTTGGTTAATCGCTTTTTGTTGTTCTTTGCTAGTTCTAAATACAACATTCTTCGACTGAGCGTCTTGTTCGTTTAGTTCGTCAGTTGCATTTTGGATTTTTTGCTCCATATTTTGCTGTTTTGCAATTTTGTTTACAACTTTATTTGCTTGTTTTCCTTGACTCTTAGTTACGAACACAGACTTTTTATCCGTTGTGGAGTCTACATAGTTTGAACTTAATTTTGCATCGCTTGGAATATTAAAGTTCATATCACTTGTGCTTGTTGGGTTATATTTTATACCGCTTTGCACTTGCTTTACCTTATCTTCGCTCTTGTTAATTTTAAATGTAGTTTGTTCTGGTTCACTATCTAGATTGTTAACAACCATATCTGTTCGAGAATTCAATGTTTGTTTCTTTGCAAGTTTAAGGTCTTTTGTAGCAGATTTTCTCAAAGATTTTGCTTCTTTAAGTTTACCAACTTCTTCTGGTTTTTTAGCGATAGCACCAGTAAAATTACTCAAAGTTCCATTAAATGCAAGGTCTTTTGAAGCCTTTGACATTTGACTAAATCTCTGTTTAGCAATTACGCCATAACTATTGATAGATGCATTCCTATTGGAAATTTCTGTTTGCTTTAATTCTGCTTCTTTAATTCTGTTTTCTTGAAGTTTGATTGTATTAGCATCTGCACCCGATTTTTTTAGTGTTTCAAGTTTGTCTTGTTCTTGTTTTACAGCATTATCGGCATTTGCTTGGTCTTGTGCCATGCCTTGTTCTCCGCCAAGTCTACTTGACTTGATATTGTGGATAAGGCTATTTTTAAGTCCGCCAGCAAGTCCTACACCAACAGTAGCAGCCATACCTGCTTTTGCGAGCGCTGATTTTACATGGCCAGAACCATCGTCATAAGCATTTTCTATATCAAGCATTTTTGCGAGTTCTTTTGTAAAATCTTTAAAGAATGCAAGACCACCACACATAATGAGTAGTTGAATCCAGTAGTCTAATAGAACTGCACCCATATTTCCCAAGCCTGTGCTTGAATCAAAAAATGAGATTTGTTGAATTGGTCCAAATAGTAGGAATACAAGGTTTAAGGCAACAACTGTTGCATAAGCCGAAAGCACTGAACCAATAAAGTTTTTCTTCCAATTACCAAGTGCTTTTCCACCATCTAGTGGCGAGATTGCTATAATTGGTGGAGAAATACAGAATAGTATCACTAGTTTGAATATTCGCTTGGTCAATCCTATGCAGGTTGTAAGTAATATCCATAAAGTAAACAATATTGCGATTATCGCAAGCAGGAAATTAAACGAACCAAGGTCGTAATAATAGAACACTTGTGATGCATCGTAAACACTAAACTGAGACCTAGCAATATTTACTGTTCCATAAGAAACCATATTCATTGCTTGAATATAGTAGTAATCGCCTGTAATACTCCAATCTATTGAATCATAGTTAAACGACTGTGATTCAAATGTTGTGCCCTTTGCAAAGGCTTCGTCAACAACATCAGCAATGGTGTCGGTGTTTCCTTTTAGAACTCCCATGTTGTTGATTCCAGCAACAAGGTCAGTTGAAAATTTTGTACTTTTTCTTGCACGGTTTGCGTTGTAAGCCGTAGCCTTAAAGATAATACCGCTAATTTTTACAGATTCTCCACCATTTGTAGCACTGTCGAGTGACTTCAAGATTGCATTTCCCATAAAAATTCCAAGAACTGCAACAACTGGTACCATAAAGAAGTTGAGTAATGCTCTAAACACATCTGCAAAAATTTGCTTGCTTGTTTTTTTGTTTTTGTCGCCCATTGCAAGTGTTTCTTTTCTAATCATTGCAATGATTGTAACAATAATTAACAATATAACAGCAAGAATTAGTAGCGCCCAAAAAACATTTTGAACTGTTTGGTTGTTTAGAAGTATTAGGACGATATCGCCCGAAGCACCTTCGCCTTTTACATACACAGTTTCGATTCCGCAGAATTTTTTAAACAATCCTTGCAAAAAATCCAAAATCATAAAGCATGGAGCAACCAAAAACTGATAAAGTACAATTGTGATTAAGTTATAAATATTCACAAGTGAATTTGTGAAAAACTTACCAATCCAGTCCGTGATATCACCTATGATACTATTTAATTGTGAGAGTTTTAATGATACATTCATAAATTTTCTCCGTGAATTTCCTTTTATGTTAAATATTATAACAAATTAAAAGTTTGTTGTATATAGTTTTTTTAAAATTTTTTTGAAAGTTAACCAACATCGTTGATTGCTTCGTTTGCTGGAACATAACCTGTTAAGGCAAACGAGAACAATTTGTTGTTTGATGTGGCAAACAAGATTTCGATATATTCAAAATCGGCTTCGCCAGCAAGATTTGTTGGGTTGTAGGAATAAAGTTCCGTTCCGTTGACAAAAAGTGTTGAATAAAGTTGGTTGTTTTTTGACGATGGAGCAAACACGGTTGAGTGTTTAACTCTTTCTTCAACACTACCTGTTGTGTCATAAAAGTTTTCTGGGAACTTTTTGAGTTCATACAAACTAGCGTGCTTTATTTCGCTAGAATTTTGCATTGTATAGTTGTAATCAAAAGTGTTGTAGTTTAAGATATTGTTAAATCTTGCATTTTTGAATAGTTTTGTAAAGTCGAGTTCGAGCAAGCAACCTTCTTCGTATCTGCCATCGACATACTTAAACGAATATGGTCCGTTTATAGTTTGCGTAGTTGTTGTTAAAGGATACACATCAACGAGTTGGTCGTTGTTGTTTTGTCCCAAATCTCTCAAATTCCACTTTGCGTAACCTTGTCCAGACCTGTAATATCTTGCGTAAAGGTCGATTTTAATTTCGTCCCCCGTTGCACTTTCCATTAGAAGATAAATGGAATCAAGGCTGTTTTTAACATCAAGATTGCTTCTGTCTTTTGCACAAAAAATCATGCTTTTATATGCTCTTTTTGGAAGCAAACAACTATCTTTTGCAGTTAGGCTTGATGTGGTTTCAACTTCGGTGTACTTATAGTCAACCGAGAACACATTGCTAACCACTGGATAGCCAGTTTCTTCGGTGATATCGGTCGAACCTGCTTCTTTGTAGCCAATGCGATAATCAGCATCGGTCACAAGATTTACGATATAAGAAACAGTTTGTTTGTAGTTTCTAAAATTGATTGTTGGAATAAATTTTGGCTGAGTGTGCATTTCGCCACCAATGCTTCTTTCGACCGTTGCAACATCTGGCTCGCCGTTGCCGTCAAGGTCTTGCCAAAGTGTTACGCCTGTTGCATCACGCACGGCTTTGATTCTGTCCCAAAATAGCCAAATTCTCATATCGTGGCAGTAGTATCTTGAAATATCTTCAATGCTTCCGCCAGTTCCGTCTGCACCCGGTTTGTTTGGGTAGTAATAATAGGTTTCGCCAACAAATTCTTCATCAACCAAAACACCAGTTTCTGGGTTGATTGTTTTGTTTTGAACTGGGTCACCCGTTCTAAGATTGACCATAACAGAGTACTCTTTTGAATCCTGTTCAATCAAGTTTGAACCGATAACATAGTCGCAAATATATGTAGAAAACGCTTTGATTTCTTGTTCACCAGAAAGTGCGGTGTGCCTGATTTTATAAGAAAGTTCTTCCGCCGATTTTTTGTAGTCGGTTTGAGATTCGTACTCTGCCTTAAAGTTGGCATAAGCAGAATCAAATCCACTTTCTGTAACGCTATTAAATTTTTCGGTTATTAGCAAGATTGCATAACTGATTTTGTCAAGGTTTGTTGCGTCAACGCCGTCAATGTGAAATCTTGAAACATAGGTGCTAAAATTGGTTGGAATGTTTGAAGATGACGAATCATACATCACCCAATTAAGTGCTGAGTGACCAAAACTGTTGTCGTTTTCAAACTTGTAAGTACCATAGTCGTTGTGAAGATAATGGTCGCCATATTCACTTTCCTTGAACTGTCCAGAAAATGGAATTGTTGAAGTTCCAAGGTCTTTGGAAAGTTCTCCAACGCCGTCTGCACTTGAACCTGCAACCTTGATTGTTGTTCCAGTTGTGTCGTCTTGCGTGTATTGTTTTAGAAGCCTAATCACAACATCTTTTGCCATCATTTGACTGATTTGCAATGCTTCTTTTGCGTATTTTTGAACTTCCTTGTTAGTGGTTGACGAACTGTTGTTAACCGTATACGAAGTTTTGATTGCACTGAGATAATCGGCGACATTGTAAGTAGGTTTGGTGTTTCCGCCACCGCCTGAACCACCACTGCTTGACCCACCGCCAAAATCACAGCCAACAAAAATTAGAGGCGAAAAAGCGAATATCATTACCATAACGCCTACAAGCACTTTCTTACACCATTTTCGCATAGTTCTCCTCCTATTTATATATCATAGTATATCACAAAAAAATAAAAATTCAATATTATTGCAAAAATAATTGACAAAATATTCAAAAATTATTGCCACCAAATTAATGATTTTGTGTATCAATAAAATTTAAAAATACGACTTAAAAACCAGTAAAATTTTAATATGAAACTAATTCTCAATTACATTAAAAAAAGTGACTAATTCCGCCACTTTTTTAAAACTAATCAGTTGTTGTTGGAACGCCGTTTACCCAGCCGTCCAGGTGCGACAAAACAAACCATAAAATAATAAGCAAAGCAATGATGCTAATCATTGTGATTAGAACGCCAACAATTCTCTTTTTTGCAGCAGCACGCTTGTCGGCATTGTCTGCCTTTGCCATGTTAACTGCAAGAATGATTGAGTAGATTGTTCCAGCGGTTGCTAAAAGTGCAACAACTGGCCACAAAATAATATTCAATGCGTCAACGATTGGGTTTAGAAATGTTAAGTCCATGTTAAGCATATTATAACTAAAAAGTTTCATAAATTTCTCCTATTTGCTTATATTCTATCACAACGCAAATTTATTTTCAATAATTTTAATAAAAAAAATTAATTTTTCAAAAATTTTAAAATGAGCAAAATATTGTTTGAACACTCTTATTTTAGCGCACAACATTTTTCTTTAACCAATCACAATTAACATTAATAGTTTTGCTTTCTTTTGATTTTTTACACTAAAATTCATAAATTTTGGACATTATCAACTTTTAAAAATCTTGATAAAAATCAAAGAGCAAGAAATCGCAAAAAATTTTCGTCACACTTAAAAAACTAATCTCAAAACAAGATACTACACATTTTGAGCAAATTTTGACTTTATTAAGCCTAATTTATTTGAAAAAAATAACATAATTATGTTAAAATCTAATCACAAGGAGAAATATATGAAAAAGGCTGTAAAATTTTTGCTTATTGGAATTTTATTCTTGATTGGAGCGATTGCGGTTGGATATGTGATTTCGTCACTCGTTGACGCAAAAACTGTTGTTTGGAATCCTGCATATCTAACAAGTTCTACAACTTGGGGTATTGCTGCCGGAATTGTTGTTGTGGCAGGACTACTAATGCTAAACAAAATCGACAAAAAACCAGACACCAAAACAAAGGGCAACAAAGTTGTTGACGACAATGGTCACGAAATCAGTCAGTTCTACTCAACAAAATGGACAACACTAGAAGACCTAAAAACAAATCCAAAATATATGTTCAACTACTACTCTAACCTAAAAAATCAAAACAAAGACGGAATTGTTATTCGTGCGGAAAAAGTTAAAGGCAAAACCGAAGTTAACATGGTAAAACCAATCCACACAATCGTTATCGGCACAACTGGTTCGGGTAAAACCACCATGCTTGTTGACCCAACTATTCAAATTTTGAGCGAGACAAAAAGCAAGCCTAGTTTGGTTATCAGTGACCCAAAGGGCGAACTTTACAGACACAACGCATTAAAACTTCAACAAAGCGGATACGATGTTAAGGTTGTTGACTTGCGTCAACCCGAAAAAAGCACTCGCTGGAACCCAATCGAAAGAGCGTATGACTACTATCAACGAGCAAACAATTTGGTTAGCGAAGTAAAAAAACACGAAGGCGACCCAAAAAAGATTAATCTTTTAACTATTGACGGCGCTGATTACTCAAAACCTTGGTACGAGTTTGACGGCGTAGCATACGACAATCTTGACACCTTAAAGCGTGATATTGCCGCTTTTAAAGACAAACTAATCAACATCGCTTTCGAAGATATCCAAGATATTGCCGAAACACTTTGCCCTATTCAAGGCAACGACCCAAGTTGGCCAAGGGGTGCACAAGGCTTTATTCGTGGAACACTCATTGCCATGCTAGAAGATAGTTTAAATCCAGAACTTGGCATGACAAAAGACAAATTCAACTTTTACAACCTATACAAAATTGCCAGCATTAGAGATGAAGGCAACGACAACATGGCAACTCTAAAAAAATATTTTAGTGGCAGAGGCAAAACTTCGCAAGCATATCAACTTGCAAACACTGTTGTAAACAACGCAGGCGTAACTGCAAGGGGTTATATGGGTCATGTAACTGGCGCACTCAATGTGTTTGCTGATAGTGGCGTTTGCTACCTAACCAGCGGAACAGATGTTGACTTTGGAAGATTTGCCGACAGACCAACCGCCCTATTCGTTGTTATTCCAGACGAAAAAAACACAAGACACCAAATTGCAAATATCTACATCACTCAACTATACAAAATGCTTATCGAAAGAGCCAACGAAAGAGCCAAGGAAACTGGTGGCGAACCAGAACTTGCAAGAAATGTTTACTTCCTGCTCGATGAGTTTGGTAACTTGCCAAAGTTTGAAAAAATGAAAAGTTTTATCACTGCGGGCAGAAGCCGTAGAATATTCCTTATGCTCGTTTTGCAAGACTACACTCAGCTTGCTTCAATCTATGGCGAACAAGACGCAGCAACAATTAGAAACAACTGTAACATTCAAATTTTTATTGGAACAAAAGACGCCAAAACAAGAGAAGAATTTAGTAAAAACTGCGGTAACATTCAAATTAATGTCATCAGCAAAAACACAAGCACAAGCAAAGACAAAGACGGTTCAAGAAATTCCACATCGACAAGCGAGTCCACTCAATATCAACAACGACCACTTATCAGTGCGGACGAACTTGACCACCTTCCAAAACACACTGTTGTTGTTAATATGTATGGTGACTTTTCGGTTAAAACAGTGTTCACTCCTTCCTACGAAAACAATGAATACAATTTTAGCCCACTGCCAAATGTTTACACTCCAAGCAAATTCCTAGACCAAGAAAAAGTTTTGTATGATGTCGACCACCGAAACAAAGTTGTTTTAAAAGATGACGATGATGACGATGACGGCTTTGATTTTTCAAAGTTTGGAAGATAAAAAATTAAAGTTTAGAAAAACAGAAAATTAGACTCCATTTTGTTGGAGTCTTTTTTTGTGTATTCCCCACATATTTCGGGCTGTTTGGCAATGTTTTAAACACGAATAACAACGCTTAAAATAGTGTTAAAAAATGAAATTATTTTTTGTTGTTTTAAACACAAATTATTAAGACTCAGTTTCAATAACTGTTTTGATACTAATTATCATTAACACGCATTTTTTGATGCGAATATTATTTTTAAATATTGTTAAACTATTTATAGTATATATAAAATTAATATATTAATTTATTTGAATATGTGCATATTTTTGTGATAGAATAAAGAAGTAAAAAAGCCTAATGCTAGGAGATAAAATTATGAAGAAATCAAAATCAAAAATTTTTATACCTTTAATGCTAATTTTGGGAGTTATGCTCTCTTGTTTTAGCGGTGTACTAATTTTGCTAACAAGGCAAAACGATAACACTGTTTTTGCCGAAGAAACAGCAATCGAAAAACCTATCACAGTTAGAAAAATAGAAAGTATGGTAAATCAAAACACCTATTTTTTCCGCTATGACGACAACGGAAGCATTAACCTTGACAACTTGACCAAACAGTCAAGTGTTAATGGCGGAGCAAAAGATATTAGAAACAACGAACTTATCTTGCTCGATCGCACATCAAACACAAAAGATGTTGTTATGGTTTCATTCAACCTTGGCGAAATGAGTTACGAAATGAAGGACGGTTCTATCGACACTTCAAGCGTGATTGCACAAGTTGAAAACCAAAATGTTACATACTACACCTTGCAGGTAAACGCCTATTTAAACAACAGACCAATCATGACTAACGAAACAATCAAAGACCAAGATGCAACTGCAAGCAAGTATTACTATCAAGTTCTAGACCTTGACACATCTAGCACAAATGTTTTGAACTTTAAAGACGGAACAAAGGTTGACAACATCGAAGGCGAATACAGATTTGTTTTTGAATACACAAGAAAGGAAAACGATATTGTCTACCCAACCGAAACAAGAACAATCAGTTTTTATGTTTACAATCAAGAAACATATTCAAACAGTGACGCTAGACATATCGAGCCAAGACTATTCAACACCGAGCGAATTGAAAGAGCCAACTTTGACACAACTGGCGCAACCGAATACAACTACTTTAACTACAACAATCTTTCAACCACTGGCTACGACCGCACTCCATCTTCTAGCACAGAAAAATTACTTTTCCCAACAATCGACTATGATATCACAAAGTATAGCCTAAGATTTAAAGCAAGTCTTTACGGCAGTTATGATATCTACGAGTACATTTTTGACGGTTTTGATGCAAAAGACAATCCACTTCTTAGCGTATACAAAAACGGCGAAAGCATTAACACATCGGTGTCCACAAATAATGGACTAACAACAATTAAAATTTTGGACGATGACAGAATTTTAAACGATATTACAATTTTCCAAAATATTGCAAGCGTAAAACTTTCCAGCATTGCAGAATATGACTTCACTTTCAACTATGTTGTTAACAAACTTTCCTACAACTCAGCAACAGGCACATATTCTTCAACATATCTCATCAATTCACAACTAACAGACGGCTACAACGACAATGATATCACATTTGTTAAACAAACAAATTGGAACAGAGTTGGTGATGTAAAACTATTTCTATTTGGCTATCAACTATTTTATAGTGACTACGCTAGCCTTATCTCATCAAGCAGAGAATTTACAGACGGCAATGAGTTTACAGATGTAACTTTCCTAAACGATAAAGATAACTTTGCAAAAGACTTTGCTCTAAACGAACAAAATGTTATCACTGCCGACAACAATCCTTTGACTATTCCAATTAAAGCAGGCGAAGTTGTTATTTCATCAACCAACCAAGCCCCAGTAACTATGGAATATTATGCTAACATGACACTTGAAAACAATAAGACCAAGAGTTACTACAAATATTGGTCAAACATTCAAAGTTATGTTCAGGGCGACATTCCTACTGTTAGTGACAACATTACAAACAACACAAGATTTACTCAAAACGGCTACTATCAAATTTATATTGAATACAACTTTGCATCATACAGACAATACGACAGCAACAACCACACATTTATTGACAATCCAGACCAAATCAACCACTATCAATACTTCTCGTTCGCAATTAACAACAGCGAGCCAACAATCAGTGTTAGTGATGTTAGTGGCAACACAATCAGCACAAACGGCTACACCAATCAAGATGTACAAATTTCGTGGAGTGCAAACTCTGTGTTTGATATCTCTCCAAGAATTCAAATTTTAAGACAATCGTTTGACGACCTTCAAGCACAAAACGGAAAATGGCTAAGCGTTTACAATAACAACAATCAAAATGTTGACGACTACGGAATTGTTCTCACTGGTGGCAACACTCTAAAAATCACAACCACCCCAATCGAGAACAAAACAGTAGACACAAACGGTTACTATCAAATCATAATCAACTATGGCCCTGGTTCTCACACATTTGCAAAATATCGTTTCACAATCGACAGAGAGCAAATTGACGGCATCACAAGTTATGCAATCACAAATCAAGATGCATCACAAATTGCATTTGAAGAAACTACTCTTTCCACTCTCAACTCTGCATTTGCACTAAGTTGGAACGAGAAAAAATCAAATTCTAGCATTTCAGCAACATACAGTTTTGTTGCACTCGAAAAAAATGATAGTTTGCTTGAAAGCAATCTTTCACTACTCCCAACAATAACTTCTAGCACAGATGTTAACACAATCATGTCCGCTCTTGATAGCATGAAGCAAAACAGCAAAGCCTTAAATCTTCTAAGTGGCTATCAACTAGCAGGCACAATCAATCAAAACATTCCTTATGCAAAAGCAGAAATTCAAACAATCACAACCGAAACAGAAACTTTCTACACTCTAAAAGATATCAACTCCATGAGAGCAAGTACAGGATTTTATATCTTTACTTTGAAAGACTCCGCTGGAAATATCGCTCACAAAGTTGTGTTTGTTGACAGCACCACTCCAAGCGTCTACTCTTTCACAAACGAGCAAGATAGTTATGTTCTAGCAAGCAAGCAAGACAGCATGATTGCTTCCAGAAACACAATTTTGATTTGGGGCGACAACAAAGCCTTGCAGTTTGACAGCGAAAACGCTAGCGTTAACGCATTCATTCAAGATGTTAATGCATTCGCTCCAAACGAATTTAATATCACTACTAATCAAGTTTTAATTCCAACAAACAATGTATCAAGCGTTGATTCAAGCAATGTTGAAGGCGGAAGATACACCAATCAAATTGCAATCAACAACAATTATCAAATGTTCTATATCAAGTACACCGCCGATCAACGACAAGAACTTGAACAAGCACAAACCGATACATTAAAGCAAGCCGTAATCAACAAATATTGGAATTACAGCGAGCATATTCACACTGTTAGCGTAAATAATGCAAACGAAATCACTTCAACCGCAAACAAAGTGTTCAACAACACAAGCGTAATCAATCTTGAAATGAACGGCGACAACAGTTTGCTAATGGCTTATGTTAGTGACGGCGAAAACGCTAAGAAAGCCGACAGACTTCAAGACACAATGGCAAGCAACAAATCTAGCCTATACATTGAGTGGATTCAAAACGAAGGCAACAACTTTGAAGTAAAAGATATTTCGGTTTACTACTACCCACTCAACTTTGACGAAACTTCCAGCAACTACCCTTATGCTTCAAGCCCAGAGTCAAATTTCAAATTAGACCTAGAAAACGCAGTTAATTCAAGCATCAACTCAAATAAAAAGATTTCAACCGCTATCAATCTTGAAAACGGTCAGTCACTCGAAGGAATGTATCTTGTTCGCAGAGAATATGTTTCTCCACTTGAAATTGGCACAGACGACAACATTAGTGACGATTACAGCCCAAGATATTACCTATTCTTTATCGACAGAAACGAAATCATCAGTTATACTTCTTCGCTACACCTACTCGGCGAAAAGATTGGTCTAAAAATTGGAACAGACCAAGCATACAGATATTCAAACTATCAAGTTGAATTTGCTGGAAGCGACTTCTTGACCGACACCAATCAAGCAAATCCAAAATTCAGAACAAGCAAACTTCCTGTTCTATTTACAACCGAGATTGCTTCTCTAAACAAATTTTCGTCAAACAGCCAAGATATCGTTACAAACCCAGACGAACAAGAATATGTTTTAGGAAACGAAACCACTGGCTACAAAATCAACAATCAAATTGTTCAAACTTTCAAACTTAACAGTCCAAAAATCAGTTACAAAGAAAAACAAAGCGACAAAGATTTCAAAACTCTCGAAACCGCCGACTTTACTAAAAACGGAATCTACAAAGTTGAACTAAGCGACAAAGCACAAAACACATATTCGTTCATCTTCCAAATTGCAGTAGAAACTCCAAGAGCAAATGTTGCAAAATATATTTACAGCGACAACATTCAAAAAAATGAGTACCTATTCTACACCGAAGGCGAACAAAACATTTCAACAAATCAAAAAAATATGATTATTGCATGGAACAAGCCTGCTGGAAACAGCGGATTTGATGCAGAAATCGACCTTTACAACTTCTCGCTCAAAGCAAAATTTGAAAATGGCAGAAGTGCAACATTCACAGTTCAAAACGGCGTGCTTTCTTCTTCTCTAACCTTGCCAAGAACAGCAACACTTCAAATTAGAGATATCAGCACAGACGAACTAAAAGCAAATTCTTCGTTTAGCGAGCCAACTTGGGATTACTATCTCGACTTTGCCGACCTATACAAGATTATGCCAGTTGAATATGCTAATCAAAGCGTTAACTTTGAAATCACTTTGAAGTATGTTGGATTTGAGCAAGACTATGCAAACCTAACTACCGTTACTCCAAACAAATACTTCTACACTATCAAAAACATTGTGTTTGACTTTAACAAGCCACAATACAACTATTCAAGACTTGTTTCTAGCGACCTATATCTAACAAACTTCTACGACACAACAAGCGAACAAGCACTAGAAGATTTTAAAAACCAATTTGGTTCTTACAGTCAAGATGTCAACTTTGAAAACTATGCATTTGTTGTTGACAAAAACTTTACAATCAATCAAATGGTGCTTCCACAAAACAGCATTTGGACAGACTCCAACATGGACACCTACAAAATGTACATCAGGCAGTACAACAAATATCAAGACGACACAATTCAAAATCAACAATCACTTGTTCCAGACGATGACAGATACGACAATCGTGCATTGTATCCAAACAGATACAGATTTGATGAAAACTATATGTCAAACGGGCAACTTCTCTACACCAACATTAGCGAATACTACTGGAACGACAACGAACACAAAGACTACACTTTGGAATACATTATCAACAAATTCGGCTGGGACTACAACACCTACTACGAAATTATCGAAGTTGACTTTGCTGGAAATTACAGAGTTTACACCTTGTTCGTAAAAGAAAGTTTAACTCAATCAATTTCAAGCGCTACCCTGACTGGAACAGATACTGCTAGCGGTGCAACGCAAGAAATCAACAAAAACTTTACAGCAATAAGCAAGTACTCCATTGACGGCAAGCAAGTTAACCTTGTTTTAGCAAACGCTCAACTTGACATCGTAAACAGCCTTGAATTTGAAAAAGCATTTGCAAAACAACTAACATTCGATAGTTTTGCAGACAACCTTGACGAGTTCGTTGAGAAATACATTTCTGTTAGCATTAACGATATCAATCTTGGCAGTGTAACAACATTCTACTATGCTCCAAATCAAGACCTTGACGCATTCTTTGAGCAAATCAATCAAGCAATCTCTGCTTATAACAGCGAAACAGGAAACATTTACTATATCACAATCACAACATCGCTTGGCGAAGTGCTAAAAATTGAGCACAGAAAACCAAGTGCAACATATCCAGAATACACAATCTCATCAACAAGCACAGGCTTTACTATCACATTTACAGTAAATCCAAACGATGCAAATTCTAGTGCTTACTTCACTTCGTTTAACGCTTATCAAGCCGAAAACGGACAGATTAACACTCTCCCACTCGACAAAGATTCAAACGGCAACACAATTGTTAGCGAAATCGAAAAGTACCTACAAAACAACAACCTTGCTTCCTACACATTTAGATACACATTTACAATGAGAGGAAGTTCTGGAAGCGAATACTTTATAAAACTCACCGACAATTTTGGCAGAGAACTAACAATTAGAAGAATTATCGGCGTGGAAGACAATCAAGACAAGATTGTGTTTGCTAGTCCAAACGAAAACATTTTGACTCTTGATGCCTTTGAAAAGAACGGCACAACTCAAAATGCTATCAAGATTAGTTACACAAACGGCTATGCAACAATCAAATATCAAAATATTCTAAACACCCTAAAAGTTTACAGATGTTCACTACAAAACCTTTCTGGTGACTACATTTTGACCGCAGGTGACGAACTAACTCTTGACGACAAATTGTTCACAAAATCCATCAACGGAATTTGGACTTACCCACTCATCACACAAGACACCGACAACGACAGCATTTTCAAAATCGTGTTTACAAGCACGCAAGGCGAAGAAGTTTACTATGTTGGCTATCACAACACTTTGGGTTCAATCAACATTGTAAACGCTAGCGACAACTCGAAAGTTGAAGTTAGTCAGGGCTTAAAAGCAACCTACGACAAAACCATTTTCCTTAGTATCAACAATGTTGGCGAACTATTCCCAACAATGATTAGTGGAATTAGAGAATATGTTAACCAAAATAGCGAGATTGTTAGAGAAAACTTAGGCAATATCACAAGTGGACAAGTGTTCAATCAACTTGGAACTTACACCTTTACAGCCTACAACGAACTTGGCTCAACTCTAACCTTTACTGTTAAGATTGAAGAAAAAATCACAAACAACTATTGGATTAACTACAAAATTAACGGCTTAGACGCTGGAACACTAACCCCTGCAAAACAGGACAAAACAAACCCAGCCGAATATGGAAGCATTAACAACCCAATTTCGTTCTTTACAATCTACGACTACGAACTAAAAACCAACACAACAAACGGTTACTATTTCAGTTTGGTCGAAGGCTCAACAATCACAGAAGAATTTAATGGAGCAGTTGTTGGAACAACAAGTATCTACAAAATTTACAGACTTGTTGGCGAAGAAACAAAAGATGAAGTTTACATCTCTATTTCAAAAGTTATCGCAAACAGCAATTTTGTTAGAAACTACGGCAACTCACTCTCTATCAATTCAAGACTTCAAACATCAAACGAAACAAAAATCACTCCAAACGCTCAAACCAATATCAAAACAGCACTTGTTGAACTTGCTAATTCGTTTAACATCTTGCAACAAAACTCAATCATTTTGAGTTACACCTACAACGGCACATTCATCAAAGAATTGTACCTTAACAGTTGCACAGAAGAAGATTTAACATTTATCGACAGTGGCGTTTATGACCTATACTTTACGGACCTTGCGGGCAACAAACAAATGTTTGGCAACAACAGTTATTTTAGAATGTATCTCCTAAACGACATTATCTTTAATGTTAACGCTAAGCAATCTGTTAACAACGCTGTCTACAACGGTCAAGTAACAATTTCGCTTGAACAAGTACAGCAATTTGACAACGCACAAGTCAATATCGTTGCAAAGAGAAACGGCAAGGAAATTAGAGTAAGCAAGGTTAACAACACCTTCACCTTCACCGAATATGGTTTGTATCAAGTAACACTTTCGAGCAAAATCAACGGCAATGTTGTTTCAACTGACTACACATTTAGGATTATCAACATCAACGAAGCCATGACAACATTTGAATATGTTGGACTAAACAACTACGAAATTGTAAAAGTTATCAAACTTGATTCAAAACAAAGCGAAGAAGGCGATGACATCACCGAATATCTAAAACAAGCCTATGGCGATGTTAACTCGCTAAGTAGCATTGCCCTATCCACTTTGGAAAACGGAATTGGCGGAGCGGGAATTTACGAAATCTTTGTTGAAGCAAGATACACAAGCAACAAGATTGACCAAGCGTTCTCGTTCAAAGTTTGGTTAAACAGCGACAACGATATTCTTATCAAATGTTCAATCAAATACGGCGATGCAACAACAAAACCAATCACATTAACACTCAACAAAAACCAAATCTTCAACAAGATTGGCGAATGCAAGATTTATCTAAACAACACCGAGTGGATTGATATCAATGCAGAAACGGCAGCCGAAAACAAAGCCGAGTCGTTCACAATCAATCAAACTGGCGTGTATAATGTTAGAATAATCTCGGCTAGTGGCAACACCCTTTCAAGTTTCATTATCACCAAAAACGAACCACTAAACGCAGTTGCAATCATTGTTATTGTTATTTCAATAATCGCAGTTGGCGTTGTTGTATTCATCTTCATTAGATTAAGAAAGAACATGAAAGTTAAGTAATAATTCGAACAAAAAAACCGATTGAAATCAATCGGTTTTTTTATATTTAAAATTGTTTTAAAGTTCTGCAATCTTGGATTTTAGATTTTCTGGTGTGAGTCCGTTTCTAAACTCCAAAAGTTTTCTGTAATCTTCTTTGCTTAAAAGTGTGTTTGCTTTTAAGGTGTATGACTTAAAGCAATCAATATAGATATCCGTTCCGCTAACTGGAAGGGCGTTTAGTTTGATATAGCAGTTGAAAAGTTCGTTGAGTTCTTCAAAATTGCTATTGAACGCAATTATTGTTAATGCGTGACCATTTGCCGTGTTTTTGGCAAGCAAGAGATATTTTTTGATTGTTTCCATTGCTCTAAATTTGGCTTCTGTTTCGGTGCATTTTTCGCTCAAAACAAAGTGTTTTACAAAAAAGTTATAAAACTTTTGCAAGTTTTTGATAATCAAAATATTGTTGTTGCCATATTCGACTTGCCTAACAGCGTAGTCAAAGGTGTTGAGCATTTGCTCAGCAAACACTCTTTCTTCTCTTTGGTCGTCACGAGTAATCATCTGCATTTCAACGCATTCGTTGCAAAGATAACTAACATCTTCGGGTCTTTCGTCTGTTGAAATCATTGTTGTTTTGTATTGGCAAGAAAGTGTTAGGTTGTTGATAAGTTTTGCAACAAAATCTTCAATATCACAATCATTGTCGTAATTGATTAGAACTCTTGAACCTTCGCCAAACGGACAAATCTTGTCGATTAACTTAAAGTCAACGCTTGCTTTTGGCATTTTGCCAAGGCAAATTTGTGTTTTTGGATAAACAGCGCCAAGACTTTCGTAGTCTTCTCTGTTAACATTGCTAGTGCTTCCCGCAACTTGACCGTTAATAAAATCAATTTGCTTTACAACTTTTGGCTTGTCGTCATCAATTAGATAATATCTGCCCTTAACAAAGTCACCGTTTTTTAGGTTGTTAGATTTTAAAACTTGCGTTGTGATATAAAATGTTTTGTCGTTGCCTTCAAAAAATCCATTTTTGAGTGCAACCGCATAATCTTTTATAATTCTAACAAATCCCGAAAAAGATTCTGTGTTCTCGGAAATATTCATTTCTTGCATGAACGAACCAGAAAGTAAACTTTCGTTTTTGAAAGGCTTTGCATATAAAGTTTTTTCATCAATAGGTGGCACAAAAATATTTAAAATATCATCAAATCCTGCCATTTGTTTTGCAGGTCTGCCCTGATTTGTTTTTCTCTTATATGGAGCATCAACACCTTGGACGATTGCCATAATCTTTTCGATTAGGTCCTCTTTTTTAAATCTCGTAGGAGAATAAACGCCAATTTGTCGTGCTAGATTTCTAAGTTCATAAATTCCAAGTTTTTGTAATGCCTCAACTGAAATGTTGCTGTAATTGTACATGGTTACTTCCTCCTTGTGCAAACATTATAGCACCTAAATTCAACCTAATCAATGATTTTCTCACATTTTGTAAAAATATATTAATTTTTTAAAAAAATAGTCAACATTAAAATTTTGCTGACTATTTTTGTTAATTTTTACATGAGTAAGTCGCCATTTGTCGTTTGAATAACCTTTAAAATTTGCTGTTCTTCGCCCGTTTTTGCGTTAATATACACATAATATGTTGAGTTGTTAAGTGTGCAAGTGTATTCATAACACAAAGTTTCGTTGCCGTACTGAACTGGAATTAAGGTTAGTCTTTGCGACTCAATATTCAAACTTTTGTTAACTTTGCTTCTGGCGTTCGACTCGCTAATGCTAGCGGTTTGATTTTCTCTTTCAACATGATTATAGGCATAAGATTGTGCTTCGTAGCCAAGCACTTCTCCCGTCTTGCATGAAACTTTAACCTTTATCATATCAGGATAAATCACAACGCCGTTGACGATTGGAGTTAGGTTGATATATGCCATGCCCGTAACTTTTGTACTCCAAACCGCCTTCAAGTCTAGTCCAAGTTTTTGAGCAAATTCTTCTGCTTTTTTCTCGCAGTCTGTCAAACTAATCTCGTCTTTATCGCTGGACGCATAAGACGAAATTGTTAGCACAAAGCCGTCACGCTTTGCAACTTGAACAAACACTGTTCTTTCTCCAACTTTAAGCGAAAAGTTGTAGGTTTCAAATAGCCCCGTGGTTTCGCTTTCAAAAGTCAAGTTTTCTGCGTTTTCATAAAGCGCCTTAACTTTTTCCATGGCCTGCTCTTGTGTTACTGTGTTTTGACTAAGTCCCTTGATTTCCTTTTTGATTTGTGACGCACTAAAAGGTCCATCATATATTAATGTTGGAAAATTTGCGTTTTCCGATTGCATATTGCCAAACATGGAATTGAACGAGTTATTGTCGTCATCATAATTTTTTGTGCTTGCTAAAACATTATATCTGCCAGCATAAGTTGCACTAAAATCATTCAATATTGTTTGAATATATGTGCATGAGTCGTAAAGTTTAGTTAGTGATGCTTCGTCATCTTCGCTCAGCGTTTGTCCGTTTTTTAACTTGTTTTCGGCGTAGTAGGAAAATCCGCCCATTTGATTGATAAAGTTTGTTGTTTGATTGACGCTTGAATGTGCTAGTGGCAATCTTGACAAGTCTTCACTTGCCTGCGTGCAATCTTTGTAGATATTATTAAACAACTTTTGCCTTGTTTCCGTTCCCGTTGACACAATCGCTTTTGATAAGTTGTTTTCGATACTATTAATATCGCTCATTAGTTCATACATGGAGCGTTGATAGTTGTTTTCCAGTTGCGTGGCGTAGTTAACCGATGCCGTGGTGGAACTAATATAGCCCACTGCAAGCACTCCCGATACCACAACAAGCACAACAATCGCCGCCACAAATCCCCTGATTTTTGTTTTAGTTTGTTCTTTCATTTTAATCTCCTTTAAATTGCAAAAACATGATTTCCAATCACAACAACTGTTGTTCTAGAAAATATCCACGAACTTGTGGCGGTTTTTGGATTGTAGTAATACAAACTGCCGTATGATGGGTCCCAGCCGTTCATAGCGTCTTGTGCTGCTTGATATGCTGTTGCGTTTGGCTCTAAGTCAAACTGACCATCATGAAGTGCTGTGAACGCCCAAGGTTGATATATAACTCCTTGAAGTGTGTTTGGAAAACCGGGGTCTTCAACACGATTTAAAACCACCGCACCAACTGCAACTTGTCCTGTGTAGATTTCTCCACGGGCTTCGCTATAAATTAATTTTGCCAGCAAATAAAGTTCGTTGTTTGTCTGCTCGTTGTCGCTAACACCAAGAGCGGTTAGCGTGGCTTCGTTAACATCACCTGTTTCGAGCAAATGATTGTCCTTTTGAAACAAACCAAGTGCCGACTTTGTTATGTCGTCATAGTTGCCGGTGATTGTGTTGGTGTAGTAACCCTTTTCGGTTAACTTTGCTTGCACCATTCTAAGCATATTTGAACTTGCCCTAACTTTAAGTGGTTGTTGAGAGTTGAGTCCACCGCCAAGCATAACGGAAAAAATACTAACAAACGCAACCAATATGGCAACAACTGCAAAAGCAAGTTTGTTTTTGTGAGTTATTAAAAACGATAGCACCGCACTTGAAGATTTTTTGTTTTGTTCCAACTTTTGTTCGTTTTTTGAATTTTTGTTTGCATTTTCCTGTTTTTTTGTGTTTTTGTCTAATTTTTGCACAGAATTTTCACAATTTAACATTTTGTTTTCTTGTTTTTGATTTTCTTTTTCCATACTTTCAACTTTGCTCCTTACTAAAAAACTTATTAATAATTTCCATAATCTTGCTTTTATATACAACATTTTGTGGATTTGTACTAAAATTTGTGAAGCATAGCGGTGGATAAATTACGCACCACCAGTTGTTGCCCACTGCCTGTCCAAGTTCCACAATCACAGAGTCATACACTCCGCTTTCCACAACATAGTTTTCGTACTTTCTGGTTGGAAAATACTCTTTTTTGATTTTTACTTTGCTTGCGTAGGAAAAATTATGTTTTTTTAGCACTTCGTCTGCAATATGTTCCAACTTGCTAGCATTTTGAGAAATAATCTCAATCGCTTCGTCTTTGCTTTCACACTCCGCAACAAGTGGCGTTAGAAAATTAACAAACTCGTCTTTGATTTCATACTTAACATCTTGGTCGATTTCTTGATTGCTATTCGCCCTGATATGTATTCTAAGCAAATTGTCCGTTTGAATATTGATGTCGTGACTAGGTGTGTTAACAACCCCTAAAATAATGATAACGACAAGAATGATTGGCAAAACATACATTAATTTTTTCATGGATTAATAATTGACCGATTTGCTGGAAAAATTACCAAAAATATGTAAAAATAACGCAAAAAAAGGAATATTTTAAAAATATTCCCCATTTTTGATATAAAACCCACAAGTTATCTTTGATTAAAGTAGATAATGCTTTCTGGATTAGCGAGTGGATATTCAAGATTTGGATTTTGTGCAACAATTAAATCTTCTTGAACATTAAGATGTTTTGAAATATCCCAAAGTGTTGAGCCTGCTGGTGCAAGATAAATTGATAGTGGATAAGGATTTTTTGCAAGTTCTTCGGTTAGGATAACTTCTTTTACAAAAGGTTCTGCCTTTTTGTTATAGTTGTCAACATCAAACACAAGGTCTGCATCAATTTCTAGTTCCTTGCCTTTTTTTGCTTTGATAACAATATCAACAATGTTGCCGAAAACATAAAGTTCATCGTCTGCTTTGATATTTTCTTCGTCAAAAGTGAGCGAGAATGGAAGTTCCACTTGCACGCTGTTGATTGACTCTTCGTCATCGTCCGCTTTATAAACAACCGTTGTTGTTAGCACGCCTTCGACAAGCACAGAGCCGTTTTGATTGACCGCATTTGTGATGTTAAGGTTTCCATTCATAACCATCAAAACTTTGGCTATTCGTGGCATATTTTCGCTGATTTCGATACTGCCTTCGACATGGTGTTTGTGAGTGTTATGTTCGATAGTGCTAGCAAAATATGTGTCGGTCACAAGATTGAGTTTGTGAGTTAACGAATAGGCGTCACAAGGAAGTTCCATTTCCTGCTCTTTCAATGCAACATACCTAACAAGTAGCGGAACGGAAATCTTGATAAGCGAGCCGTTTTCCTGCGTTTCCAAACCAAACATAACTTCGTCACACTTGATGCAAACGGACGCTTCCATTTTACAATCCTTTTGCAAGTTTTCGGCGTCAACTTCTTCCTTAAAAGGTATTGTTTCGCTAAACAACTTGTAAGAAACATCTTCGCCGTCTTTTATGCACATATATGCCTTGGCGTAAATTTCGCCTTCGATGGTGTAGTAGCCTGTTCCTGCGGTTAGGCTTTTTACGCAAACATCGGTGCTTGAACAAAGCAATTTTGCAACATTTTGCTTGATTTCAAAGTCGCTGTCTATTGTGACAGTGTTTTGCCCGCTATCGCATTTTGTAAGCACTGGGCAAACCTGAGATTTTACAAACACATTGTTATCAACTGGAACAAACTTGTTGATTTCGTTTGTGTCGATAACTTCCAAAGTTATTTCTAGTGTTGCGGATACTCTAACTTCGCTAGAACTAGCATTTTCAATCGAAACATCAACAATCTCAATCTTATAGATTGGTTCCATCAAGTTTGATAATGTGTTGTCATCAATTTTCCCAGTAACAGATGTTTTGTCTTGCATATTCGAGATTTCTTTGCTATCTGTTTGATATGCAACATCAAAAACCACATTTGCTGTGTAATTCGCTTCGCCGTTCAAAATTTGGCAATTAGCAATATTGGCCTTAGCATCAACTCCTAACACCTTTGCAATATTTTCGTCATCTTGTGGCTGAACGGTTAAATCGACTCTTGTTTGAACCACATTAATCTTTTTTCTCAATGCTGATGAGATTGTACTAGTTTCCATTAAAATCCTCCTACAAACTGTTAGTATAGTTTATAGTCCAAGACTTCAAAATATAACTAGAATTTTAAAATTTTTGTGAGTACTTGCTCCTTAGTTTCGGGGTCTTATTCTAACATTTCCGCACAAAATTTCACTGTAAGCATAACTAACCAATTTGAGCGGATTGGGATTGTCAACTTCCACTGTGAACACGCAAGGATATGTCGCAACCACTTCGGCGGTGAATTTTACCATTTGCTTTCTGCCCTTGTTGACACACATATCAACTGGCTTGCCCTTTAAAAGTGCAACTTGCTCTTTTACTTCATTAACTGATTTTGTAGTAACTTTCATAAACAAAATTTTTGACAAACAAATTTTTTTTATACATTAAAAACTCGCTTGATATTATATATAGATATATTAATAGGAATATAAACATCATAAAAACAAAGATTTGATTATGCAAAAATTTTCAAAAATCAGTGCCAAAATTTTGATAAAATTTTATTCTTCAAACACCCCAACTTTTAAGAAATCGTGATAAATCGACAATTTTATACATTTTTATATATATTTAGTGCTGTCATAATGCTTTTTATTTTTCCAAAACTTTGAATAATGTAACAAATTGTGCTAACATTTTCTTGTCAATAAAAAAATATGACAAAAGGAGATTAAGTCGTGAGCATAAAAATTATTTTAGTAGATGACAATATGGAGAGCATGAACAGTATGCAAGCCGATTTTAATACAAGCGATAATATTCAAATTATAAGCAAATGCCAAACTGCTAGCGAATGTATTGAAGCAATCAAAAAGGAAAAACCAGACCTTGTTGTAACCGATGTTATTTTAAAAGGTGTTGATGGTTTTGAACTAATCGAAAATATAAAAAAAGAGTTTACAAACATCAAAGTTATTGTTTTGTCAAAACTTTGTAGTGACGCGTTTGTTGGCAAGGCTATGGAAAGTGGCGCTGATTACTACATGATAAAGCCATATTCCAAACAAACACTTGAAAAACGAATTATGGAACTAACCAACGGACAAGATTTGAATGTTAGTCCAGACAAAAAACAACAAAGATATTTGGAAGAAAAAATCACAAACATCTTTATAACAGTTGGTATTCCAGCACACATCAAAGGTTATCAGTTTTTAAGAGAAGCAATCAAAATGGCGATTGACAGTCCAGAAATTATCAACTCCATCACCAAGAAACTCTACCCTGCTATTGCTGAAAAATTTGAAACAAGTCCTAGTAAAGTTGAAAGAGCAATCAGGCACGCAATCGAAGTTGCTTGGAACAGAGGCAAAATTGAAAACATCAACACACTTTTTGGCATCAAAGTGTATGCTAACAACGAAAAGCCAACAAACGGCGAATTTATCGCATTAGTTGCCGACAAAATGCTACTTGAAGGCGTATAAAAAATTTGAAAAATTGTATAAATTTAGTAGACATAACCATAATTAATTAATATACTTATTTCGACTAAAAAAGGGAGTTTTTAACTTATGGCAAAAATTGAGTATATTAGATGTCCTAGATGTGAACTAAACTACATTAACAAAAAGGACAAATTATGTAAAGTTTGCAAAATGGAGTTGGAGTCAGTTAATTCTCACGAAGACGAAGAAGTTGAACAAGGCATCTGCCCTGTTTGCAGAATTAATGTTATCAACGATGACGAAGAAATGTGTCCTATGTGTGCAAAGGAAAAAGAAATGGAACAATCTTCTTCCACCATGCACGATGACGACCCAGACCAAAGTTGGAGAGATTATGTCGACAACGAAGACACTGAAACAGAAGCCGACAACATTGGCGATATGAGCAGTATTCATGACGAAGACGAACTCATGGACGATATGGTGCTTGACGATGACGATTTGGACGCCACAGACGATGAATTTGAAGACGAAGAAGATTCTAGCAATGACGAAGAATTTGATGATTCATACGAAGATGACGACTATGATGATGACGACAGTTTCGACACTGACGATGATTTGGACGATGATGACGACTACGACAGTGATGACGATGACGGCAATGACGAAGACGATGATTATTAAGTCTAAAAAGAATTAGAGAAAAATCTAATTCTTTTTTTTTAATCTAAAAGCAGATATAATCCACTCACCTACACTGTTTTTTAATAAGATAAAAAAAGTTAAAATAAATTTTATTTCTATATTTAAAATCTTAATTCGATATACTGCTTTTAATCTTGAAAATAAAAAAAGAAAAACTAACTTGGAAATCCGCCAAAACAGCCAGCGAAAATTTACTATTTCCTTTTGTGCCAAGTAGCTCGCCAATAGGTTTTGATATTGATAAAAGTTGTTTTGAAGTCAAACAGCCAAAGTAAGTCAACAAAAAAAACCACCAAAATTGGTGGCTTCTTTTAATGTAAATAACAATTAATCTTGATTTGTGTCTTTTTCTGTTTCGGTCTTGATGTGTTTGTCAAGAACTCTGCCCAAAGTTTCAACTTCTGGAAGTTCGCCAGAGATTGTGTCGATACGAGCAAGATATGCTCCTTCGTCATTATCGCCCTTGATTGTTTGATATACATAAACATATCGTCCGTCAAAATCTGCTGATTTGTAAACGCTGAAATCAAGAGTAATATCGTCTTTGGTTGTTAGTTTTGTTAAAACTTTTGTTCTGTAATTCAACTTGTAAAGTTCGTTGTCGCCGTTATAAGCGAATATTTCATCGCCATACATAGCAAGTGGTGTTAGGCTAACTTCACTGTTTAGAACTTCAAATTCTGGAACATTGTTTGCCATTGGCTTAACCAAAGTTAAGTAGCCACTTTCGTTTTTAACAATCAATCCTTGATAGTTGCCGTTTAGGAAATTAACAACGATTGGCTCGTTTGAGAATGATTGATGACTAATTTGAGTGATTTTTGTTCTGTCAAATTCGCCGTTTGCGATTTCAACAACAAAGTAGCAAGCGGTTTTGTCGTTGGTGTCTTGTCTTGTGTAAATAACATTGTCGCAAGCAAATGATTTTACTGTGTAGGTTGCGTTGATAAGTTTGCTAACTTCTGTTTTGCTGTCTAGTGATGCCATTGCAAGAACATTGCCGTGGTCGTAAGAGTCTGCTTCTACTGCCTTTCTTGTGTAGTAAACATAGTTTTCGCCGTCAAAAGACGAAGTTTCCAAAATTCTTGGCAAAGCAACGCTTGTTACGCCTTCTGCCACCTTGACTGCGTCTTTTGATTCGCAATCAACCATGAATAAGTCTGCACTGTCGTAAATTGCTAGAACAACTTTCCCGTTAACATTATAGAATGCAAACTTGAAATCTGTTGAAGCAACTGCTGTTTTGTAAATTCTTGTAACATTTGTTCCGTCAAGATTTGAGTAGTAAAAGTCTGTTTGAGTGTAGTCAATTGAACCGCTGGCATTTTTTTCTGTGTTTGGTGTTGCGTAGTAAATTTTGTCGCCAAAGATATAGAATGCGCCATTTTCAAATCCAACAACTTTTGGAGCAAGAACTTCTGCTATAAGTTTGCCGTTGGAGTCATATTGCAACTTGCCGTTTTCGTCAAGTTCGGTTCTGTATAGACCAGCATAATCAACATTACCATATTTGTTATCTGTAATTTTTTTGGCTTCTAGTAGTCCGTTTGCAAAGTACAAAAAGTTGCCTTTTTGAACAACCATTCCGCCGTTTGAACTAACTGGGTCGGTTGATGCTGGACCGCCAATGAGTGCGTTAAATCCACAGCCTGTGAAGATTAATATTCCCACAACAAAGACTGCCATTAAACTAAGTATTTTCTTTTTCACGAGTTATCTCCCTAAAATATAATTATATGAACTCAATAAGTTTAGCATTTTAATAATTGTTAGTCAAATTTTTTGCACACAAAAAAAGCAATGAACCTATACAATTTGTTTAATCATTATTGACAAAACAAAAAATTGTATTCACATTGCTTTTTGCTATTTAAGAAACCAACTCCACAACAATGTTGTCGCCCGTGATTGCATCTTGATATGTCATCCAATAGCCCTTGCCTTGATAGTTGTTGCTGTCCAGCGGAAGCCACTGGCAAAGACCGTCCACTTCGGCTGGCGGAACGGACGAATAATCGGCAGGAATTCCATAGCAAATGCACCTTGGTTTGCCTTCTTGATAAATCACACCAAACACATAAAATTCTTCGCCGTTTTGGACTTTGCAAAACTTGCTGTCGGGAATAATTTTTTCAAGAGTTATATCTGCTTGATTGCTATCAAACAGCGTTTGAATTTGATTTTCCACTCTGCCAAAAAATGTGGAACTTGTGTTTTGTTCGTTTTGGTTAATCTTCGTGCTATTGTTTGCTTGCACAAAAGTTTTTTCAAAGTCTGGCACAAACGAATAGTTGTTTTCGGCTGATTTTGACTCGCTAGAAGCCTTGTTTAAATCCACCTGCTCGCTTGTTTGTGACATAACTTTGTCGATGTAATTTTCAAGTAATTCGTCTTCAAAAATCTCGTTTTGCTGGCTTTCAATTTGCTCGCTTTTACTTTGCATAGTTTCAGGCTTTTGACTTCCTTTTTTAGCATTTTCTTGACTGGTCAAAATCTGCGTTTTTTCCAGTAGCGACTCAACAAAATAATTTTCTGCCATGCTTTTAGTAATCTCGGTTGAGCCCCAAAGAAGCGTTGTGTATTTATCGCCATTAAGACTCACGATAACGCAATTTACTTTGCTTGCGTTTGTTGCGGTCGAGTTCAAAATTAGTTTTAGGTTCGATAGTTCTTTTGCGGTTGCCTTGGTTTTAAATGTGCTATCTCCCACCTGCAATCCAACACTAAAAACTTCGGCTGTTGGTTTTAGGTTGTAGCACCTAAGACTGCCCACAATTTTGTCGTCTTGATATTCCAGCGTTAACACACCTTTTTGATTGGAAACACCATCATAATCGGCGGGAATTAATATCACATTTTTCTTCAATAAAATATTTTTTTGATAACTATTCATAAGTTCTCCTTTTTGATTACACAATAATATTTTATATGCAACAGTCCAAAAAAGGTAACACTTTTTGTACGCAAAAAAAGGACTAATCATCGACTTTTGTCGAATTAGCCCTTTAACAAATTCTTTAACAATCTAGCACTTAATTTTGACTATTTTTGCTTTGATGCTCCATATCGAAAATAGCGTTAGAAAGTAGCACAAACTGATATGTGTCCAAAACTTCGCCCCTGATTTGTGGGTGAAAATCCAGTTTTTCGTAGAGCATATCAACCTGCTCTTGCGTGAGTCCTAATTTGGATTTTAGACAGTTTGAAAGCGTTTTTCTTCTCATCGAAAACGCACTTTCTATCACTTTTGAATGTAGTTTTAAATCTTGAATATCATATTTGCTACGCCTTAACTCTATATCCACAATGGCACTATCAACATTTGGCATAGGTGTGAACATTTTTCGGCTAACAATCCTTTTTACGCTAACATCGGCAATGCTGTCGATTTGAGCGGTGATTGTGCCATAGTCCTTTTTGCCACTTTCGGCAGTAAGCCTGTCGGCAACTTCTTTTTGCACCATGATTGTGATGTTTGTAACATTAAAGCCTTCGCTGAGCAATTTGAAAATGATTGGAGTTGTGATGTAATAAGGCAAGTTTGCAACAACCTTGAAGGGTCTTGAAAAATGCTTGTTGAGTTCGCCAGACGACACTTTCATAAAGTCCGCAAAACAAAGTTCAATGTTGTCTTGACCTAAAAAAGTTTGTTCCAAAATTGGTTTTAAAGTTCGGTCAATCTCGATAGTCAAAATCTTTTTGCACTTTTTTGCAACCGCCATTGTTAGAGTTCCCGCACCCGTTCCAATCTCCAAAACTTCATCGTCACTGCTAATGTTAGCGTCTGCCACGATTGCGTCCAACAAATTGGTGTCGGTTATAAAATTCTGCCCAAACTTTTTTTTGAACATAAAGTCGTTTTGCTTTAAAATTTCTAAGGTTTTTTCCATTACTAATTTTCCATTTTCTTAAAAATATTATGAGTGTTTTGAACTAAAATCTTTTCGAGTTCTAGCCTGCTCATTTGCTTGATATCTGCAAGTTTTTGAACAACAAAGTTAACATACTTTGGCTCGTTTCTCTCTCCACGATGTGGCTCTGGACAAAGCCAAGGACAGTCGGTTTCAACCACCAATCTATCAAGCGGAACAACCTTTGCACTTTCCACTGCCTTTTTTGCATTTTTAAAAGTCAAAACTCCGCCAAACGCAATATAAAATCCAAGTTTAACAAACTCTGTTGCAATTTCTGGACTGCCACTAAAACAATGAATAATCCCGCCGTGGGTTAGCCAATCTTTATGTTGTTTTAAAATTGTTAGCAAATCATCGTAGGCGTCCCTAACATGAATTTGAATTGGAATGCCACCATCGTGAGCAATTTTTAGTTGTTCAACAAACACTTTTTTTTGAAGTTCTTTGTCAACATTTTCGCCGTGATAATCAAGTCCTATTTCGCCAATCGCAACAACTTTTGGATTTTGTGATTCCTTAATGAGAAACTGTTTCACTTTGTCGTCAAACTCGCCCGAATTTTCTGGGTGTATGCCAATAGTTGCATAAAGATTTTTATTAGAACAAGCAAGCGTAATTGCCTTTTTTGCTTCTTTAAAGCAAGCGCTAGAAACAACAATAGATTCAAGGTTATCGCTCTGCATTTCGGCAAGAATTTTATCTCTGTCGGTGTAAATCTCGTCCGTCAAATGAGAATGTGTATCAATAACCATTTTAGCCTACTTCCACTCCGCTTGTCATTTTGCTAGATGGTGTAACAAAGCAAAACTCGGTTTCGTCTTCGTTATATGCATACAAAATCATGCCCTGACTTTCGATACCCTTGATTTTGCGTGGCTTTAAGTTTAGCACTGCAACCACTTGTTTAGAAATCAATTCTTCTGGCTTATAGTGTTTTGCAACACCACTCACAATTGTGCGTTTTTCTGTGCCAAAATCAACCAAAAGTTTTAAAAGTTTGTCGGCGTTTTCAACTTTTTCTGCTTCCAAAATTGTGCCAACTCTTAGTTCCAATTTTTCAAAATCATCAAATTCAATTTCTTTTTTGTGAATGTTATTTTCACTGATATTTTCTTCCATTTTCTTTTCTTCCTTTGCTACTGATTCCACAAGCAAAAAGTTTAGTTCTTTTGCAATGTCGAGTCTTTGATATAATGCTGTTTTTTCAACCTTGTTGCCTGCAAGTTTTTGATTGTACTCCTTTGAAATACTATCAAAAGAATAGTCGGTGTTTTGAAGTGCGTCTAAAATCTTGCGTGCTGTGGTTGGAATGAACGATTGCAACAAAACAGCAACCGAATGTAAAACAAAATATAGGTTATGAAGCACATTGCCTAGTCTGTCTTTGTTCTCTTTTAAAGTCCAAGGAGCAGTGTCTTCGATATACTTGTTTGCGTGTCTAATCACCTTCCAAATTTCTGCTAGGGCGTTGTGAACTTCAAACTTGTCCATATATGTTTTTACATTATCAACAAGCGAATATGTGCTATTAAGCAAGTCTTCGTCAACATTTTCAACGCTACTAGTTAACACTGGCAAAACACCGTCAAAGTTTTGAACAAGCATTGCACTTGTTCTTGAAAGCAAGTTTGCTAGGTCGTTAACAAGGTCGCTATTGATGAGTTTTAAAAACGCTTCGTTGTCGTATGGGCTATCTCCCATGATTGGACCGCTTCTAAGCAAAAAGTATCTAACAGCGTCAACGCCGTATCTTTCGGCAAGCACATAAGGATTAAATCCATTACCCAAACTTTTGCCCATTTTTGCGCCCGCTTTTGTTAGCCAACCATGAGCATGAATATGTTTTGGTAGTGGCAAATCAAGAGCCATCAAAATTGCTGGCCAAATGATAATGTGAAATCTTGCAATTTCTTTTGCCATCAAGTGCAAATCTGCTGGCCAATATTTTTTGAACAAACTGTCGTCGTGTTGCATATAGCCAAGAGCAGTAATATAGTTTGGCAACGCATCAATCCAAACATAAATTGTGTGTTTTGGATTGAAAGGCACTTTGATACCCCATTTTACTGATGTTCTTGAAACGCACAAGTCTTGAAGTCCTTGCTTGATAAAACCTATCATCTCTGCCTTTGTGCTATCAAGTTTGATAAAATCTGGGTGCGATTCATAGTATTCCAAAAGTCTGTCAGCATACTTTGAAAGCCTGAAAAAGTAGGCTTCTTCTTTGGCTGGCTTAACTTCCCTTCCGCAGTCTGGACATTTGCCGTCTACAAGTTGACTCTCTGTAAAGAAAGTTTCGCATGGCGTGCAATAAAGTCCTTCGTAGGTGGAAAGATAGATTTCTCCTTTGTCGTATAGTTTTTGGAAGATATCTTGAACTGCTTTTTCGTGATAAGCGTCTGTTGTTCTAATATACTTGTCGTAACTAATTCCAAGCATTTCCCAAAGTTTATAGTAGTTTTGAACCAACTTGTCGCAATATTCTTTTGGTGACAAACCTTCTTTTTCGGCTTTTTCGGCAACCTTTTGACCATGCTCGTCACTGCCTGTCAAAAAGAACACATCTTTTCCAAGTGCTCTATTAAATCTTGCAAGAGAGTCGGCATACACGCTTGTGCAACAATGACCAAGGTGCAAATCGCCACTGCAATAGTAAATTGGTGTTGTTATATAAAATTTTTCTTTTTCCATATTTTCTCCTAATATTGTGTATTATATCAAAACAAACAAAAATTGTAAACGAAAATTTGTTTGTGTTATTATGTACTTATATCTTCATATATATTAATAATGAACTATATTTTCAATTTGGTGTTTATTCTTTCAATGTCGATTATGCTGTTCGTTAGCCCGTCCAGTTGCATTAGTTCTTTGCTAACTGCTGGCGAAAAAGCCGTTAATCTTTGCATCAGCCTTATTTCTATCTACGCAATTTGGCTCGCCATTCTCGAAATCGTTGACAAATCGGGACTTAGCAAAATTATAGCAAAAATTTTAAAGCCAATCATCAAACTTTTGTTTGGCAATCAAAATGACGAAACAAGCGAAGTGCTTGCAATCAATCTTTCTGCAAATATGCTTGGAATGGGCAACGCCAGCACGCCAAGTGGCATAAAGGCAATGACCTTGCTTGATGACGGCTCGGGCAAGCCAAACAAAGCAATGATAATGCTTGTGGTCATCAACTCAATGAGCCTGCAACTTATTCCAACAACATTGATTGGAATGCGAGTTGCCTACGGTAGCGCAAACCCAAGCGACATAATTTTTCCAATAATCATCACATCAATAGTATCAACAATTTTGGGAATTGTTATGGTAAAAATTTTTTATCGTAACAAAAAGGTGAAAAAATGAGCGTCTATATTGTTCCCGTTTTAATCATCGCACTTTTTTGCTACGCCAACTTTAAAAAGGTTAACACCTATCAAACTTTTGTTGACGGAGCAAAGTCTTCCCTAAACCTGATTTTTGATATTTTTGCCTACATCGTCGCAATCTTTGTTATTATCGAACTTTTCACCGTGAGCGGGCTGAGCGACAAACTCTCCAACCTGCTTGCTCCCGTTTTCAACTTTTTTGGCGTTCCCGTAGAACTATCAAAAATGATTATCGTCAAACCTTTTTCTGGCTCTGGTGGGCTGGCACTACTGGTTGAAATTTTTGAAAAGTATGGCGTTGACAGTTACATCTCAAGATGTGCTTGCGTAATTTTAGGCAGTAGCGAAACCGTTTTTTATGTTTCAACCGTTTATATTTCCAAAACGAGCGTAAAAAAACTTGGTTTTGCAATTCCAATCGCACTTGTCTGCATGATTGTGAGCGTTATCTTAGGTTGTGCATTGTGCAGAGTTTTGTAAAAAGATTGAAATGATAAAAAATCTATTCTTAGTATACTAAGATTAATTACTAACACAAAAAAGTATAGTATACTAAGAATATGGAAAACTATTTTGCAGAAAACTTTAAAGCATTAAGATTAAAGTACAAATATTCACAACCTGAACTTGCCGACAAACTTGGCGTTAGCAAGGGCATGATTTCGTTTTGGGAAAACGGAAAGTATGAACCAACGGCTTCAAACATCATTATTATTGCCAACTTTTTTGATGTTTCGATTGACGACCTTCTAACACAACTACTATAACTATCAATTATCTTTTAAAAAGGCTTTACTAATTTGTAAAGCCTTTTTTTATTTCCACACAATTATTTTTGATAGTACTCATCAAACAAATCATTTGGAGTACATTCCAAAATATCACAAATATTTTTTAAATTCTCAAATTTTATTGAAGTTGTTTGATTATTTACTATTTTATTAAAGTTTTGATAACTAAGTCCCAGTTGATTATAAAGCCAATACTTTGTTTTACCTTTGCTTTTTAAAATTTCTTGTATTCTTAATTTCATATAATCTCCACAATAACTATTGTTGACATTATATAATTAAAAATTACTTGACATATAGATTTGTACATTATATAATGTATACATTACATAAAGGAGGAAAACTATGAGATATTGTAATCATTGTGGCAAGGAAATAAATGATGACGCCGTGATTTGCATTAATTGTGATTGTTCAACACAAAATAATGAAGTAAAAAAGTCAAATTCGTTACAAATTGCGGCACAAGTATTCATGATTATTTCAACAATCTATTGGGGATTTTTTTTAATTCCACTGGCTTGGTGTATTCCAATGACAGTAGCACTATCCAACAAAATTAAGTCAGGCGAACAAATTTCAACTGGATTCAAAGTCTGTATACTTTTATTTGTCAATATTATTTCGGGAATTTTACTCTTATGCGATACAAATAATAAATAATTGCAAAAAAAACGCCATATTTCATAAAAAAAGACCTATTTTGGTCTTTTTTTTGTTAAAATTTTGATTTTTTTAAATTGCAGATTATTATAAAAAATGCTTTTCTACTTATCTATCTTATTATAACAATGCTTTCTAGTTATCTATCTTTTCGTTTATAACTTGCTGATAAATAACATTTTTTGCCACATTTCTATCTTTTGCCACTTTTTTTATGGCATCGTTTTTACTATCGCCAAGGTTGATATAAAATTTATAATGTTCGCTAACGCTAAGGTTCAGCAAATCATGTTGCTTTCCATTTTTATTAGGTTTTACAATCAAAACATATTCGCCTTTTGGTTCTTTTGGATAGCCTTGTTCTAGCGAAAAAAACTCAACTTCTTCATGGAGTTTTGTTATCTCCCTAACACTTGCACAATCTCGATTGCCCAAAATTTTATACAAAACATCAATAGTAGCCAAAAGTTTGTGTGGAGCAACATAAAAAATCAAACTGGTTTGATAGTCCTTCAAACTTTCAACAAGTTTTCGCTCATCTTTTTTGTTATCTGGCAAAAATCCAACAAAAGTGAAAGGAGTTTCGATGTTCGCAACCGCAACTGCGCTAACAAACGCACATGCACCGGGAACAATCGTATACTCAATGTTATTTTTTCTTAGTTCTGGCAAAATTTCGCTTCCGGGGTCACTAATGCAAGGCATTCCTGCGTCACTAATCAAGGCATAACTTTCTCCGCCAAGCAAACCTTCAATAATTTTTGGAATTGCTGTTTTGTAGTTAAACTTGTGATACGCTACAAGTGGTTTTTTAATGTCGTATCTATCAAGCAACTTCAAACTTGTTCTGGTGTCTTCGCACAAAATTTTATCGACCGATTTCAAAGTTTCAACAGCCCTAAAAGTTATGTCGCCAAGATTGCCGATTGGGGTTGCAACCAAGTATAATTTCCCTGCCATATTCTCTCCTTGTTTAAATGTGCATTTGTTGATTTGTTTTTATGTTTTTTTAAAATTTTATAAAAAAATCACTGTTTTTCTATTATTTTTACATAAATTCTTGATATTTTTTTTAAAAAATAATGATTTTTATCTCATTATCAAACTCTAAAAAGTAAAATTAATATATGTATTATAAATCGTTTTTAATAGTGCAAAAAGCCAAGATAAAAAACCGTCACAAAAAAATAAAAATTGTTTTGTTAATATTATTTTTAACGGTTATCATTATCAAAAAGTTAGTTCGTGGTTTTTGTTACTACCACTCCACTTTTTGCTCCAAGCACTGCTTCAATCAGCACCACATTGCTTGTTTGTTTGTTTTGTGGAAAACATAATTCAATTCGCTTTGCTTCCATATTATATTTTTTTAGTATTAAAATAATCTCGCTAAGTCTGTTTGTTTCGTGAACAAAAAAGAATTTTCCACCAAATTTCAAAAGTTTAGACACACTTTTGATTAGTTCATCAAGCGTGAGCGTTAGTTCATATTTGCACATGGCAATATGTTCTTTTTCGCTAATCTTGTGATTTTGAGTTGTTTTGTATGGTGGATTGCAAGTGATAACATCAAAAGTTTTGCCCTGCATTAGTTTTGGTAAATCTTGCACGCTACTATTAATAACCTTTATTTTATCTTGTAAATTATTGAGCGCAACACTTCTTGACGCCATATCACAAAATTCGGGTTGAATTTCAACCAGCGTTTGCTCTTTGCATAAGTTTTTGGCATAAAACAAAATTCCAACAATTCCACTGCCACTGCAAAGGTCTAATGCCGAGTCACTTTTTTTTGCTTTTGCAAAATTTGCAAGCAAAACAGCGTCACTCGTAAAGCAATATCTTTCTTTGTTTTGAATGATGTGCATATCCTTAAAAAGCAAATCGTCCAACCTTTCGTTTTCTTTCAAAATATTATCTTGGGTCATTTTTTGATTATTTTCCTTGATTTTCATCGTTTTTTTGAGATTTTTCGTTATTTTTTTGATTTTTACAGCAATTTGCACAATTTTTTGGTTGTTCCAAGTTTGCTTTTTCCAAAACTTCAATGTCACTTAAATTATAGTCATTAATTTCAAAATTATCATCTTGTTTTACGATTTTTACAGACACAATCTGTTTCAAAAGGTCGTTATACACAACAACGCCTTCGCCGTCCTTGGTCTTAACCTTACTTGATAGTTTTGGCATTTTGTTGATTAATTCAATATACTGTTCGTTTTCGTACGCCAAACAACATTTTAGTTTTCCGCAAAGTCCGTTAATATTTGAAGGGCTAAGCGACACATTTTGATTTTTTGCCATTTTAATGTTTACTTTTTCAAAATCACTCAAAAATTTTTTGCAACAAAGTTCTCTACCACAAGGTCCAATTCCACCAAGAAGTTTAGCCTTATCTCTTGCTCCAACTTGTCTTAATTCGATTCTAGTTTTCAAAACGCCAGCAAGCATTTTGACTAGTTCCCTAAAATCGACTCTGTTTTCAGCCGTAAAGTTGATAATAACTTTGCTTTCGTCAAAAGTAAACTCACTGCTAATTATCGACATATCAAGTTTTAGTTTTTGGCTAAGTTTTTTTGCTTCTTCAACGGCTGTTTTTTCTCTTAATGTAAGTCTATGCTTGGTTTGAAAATCCTTTTCGGTTGCTTTTCTAATAACTTTTTTTAGTGGCTCAACAAGTTCGGCTTCGTCAATTTCCCTAACATCAAGAGCAACTGTTCCCATGCTTAATCCCATGCTTGTTTCGACAATAACGCTGTCATTTAGTTTCAGATCCAAGTTATTTGGGCTAAAATAATAGATTTTTCCACTATTTGCACCCTCAAACTTTACTCCTACTATTTTTTGTTTTTCCATTTTTCCTCCAAGATTCCTAGCAAGAAATCGTCAACAATATTATTTATGTTGCCATTAAACTTTATTTTATCTTTTGTTATCAAAATTCGGTCTTGAACATTCAAACACGCAAGGCTAGAACAACTTTCACTAGCCTTTCTTAGTAAACTAAGACAATACTTGTTTTGCACTAATTGTTCCAAATTATTATTTATTTTTACAATATCACTCAAAAATCCACTTAGTAAACTAAGAATTTCCAAAAAGTTCTGTTTATTCTTCGTTAAACTTGCGGAAAATTTGAGTAAATCTTTACTTGAAGTCATATTTGATAGAATACTCAACGCAAAATTGTAGTTTTCAACAAAATTATTTTCCGTTTTGATTTTTTCAAGCAATGTTAAGTTGCCATAAGAACTTTCGAGCAAAACTTGCCTTTCGTCACCCGACAAGTGACTAACAAGGGGCATCAACTCGTCCGTAGTAAACTTTGGCAAATCCAAAACTTCGCATCTTGAAACAATAGTTGGCAAAACTTTGAGTTTACTCTTGACTGTTAATATAAATTTTACAAACTTTGGTGGTTCTTCGATTGATTTAAGCAATTTGTTTTGCACAATCAAATTTGCTTCGTCAAAATTGTTTAGAATAAACACCTTGTATTCGTTCTCTGCGGGAATAATGTTGATATTTTCGATAATTTCGTTAACATCTTCCATTAAAATAGCCGAATTTTTTGGATAAACAAAAGTATCAAGGCTATTTCCGTTGATAATTTTTAAACAAGGCGAGCAGATTCCGCAAGGTTTGTCGTCACTCTTGCAAGCCAAATTCATTGCCATAAGTTTTGCTAGGTTTGACGAAAGCACGATGTCTTCGCCTTCCAGTATGATTGCATGACTGGTTGAATTGAGTTCACGCACAAATTTCTGTTTGTTTAATAAAACAAAATTAAGCATTTATAACCTTTTCCTTTTTTAAAATTTCAATCACATCACTAAAAACCTTGTTAGCTGATTGTGATGCATCAATTTTTCTAAATCTTTCTGGCTCTTTAAGGCAAAGCATATTGTAGCCTTCTCTAATTTTTTGGTGGAATTTTATTCCCTTTTCTTCAAAAACATCACCTTTGTCTGCTCCGCCCTTTCGTTTGAACGCTTCAACAGGGTCAATATCCAAAAAGAAAGTTAGTTGCGGAATTGCAGATTGAACCGCAACTTTTGTGACTTTCATGATTTCATCGTCACTAAGTTCTCCGCAATAGCCTTGATAAATTCGTGTTGAATCAAAAAATCTATCACAAAAAACAATCGCACCTTGCTCCACGCTTGGTATAATCAAATTTTCGCACAAGTGGCTTCTGCAAGCGGAAAATAGTAGCAGTTGAGTTTTAGTCGACAAATTTGGGCTGGATTTTAAAAGCGTTCTAATATACTCACACTCTTTTAAGCCACCTGGTTCACGAGTAAACTCGGCTTTTATGTTATTTTCCAAGCAAAATTGTTTAAGTTTTTCTAATAGCGTGGTTTTTCCTGCTCCTTCACCACCTTCAAATGTGATAAAATTTTTCATACAATACTCCGCTAATATTCTATCAAATTTTGAAAAATAAGTAAATAAAAATAATACAGGCAAACTGCTTGTATTATTTTAAAATATTCCAAATTTTTTGATTATAGACTAATGTTTAGAACCTTGTAGAAGTTTTCGCCGTCTGGTGTTTCAACCTTGACTGTATCGCCAACTTTCTTTCCAAGAAGTGCTTTGCCAACTGGGCTTGTGTTTGAAATCTTGCCGTTTAGTGGGTCGGACTCGTCTGCACCCATGATTCTATATTCAACTTCTTCTTCAAATTCTTCGTCATAGAGTTTAACCAAACAACCGATTTGAACTTGGTGAGTAGAAATTTCTTTTTCGTCAATGATTTTTGCGTACTTGATTTTGTTTTCAAGTTCCAAAATTTTGCTTTCTAGTTGTGCTTCCTTTGTTTTTGCAGCGTCATATTCGGAGTTTTCGGAAAGGTCGCCGTAACTTTTTGCTTCGCCAATCATTCTTTGAACTTCTTTTCTTTCGTTAGTCTTCATATTTTCAAGTTCTGCCTTGATTTTTTCAAGGCCTTCTTTTGTTATAAAAATTTCTTCCATAATTATTCCCCTTTTTGATTAAAAAAAGTGCGTCCAACTTTTTGTTGAAATCGCAATTCAATTAACACATTGAATTATACTTTTTTATTATATGCTTGTCAACTAAAAATCTCGCATTAAAAGCGAGATTTTTGTTAAAATTGTGAAAATTTATACTAGAATGGTAAATCTTCTTTGTTTTCTTCTTGCTCTATAAGTGCTGGTAGTTTTGGATTTCTTGGGCGTTTTAGATAAACTTTTCTCTTTTCAACACCAGCGGTTTTGTTCTTTGCTTTTTTTACATCTTCTTCTCTCAAAAATCTGTTGCTTTGTTTTAGCATTCCGTGTTTTTTGAGTGATTTGTAGACATTGTACTTAACTGTTCCGTCTTCAACATATCTTTCAAAACCATACTCACTAAGTTTTAGGTAGAACTCTGGATTTGTCAATACTGCTTGAATAACAAGTTTTTTTACAATTTTTTCTGGAAGCATATTTGTTGGCATATCTGTGATTAAGCCTTCAAGTTCGCTGTTTTTCTTTGCTGATGTTCTAACTGCTTTGTACATTGGTTTGCCGTTATTAACACGCCATGCATCAACTGAGCAGGCTCTAAGTTTTTGATTGCTCTTTTTAATCATTGCATTCATAAGTGTTGCAAAGTTTCCAAGTAGTTCTGTGCTATATTTTGTGTTTTGGAAAGAGCGTGAGTCTTTTAGTTGTTCTGCAATTTGAAGTGCTAGGTCGTCATATCCTGCGTGATAGAAAGAAACATTTTCGCTGAGTCTAAATGCTTTTAAACATTCTGTTCTTAATGTTGTAGAAAGTTTTTTTGTAACTTGCTTGCCATCTTCTACAACTGTGATATTTCTTGACAAACGGCTTTTTAGACAAGGAAAATCCTTGATTGTTAAAACAAGTGGGTTTTTGATAAACGCATTGATGAACAAATCAACAGTAACGATTGATTTCATGTCGTCATTCATTTTGCTCATAATCATTGGGTCTGTCAAAACAGCCATTTTAACATTTTCGTAGTTAACCATCAAACCATATTGGTCTTTAAATCCCAAAATGAGTTCTGGCTTTCTAACAAGTGCTTCAAACACCAATGTTTTAAAATCCTTGCCTTCGCACCAATATTTGCTAGCATACAAAATTACTTCTGGTTGTTTTGAAATAATCTTCTTTTGCAATCTTGGATTTTTGATTGTTTTTAATTTTTCGATACCTTTTTTGGTTGTTAAATCATATTTTTTACCGAACATATTTTCACCTCGTTTTTACAGACATTATTATAATATCATTAACACTGATTGTCAATACCCATTTTTAAAAAATTCGCTATCAAAAATATGTCAAACGGAATTATTTTTGCGTAATTGCTCAAAATAACAAAAAGGAGCAAAAAAAAATGATTAGTATTTTAGCATTTATTATAGTTATTTTTGGAAGCATGAACTGGCTGAGTATTGGACTATTTCAGTACGACATTGTGGCTGGACTGTTCGGCTATCAAGGTAGCATTTTTAGTAGAATAGTTTATATCGTTGTGGGAATTAGTGCTTGCTGGCTAATCTTTTCTGTTATTAAAAACAAGGGCAGAATTAGTCCCGCAAAACTAAAACACGAAGAACGCCCACTCTATAACAAACAAGCAAAACAAGAGCAGGTTTTAAGAGAAGTAAATAAGCAGCAGGCTAGCGAGTCCGTTCAAGAGAACAATTCTCAGCCGTCAAGAAGCCATGACAACTTGAACATATAATCACATTTTAATATCAAAAAAATACGCCATATTTAAAAGTGAACACATATTCAACTTTTGAAAAATAGCGTATTTTTTTGTTTTTTAGCCTATTTTTTAATAAGATTTGCGATTTTTTAGTGTTTTTTTACTGATATTTGATATTTTCTGGTGGAAGGAGTGATAACAACTCATATTCCATAAGATTATCATATTTGATTGTTACACCAAGTTTGTAGGCCTTGTTTGTTTTGCTACACTTTACAAAAACCGCTGTTTCGCCAATATGGTTATTTGCGATATCCATAACTGCTTTGTAAAGACTTTCGTTTGTTGTATCAAATTTTAGATAAAGGTTTTTTGGTTTTTCTTGATTTGTCTGCTCTACTGGTTGCTCTGTTGGAGTTTCCCATTCTTCAAAACTATCAAGCAAAACGATTGGCTCGTCATCGTCCCTAATCGAAATTTTGCCATGGAATGTTCCCATGTTGTCTTCGTAAATTTTTGGTTTTAGTTTTGCGTACATTTTTGGGAAAAGCATAACGCTAACAGTTCCGTACAAATCTTCGACAGTGATTATCGCCATTTCTTTTTGGTCTTTTTTTGTAAATATTTTTTTAACTTCGGTTATCATTCCGCCAAACAAAACTTCTTGACCGTCAACAAGCGAATTGTCGTCCATGGCAACGCTGTCTTCGTCAACTGGCGTTTCTTCTTGATAATCTTCACCATAGTCTTGGTCATCTTTTTTCTCAATCATGGACGAGTTAAAGTTGAAATCCTTAAACTTGTCAAGATATTTATCAAGTGGGTGACCCGAAACATAAACGCCTGCAATTTCTTTTTCGAGTTTTAACTTTATGTTATCAACAAACTCTGGTTTGTCTGGATAATCAATTTTGTTGACAGAATTGCTGGTTGGAATAAGGCTTCCAAAGAAACTTAGTTGGCCGTTGCTGGTCGCTTTTTTGTCGCTATTTACTCTGTCTGTAATCCTTTCGTAAACTTCCATCAAGACACTTCTTGGCTTATTAAAGCAATCAAGTGCACCCGACAAAATCAAAGCTTCAATTCCCTTTTTGTTTAGTCCATATTTGTTAGTCCTGCTAATCAAATCGTCAAGGTCCAAATACTCGCCATTTTGCTCTCTTTCAGCAATAATTTGTTCACTGATTGCATAACCCATATTTTTTAGAGCAGCAAGTCCATGTCTAATTGCATTGTTGCTAATCGTAAAATATGTTCCAGATTTGTTGATGTCTGGTGGCAAAATTTCTATTCCTTGCGATTTGCAATAAAGAATATACTTTTTGATATCGTTTGGGTTGCCAAGTCTGTTGTTTAAAACAGCGGTGAAAAATTCTTTTTCGTAGTAGCATTTTAGATATGCTGTTTGGAATGTCAAGAACGCATAGGCGGCAGCGTGCGATTTGTTAAACGCATACTGACCAAACTTAATCATGATGTCAAAGATTTTGTTTGCAACTTCTTCACTTGCTCCACGAACAACTGAACCTTCAATATCAACTTGCTTGCCGTGGTCTATGCCGTGAAAGCCATGCACAAAGATTTCTCTTTCTTCAAGCAAGGCAGCCATGTTTTTCTTACCCATATACTTTCTAACCAAGTCCGCTCTGCCAAGTGTATAACCCGCCATTGCCTGAACTATTTGCATAACCTGCTCTTGATAAACAATAACGCCATAAGTTGAGTCCAAAATTGGCTTTAAGCAAGGAACATCGTATTGAATTTGCGATGGATTATGCTTGTTTGCAACATAGGTTGGACAGAAATCCATAGGACCCGGACGATATAGTGCAACACCGGCGATAATATCTTCAAGGCAGTCAGGTTTTAGTTCTTTCATAAACTTTTTAAAGCCATTACTTTCAAGTTGGAAAATAGCATCAGTGTTTCCTGACGAAATTAGTTCGTAAACTTTTGGGTCTTTATAATCAACTTTATAAAGGTCAAGGTCTATGCCATGTGTTTGTTTTACAACCTTTTTTGCTTCTCTAATATCGTTCAAAGTGTTAATTCTAAGATAGTCCATTTTTAGAAATCCTAGTTCTTCAACTTCGGTTTTGTCGTACTGAGTAAGCATGATATCACTTCCGCTATTAACGCAAAGTGGAATGTTATCTCTTAGTGTTTTTTTACAGATAATATGTCCGGCAGCGTGCTGACCAGTCTGCCTTGGCATATTTTCTAGTTTAATTGCAATGTCGATAATCCTTTTGATATTTGGGTCGTTAAGATACAACTCTCTAAGTTCTGGATTAACGCACTTTAAGTCGTTGTTATATTTTTGTTGGAAATCTTCGCTGTCGGCTTTAAAATTTGGGTCGGCAACGCCGAAAATGAATTTTAACTTATCTTTGTTGAAAATTGGCTTTGGGTCGATACCTTTTGTTAAGACATTAACTTCGCTAAACGGCATTCTAAACACTCTTGCCACATCTTTAACAACCGCCTTCGCAGCCATTGTTCCATAAGTAACAATTCCACAAAACTTGTCTTCGCCATATTTTTGACGGCAATAGTTTCTAACTTCAATCCATGTGTCAGACGGAAAGTCAATATCAAAGTCGGGCATTGATACTCTTTCTGGGTTGATAAATCTTTCAAAAATCAACTGATATTGCAGTGGCTCAACTTTCGTAATGCCAATGGCGTAGGCAATAATACTGCCCGCACCGCTTCCCCTTCCGGGTCCAACTTCGATTCCGTGACTTTCGGCATAGTGAATAAAGTCCCAAACAATCAAGAAGTATTCAGTAAACTTCATTTTGTTAATCAAGCCCATTTCGTACTCTACTCTTTCACGAATTTGTGGCGTGATTTCCTTATACTTCTCCTTCAAGCCTTCTTCTGTGATTCGTCTTAGATATTCCTCGGGAGTACTTCCGTCATCTGGCGTGTAACCAGGAATTAAATCTTGCTTGACAAGTTCGATTTGTTCGCACTTGTCGGCAATTTCCAAGGTGTTGTCGAGAGCGTCTTCAAAGCCCTGCAAAACCTGCTCCATTTCTTCCCTAGTTTTAATGTAATACTCTGGGGCGTTGAACTTCATTCTTGTTGGGTCGTCAAAAGTTTTCTTGGTGGAAATGCACATCAAAACATCTTGCACTTCTGCATCTTCTTTGAGTTTGTAGTGGCAGTCGTTGGTGGCAACAAGTTTGATTCCAAGTTTCTCGCCCATCTCTCTAAGTTTTAGCCTAACTGCCAGTTCTTCGTTCAAATAGTGGTTTTGAACTTCAAAGTAAAAGTCATCGCCAAATATCTTTTTGAGTCTTAATGCCAAGGCTTCGGCTTCGTCAAACCTACGGGACAAAATTAGTTTTGGAATATCGCCAATAATGCACGCAGAAGTACAAATCAAGCCTTCGTGATATTGTTCAAGCAAATCGTAGTCAATTCGTGGTTTGTAGTAAAATCCGTCAACATAGGCGTAGGAATTAAGCCTGCAAAGGTTTTGATAACCTTGCATATTTTTTGCGAGCAAAATAAGGTGACTTGTTTCGTCACGACCTGATTTTACTTTGTGATTTGGGCAAACATAAAACTCACAACCGATAATGCCTTTGATAGGCTGTTTTTTGTCGGTGTGACTTGGGTCGGCGTTATACGCCTTAACGCTCTTGTTGTAATTTATCACTGATTGATTAAACTTATAAGCGCCGTACATATTGCCATGGTCGGTCATTGCAACGGCGGGCATACCCATTTTGGCAACTGTTTTTACAAGTTCCTTAACTTTAATAGCACCGTCTAGCAAACTATATTCTGTGTGCAAATGCAAATGCGCAAAACTCTTTTTATTTTCCATACAGATTGATTATATCAGCAAAAACAAAAAATTGGTAACATTTTATTTCAAAAATATTTACCAATTTTTCTTAGCATAATTTTTACAACTTAACTTTCAATTTCTTTTGCGATTTTTTCTATCTTTTTAAATCTGTGATAAAGTCCGCTTTTTGAAATCTTTTCGGTGGAAAGTTTTACTAGGTTTTCCAAACTTTCGTCTGGATTTGCTAGCCTTAGATAGCACGCAAGCCTTAGTGGCTCGTCTAGTGATTCAATTCCAACAGTTTCTTGAATTGTCTTTATGCTAGCAAGTTGTTCAACGCTAGCGTTAACTGTTTTTGTAATGTTTGCAGTTTGACAGTTGTTTTGACGATTTACTGTGTTTCGCATTTCTCTTAGGGCGTTTTCGTTTTGAATGTCCATATAGCACTTTGTTGCACCAAGAAGACCAATCAGTTTTGAAACATATTCAAAACCCTGCACATACACAACAAAAAATTCTTTTCTTGTTAGGCGTTTTGACAAAATTCCTTCGCCCGCTAGAAGCGAAGCAAAGTCGATTGATAATTCATCAAACGAGAATACAAATTCCATGCGGTAGCCCGTGTTTTTGGAATAGTTTTGAGCATTGTCGCTTAGGACAATATTGCTTGTTCCAGAGCCGATATAAACGCCCCTAATGTACTCCAAAGTTTGCTCGTTTGTTTCCACGATATACTTTGAAATTCCGCTGTAAAAATTCAAAAACTTTTCTTCGTCATAAAACGCAATTTCTGTGTCCAGTAAAATTTGATGAGTGAACGAACTTGGAAGCAAAATTTCATACTTTGGTCGGTCGGTGAATCCAATATCGTCACTGATGACGAGTTCTGCTGGCTGTCCATATAGTTCCAAAAGCACTTTGTTAACACAATCCAAAACTTCCACACATTCAGTTTTAATGACTATTTGCTCGGCTGAGCCATTTTTTTTCAACTCGCCGTTGCACTTGATTAAACCCGACAAAAAAGATAGCCCGTGCTCTTTGCAAGAAGCCAAGCATATCTCTTTTTTTAGTTTTGTGTTGAATGTTTCCATTTTAACCTTTGTGATTTTTAAATTTTGGAATATTGTCTATGTTAACAATCAATTCCTTTGGAATGTTATGTGTGATTGCAAAGTTCATTGGGTGGATTGTTTCGCCAACGGCTTGTGCCGAGTGAGCGTCACTGTTCATTATAAACTTTGTTTTCATGTCCACCATTTTGTCAACATCGTCTTGACTAAATAGCGTACGCTTGCCATTGAGTTCGATATATGTTCCCTTTTGAATTGCAAGTTTTGCAATTTGCGGAGCATCAACTGGCATACCATAGTTTAGATGCACCAATGTGTCGATATTGTATAGGTCAATCGCCCTTAGATAAGCGTCTGTGTTTTTTTGAATAACACGCTTTGTTGTAAAGATTTTTCTTAAATCGTTTTTTAGAAAGAACGAAAGTCTGTCATTCATGCTTTGTGCTTTGATAATCTTGTGATAGCCCATATTGATTACATCAAAAAGTTTTTCTTCTTCCTTGTACAAATCAATAGTGCCGTTTTCGCCGATAAGGTCGGCTTCTATGCCGAGTAAAATATCAATGTTATGCTCTTTTTTTAACTGCTCGATTTGCTTTCGCATAACTGGAATATCAATTCGCTTTATGCCATAGAGTTTGTGATTGAATCCATGGTCTGTTATTGCAATTTGTTTTAGTCCCTTTTTTTCGGCAACCTCAACATTATCTTCAATAGTGCCAGTGCCGTGACTAAAAATTGTATGTGTATGATAATCACCAAGTAATACCATCGTTTTCTCCTAATAGTTTTATTTCCAGTTCTGGACTAACTCCAAAACCAGTTTCCAACTTTCTTACGATATATTTTATCAAATTTAAAACATCTTTGCAAGTGGCTTTACCATTGTTTACAATAAATCCTGCGTGAATAGTCGAAACACTCGCCCCGCCAATAGTTTTCCCTTTTAGTCCACTTTGGTCTATCATTTTTGAAACGGGAATTTCTCCACCCGAAAGTCGTTTAAAAACGCTTCCAGCACTAGCAAAACCATAGGGCTGAGTTTGTTTGCGATAATCCAAATTTTTTTCCATAGCATTTTTTATGTTTTCCGCAACGGACTTTTTTAGTTCAAACATCGCTCCAAGCACCACCCAATCCCGCTCTTGAATAACGCTGTGCCTGTACTGCAAATCTAAGTCTTGATTTTGTATCGTCACAATTTTTTTGCCGTCAAAAACTTTCACATACTTTATAATATCTGCCATGCTCTGCCCAAACGCCCCAGCGTTCATTGATACCGCTCCACCAACACTTGCGGGAATGCCGTAGGAAAATTCTAGTCCCGAAAGTTCATGCTCCAAGGCTATTTTGTTTAGTTCAAACAAGTTTATGCCAGCGTTCGCCCAAAGCAAATTATTTTCCACCCTATAACCTTTTAGTTTGGAAAGTTTGACCACTAGCCCGTCATAGCCGTAGTCACTGCAAAGCAAATTTGTGCCATTACCAATAACAAAAAATTTTGTGTGAGTTTGACTCAAATATTTTAAGAGCCTTACAAGCGAACTAATCTTTGACGGAAAACACACAACTTTTGCTTTTCCGCCAATCCTAAAATTTGTTTGATTGCTTAAACTTTCGTCAAGTTTGAACTCGATTTTATTTTCTTCCAAAAAATCACATAAATTCATATCAACCTACCAAATAATTTTTTAGTTTTGACAAACTTTCCATATCTCCATTGGTTACTTTTTCTGCCAGCAATTTTATTTCTTCAATCTTTTCGTTTGTTAAAAACACGCTTAAAGTTTTGAGCGGTTTTGATAGAGCCTGCTCCATTTTTGCATACTCACTTTGAGAATACAACTTTTGCCCCGTGGTGCTAAACATATTGTAGTCGGCAAGAGTTGATTGTGTTTCCGTACTCGTCAGTTGCATGATAAATTTATGGCAAATCTCCTGTCGAGTTATATCGGTTGAGCAAATTCCAACATACTGAACAAGGTCACTAAAACCGCTAACATACTCAAAATTTCGCATTGACATGTTGCCCTTTTCGATACGATTTTGCACACGATATAAATCCCTTTGCGTGCCTAACAAAACATCAAATTTTTTGTCAAGATACTTGTCGTAGGCGGAAAACGAGTCGATTTTTTTACTATCTTCAAACACATTTTTAGCAACTGCTTTATTCACCGCAAGAGATGTTATTGCACTATTTAACGAACTTCCGCCATATCCCAAAGTTTGCGATATTGCGTCACTTAAATGATACTCATTCTCACTAATCAAAACATAGCCACCCATCATATATGGAACAGCATATTGAACACCACTAACATTGCCCGCAACAGACAAATCATCTCGTGTTCCATAATCACTTTTTAGCGGAATGAGACTTTGTATCAATTTGTCGCCAACGCCAATTCCAAACGAAACAATATCGGGCTTTAAGCCATTTGCCAAATTCAACTGTGCTTGCTCAACGCTCATCGAGTAGCACATGATAAAAGTGCCAGTATGCTTTTTCTCAAATTTTAAGGCTTGATTTTCCAAAAACGAAAGTCTTGACCTGCTTCCGCCTTCAAAGGTGTCGATGTTCCACAGTTCCAAAATTCCCATATAGTCCACTTTGATTTCCTGATTGATTAGACTTTGACTTTGTTTGAGTCTTGGAAAAATTATCAAGGGTGCAACAAAAATATATGCCACAACAAAAGCGCTGAGCATTATTCTAAAAATGTATTTTAAGTTTATGTTTTTTAGCCTTAACTTCATTAATATAAAATATGAGCCAAAAGTTTTAGATATGAAAAAAGGCAACTTAATTGCCTTGTAATTTTTCATAAATTCTAGCCCAAACATATTCGGGAATTTGCTTGTCTAAAATCAAAGTTTCAAGCGGAAGCGTTTTCAAATTCTTAACGCTACCATATTTTTTTATGATATATTTTTTTCTTACATCTCCAAGCCCTTTGATGCCGTCAAGTTCGCTAGTAATCATGCTTTTTGCACGCTTGCTTCGGTGAAAAGTGATTGCAAATCTGTGGGCTTCGTCACGAATTCGTTGCAAAAGTTGAAGTGCAACATCAGTGCGTCTTAATATCACGGGCAAAGATTGGTGTGGCACAAAAACTTCTTCTTCCTGCTTGGCTAGCGAAACGATATCGCTATCAAACCCATACTCGTTCATGATTTCTAGCACGCTAGAAAGTTGACCTTTGCCACCATCAATTACAATTAAATTTGGCTTTTGCGAAAAACTTATGTCACCCTTTTTTAGTTCGGCTATTCGTCTTGTTAGGGCTTCCTTTAACGAAGCAAAATCGTCATTGCCTTCAACCGTCTTGATGATAAACTTGCGATACATACTTTTGTCTGGCTCGCCGTCTTTAAACACCACCATGCTGGCAACTTTGTTTGTTCCACTAATGTGAGAAATATCATAACATTCCATTCGATATGGCACGGTTTTTAGCCCCAAAAGTTGTTTTAGTCTTACGCACGCATTGATTGTTTTGTTTTGCCTGTTCTGCTCTTTTGTGAGCGATTTTTGAAGATACTCTTTTGAGTTGTTTTCGGCAAGGTCAAGCAATCGTTTTTTATCGCCCTTGATTGCCACAACAATTTTGACTGACTTGTTAAAGTTTTCGCACAGCCACTTTTCTAGCGAAGCAATCTCGGTAAAGTCTTCCTTAACATATATTTTGCTTGGCGCAACACGGCTCATGGAATAATATTGCATGATAAATTGTGGCAAAACTTCGCTCAAACTTTCCGCACCCAAAAGGTTAAAGTTCTCGCACCCGAGCATCTTTCCGTTTCTTAGAATGATAACCGACATACACGCATTTTGACCGTCAAAATAGCCGTTGATTAAGTCGATATTCTCGTGGTTTGTAAATTGTGTTAAATACTTCTCTTTGAGTCTTGAAAGCGAAGATAATTGCTCACGGAGCTTGATTGCCGTTTCAAAATTTAAGTTCTCGCTCGCCTTTTCCATTTTTGATTTTAAAATCTGCTCAACTTCCTTGGTGTTGCCGTTTAAAAACAACATTGCCTTTTCGATATTTGCGCCATATTCTTGCTTGCTGATTTTATGCACGCACGGAGCGGAACAAAGACCCATGTCGTAATTTATGCAAGGTCTGTCAAGCCCCTTTGTTTCGGTGATTTTTGCATTGCAAGTTCTAAGGCTGAACGCATGATTGACGATATCTAAAATTTGATAGGCACTAACACCCGCAAAATATGGTCCAAAATATTTTGCATTGTCCTTTTTAACTTTTCTAGTGATTTCAAACTTTGGATAATCTTCGTGCAAATTAACCTTGATATATGGAAAATTTTTGTCATCTTTTAGCAAGATATTGTAGTGTGGTTTATATTTTTTTATCAAGTTGTTTTCAAGCATCAAACAGTCATATTCGGTGGCGGTGACAATATAGTCGAAATCCTTGATGTTTTTTACAAGGTTGTCAGTCTTGATATTCTTTTGAGTTCGATTAAAGTATGAGTTGACCCTACGCTTCAAATTTTTTGCCTTGCCAACATAAATAACGCTTCCCAAAGCGTCTTTCATGATATAGCAACCACTGTCGGTCGGCAAACTTAGCAACTTTTCTTTTAATGTCATATTTAAATTTTATCACATTTGCAAAAAAATTAAAACTTATTACAAAAAAACTATGCAAATAGCATAGTTTTTAAAGATTACTTTCATGTTTTTTGTTTTGAAGTTTTGTTGATTTTATCAACTTTTCCTTGATTTTCCTTTGTTTTTGCTCGCCAATTTTTGTTTTGCGTTCCAAAGTTTTTTCGGTTTTTTGCTTTGTCAACTTTGCTCTTTTTTCTTTTTTAACCAGTTCGGCGAGTTGCTTTTTTTGATTAGCCTTGCTTTTTCTCTCTTGCTGGGCTAACAATTTTTTGTCTTTTTGCTCTTGACTTTTACGCTTTTTAACCACCTTTTTCTTTACAGGTATTTTGAGTTTAATATACTTTTTAAGTTTGGTGTAGTAGCCTTCTTTGTACTTTTTGATAACATCAAGATAGTCGTTATAAATTCTATCAACCGCTTCGTCCCACGAAACATAAAGATTGTCAAACGCACCTTGACAAATTCGATTGTATTCATCAGTATTAGCAAAGATATCAATAATTTTTTCAGCATACTTTTCTGGGTCGTTTTCGCTAAAATATGCATCGACATTTTCGGTGCAAGTTCCACTCGTGACTGCCCCATACAAAAACAAACTTGGAGTTTTTTGTGATGCGGCTTCGATTTGCACTAGCGAACTGCAATCATATAGAGATGGGAACAAAAACAAGTCCGCCATGTTAAAATATTTTGCAAGTGTTTCTCTGTCGCTAATTCTTCCAGTTAAAATAATATCTTTATCTAAATTTTTTTCGTGAATTTTTGCTTTAAATTCCTTTTCGTCTGGGCCAGTTCCAACAAAAATCATTTTGAATTTGAAATTCTTTTGCTTCAAATATTCCAAACTGTCCAAAATAAAGAAAATGTTTTTTAGAATGTGCAATCTACCAACAAAAAGCAAAATTTTTTCATCGTCAGCAATATTCAAACTTTTTCTTAGTTCGTCCACCTTTTGCTTGTTGTCATAATACTTCATTTCCGTTCCGTTGTTTTTAACTTTTGGCATGATTTTTAGTTTGTACTCGTCATGATAAAGTTTTGCAACCTGCTTGTTGACCGCCCAACATTCTTCGCACTTTTCAAAAGTTGGCATAATGTTGTTCATCATAATTCCAGTTAGAAGATTGCTTTTTGTAGCTTCGTAAAAATCCTTTTTAAACTGACTGTGACAAGTTGCCACGCAAGGAATTTTGTGTTGTTTGGCGTAATTTAACGCAACTTTTCCAATCGAAAATGGCGAGTGAATATGCACAATGTCAAGATTACTTTGCTCGATTGCGTCCATAAAATCGCTGTCCATTTCTGGAAGTGGCAAGTCATAATCTAGTCCCGGACACTTGAATTTTTTTGTACATCTAACAACCTTGTAAGGAAAGTCGTCCTTAAAATTCTTATCTCTGCCCTGTGGCGCAAAAACCATAACATTGGCGTACTTTATCAGCCTTTTTGCATAGTTGTCCATAACATTAACAACGCCGTCAATCATTGGGAAAAATGAGTCGCAAAAAATTCCAATATTAATTTTCTTTTGTGAATTATCAATTTCTAAATTGCTATTATCCATACGCCTATTGTAACAAATTCTACGCTTTATGTAAAATATATTTTATTGATTGACTTAAACAACAATTTTATTGTAGAATAAAGTTAAGGAGAAGATTATGGTTAATGTTTTATATGCAGGCAACAAAAAAGTATTCGATGGGCTTTTAATTTCATTACTTAGCATGTCCAAGCACACCAAAGAGCCAATCCATGCTTATGTTCTAACAATGGATTTGTCTAGCCAAGATGAAAGATTTGTCCCTATTGAAGACAAACAAGTCGAATTTTTGCAAGGAGTCATCAAACGATATAACGAAAATGTCGAAATAACCAAACTTGATGTTACAGACTTGTACAACGAAAAACTAGGCGATTCAAAAAATCAAAAGACTAATTTCACCCCATACACTATGCTAAGGCTTCTTGCCACTCACATTGATACGCTTCCTGACAAAATTATTTATCTTGACACGGACACTATTGTAAACGGCGATATCGCTTCGCTTTATAATATCGACCTTCAAGACAATGAAGCGGGCGTTGTTAGAGATATTAGACTTAGAAATCATACATATTTTAAAAACTATTTTAATGCAGGTGTAATGCTTCTAAACTTAAAAAAGCTTAAACAAACCCAAGCGTTCGATAAAGCTATAAACCTTTGCAAAACCAAGAGAATGTTCCTTGTTGACCAAGACGCTTTGAATGACAGCATTGAGTCAAGAGTTATGCTTCCATCAAAGTTTAACGAATTTAGACATCATTGCAAATACTACAACGAAATAGTAGTTCATCATATGTGCAATGCAAGAAACAAATATTTCTTTTTAAAACGAATCAAACCTTGGCACACTGAGCAGTTTGTAAAATCGTTCCCTATGTATAAAGATTTGATTAACGAATATTTGGAATTAAAAAAGCAAATTAATTAATTTGCTTTTTTTGTTTTATATTATTTTCTTTATTTTTTTAACCATTATTTTTGTATACATTTTTTCAAATCGAGAGAACATTTTTATTCCAAAAACTTTTCTAACGCCCCTTACAAATTTTTGCTGTTTGTTAAAATTTTCTCCTGTCCACGAAGCGGAAAAATGATGAACAGAAACAGTGTTTGGCGAAAGTATTACTTCTCTTGTCTGCATATCTTTTGGCGAAAAATAATCCTGTGGATACACTTTTATTCCGTCATCAAGCAACTGCTCTTGACTAAACAGTTTCAAGCCATTATATTTGTTTAAGAACGCAGTAACCAAATATGTATTTGGCAAAAGATTTAATTTTACTTTCTTTTTGCTCTTTTCCTTGTTTTTTTTAGTATTTTTGCTTTTTTTCAAAACAAAATCTGTTTTTTGGTAGTATTTTAGCAATTTTTCAAGCCACTCTTGAAGTGGTTCGGCATAAATAAAATTTGTGGCAAGATACGATTTTGTTTCAAACCCAATCACAGACTTATTGCCTTGCAAAATTTCATCAACAGGCTTAATTAGTTCTACATCTGTATCAAGATACAACCCACCAAACTCATTTAAAACCTTAATTCTAATATAGTCTGACGCAAAGGCGTATTTTTTTTGATTATATGCGTCCAGTGCATATTTACAAGTGTTCAAGTCAAAATTTGTTTCGTTCCACTCGATTATTTCATAATCTGGGCAAAACTTTTTCCAACTCTCTATTTTTTCAAGCACAAACTTGTCTTTTGGATTTTGTCCAAGCCAAACATAGTGTATTTTCTTTATCATATTACTCCTTTTTGTACAAGGAAATAATAACATAATTTTTGAAAAATAACAAAAAAATCTCTTAAATTCAAGAGATTTTTTATAAATACTAAACTAATTGAACAACAGCCATTTCTGCGTTATCGCCACGGCGAGCGCCTAACTTGATAATTCTGGTGTAGCCACCCTTTTGACCGAGTTCTTCTGCTCTTTTTGCATACTTTGGAGCATATACATTAAAAATCTTTTCGATAAGTGGGTGTTTAATGTCTTGTGTTCTCTTAACAAAGTCTGCTTTTGCTTCTTTTGGTGCTCTTTGTTCTTGCAAGTCATAAAGTTTTGCAGTTAGTTGTCTTCTTGCAGCAAGTTTTTTTGGACCATCGTTCAAAACTTCTTGCTTAGCCTTTTTTCCATTGCTTCCAACAACTTCTTTTTCAACTTTTACTACATCTTCGTATGAGTTGATAGCAAGAGTTAAAAGTTTTTCTGCATAACTTCTAACAGCCTTTGCGTTTTCAAGTGTAGTTTCAAGTTTTCCGTACCAAAGAAGATTAGATGCTTGGTTTCTAAGTATAGCCAATCTTTCGTCAGTTGGTCTATTTAATTTTTTAATTTGTGCCATTATTTAATCTCCTTATTATTCTTCGTCTACTCTCAAACTAAAACCAAAACTTTCAAGTTTTTTGATAACTTCTTCTAATGATTTTAATCCTAAGTTTCGTACTTTGAGCATATCATCTTTGCTCTTTTTTGTTAAATCTTCGATAGTATTGATTCCTGCTCTCTTCAAACAGTTGAATGAACGAACTGAAAGGTCCATATCTTCAATAGTCATTTCAAGAACTTTTTGTTGTTTGTCTTCTTCACGAGTTGTCAAGATGTTAACATTCTTCATGTTTTCAACCAAGTCAACAAATAGTTGAGTGTGGTCTTGAACAATCTTTGCTGCCAAACTTACTACTTCTCTTGCTGAGAGTGTACCATTGGTTTCCACTTCAAGGGTAAGTTTGTCGTAGTCCATTTTTTGTCCTACACGAGCACCTTCGATTGAGTAGTTAACTTTCTTAACTGGTGTGTAGATGCTATCAACTGCAATATATCCAAGTGGTTGTGATTCATCTTTGTTGTCGTCTGCTGGAACATATCCTCTGCCACGACCAATGATGATTTCCATCTCGAATGGAACATTCTCCATTGTGCAGATGTGAAGGTCTGGGTTTAGAATTTCTACTTGGTCATTAGGTTCAATATCGCTTGCTTTAACTTCGCCAGCAGTATCTCTCTTAATTCTAAGTGTTGTTCTAAAATTTTCGTCCAAACTTGTTGTTTTTACTGCCAAACTCTTGATGTTTAGAACGATGTCAATAACATCTTCCATAACACCTTTAACAGTAGAAAACTCGTGTTCTACGCCTTGGATTCTAATTGCGATTGGAGCAGCACCAGGAAGTGCGCCCAAAAGTGTTCTTCTTAGAGCGTTGCCAATTGTGAGTCCGTATCCTCTTTCAAGTGGTTCAACAACGAATTTAGCATATGTGCCATTTTCGTTTTCTTCACAAGTAATTCTTGGCTTTTCGATTTCCATCATAAATAATTTTCCTCCAATTTTTACTTATTCACTATTTTGAGTACAACTCAACAATCAAGTGTTCTCTAATGTTCAAATCAATATCTTCTCTTTGTGGATTAGCGATAACTTTTCCAGAAAGTTCTGCACTATTAAGTTCAAGCCATTTTGGCAAGATAATCTTAACATCTTTAAGGTCTTTAAAGATTGCAAGGTCTTTCTTGTTTTCTTTAACTGCAATAACATCGCCAACTTTTACTTGATAAGATGGAATGTTAACTTTCTTGCCGTTAACAGTAAAGTGACCGTGATTTACAAGTTGTCTTGCTTGTGCTCTTGATGAGCCAAATCCTAAACGGTAAACAACATTGTCAAGTCTTCTTTCAAGTAATGAAAGCATAACTTCACCAGTCTTGCCCTTTGTTCTTTCTGCTTTTTCATAGTAGCCTCTAAATTGTTTTTCTGATAGAGGTCCGTATGCTCTTTTAACTTTTTGTTTTTCTCTTAATTGTAAGCCATATTCTGATACTTTCTTTCTTGCATTTTCTGCACCATGAATACCAGGGGCTTGTGGACGGCGTTCGAATGCACATTTCTTTGTAAGGCATCTGTCACCTTTCAAGAAAAGTTTGCAACCTTCGCGTCTGCATAAACGACAATCAGCGTCTGTATACTTTGCCATTGTTTTACTCCTTTTAAACTAAATTCTTCTTCTTTTTGGTGGTCTGCAACCATTGTGTGGAATTGGTGATACATCTTGAATTAATGTGATGTTAAGTTCAGCAGTTTGAAGTGCTCTAATTGCTGCTTCTCTACCATTTCCTGGTCCTTTAACAAATACTTCTACACTGTTAATACCTTGTTCTTTTGCTGCTTTTCCAGCAATTTCTGCTGCTTGTCCTGCTGCAAATGGAGTGTTCTTTCTTGAACCTCTAAAACCAAGTTTACCAGCGCTACACCAACTAACTGCATTACCTTGTTCGTCAGTAATTGTTACAACAGTGTTGTTGTTAGATGCATGGATATGAGCCATACCCTTGTCTAAATTTTTAGTAACCTTTTTCTTTCTTTTTTTAACTTCTGCCATGTTAAATTTTTATCTCCTTAAATTATTACTTTTTCGCAGCGCGTTTTTTAGCAATACCCTTAACAGTGTGAGCATTACAACGAGTGCTTTGTCCTCTGCAAGGTAAGTTTTTTCTGTGTCTAATGCCACGGTAACAGTTGATTTCTGTTAGACGCTTGATGTTCATAGCAACATCACGCTTCAAATCTCCTTCTACTACCAAGTGCTTATCAATATATTCTCTAATTTTTGCTGCATCGTCTTCTGATAAATCTTTTACTCTAATATCTGGACTAATGCCTGTTGCCTCTAAGATTTCTCTTGACTTGTTGATACCGATACCATAAACATAAGTTAGGCCAACTTCAAGTCTTTTTTCTTTTGGCAAGTCAACTCCTGCAATACGAGCCATGTTTTTCCTCCAATAATTTTTTTTGAAAATTCGCATCAAAAGTAATTCAGCCGCTCTTTTGACGCAAGTTTAGATAATTTTTTACAAGATTTAAAACTTGCTAATTGTGCTCATATATAAAAGTGTGGAAACCATTATACTTTCTATAATAGTCTTATATATAAGCACACGCTTTTATTATAAACCATTTTCATGATTTTGTCATTCATTTTAGCCTTGGCGTTGTTTATGTTTTTTGTATTTACTGCAAATTACATAGATTTTGCCTTCACGCTTGATGACTTTGCATGAACTACAAATTGGTTTAACTGATGGTCTTACTTTCATAATTTTCTCCTTTTTAGTTTTTTGCTCGCCATATAATTCTTCCACGAGTTAGGTCGTATGGACTCATTTCCACCTTGACTTTGTCGCCGATAAGAATTCTAATGTTATTGATTCTAAGTTTACCTGCTAGATAACCAGTAATAACAACACCGTTTGAAAGTTTGATTTTGATATCATCTCTTTGAATGTCGGTTACCACGCCTTCTAGTTCTAGGCAATCTTCCTTTGGCATAACTATTCTCCTTTTAAATTTTGCTTGTATTTTTTGAGTGCGCTAAATATTTCCGCATCAAAAACATTTTTTCCTTCTAAAATTTTTTGTTTCAAATTTTCTACTACCACACCTGTTGATGCGATATGATTTGCATTTTTGATTTTAGGTTTGCAAATTAGTCTGTTATCACCATTGACGAGATATATTTTATCACATTCTATTTTATAAATCAAGAACAGATTTGTTTTATCTCTACCTTTGATGCTTTCAACAATTTCTCCAACAGAAAATACTTTTCTCATATTATCCTTTTACATTGTTAAAATTTCTACTTTGCCGTCAATAACCGCAATCGTGTTTTCGTAGTGACAAGATGGCTTGCCATCTCTTGTAACACAAGTCCAACCATCGCGTTTGACTGCGATTTCTTTCCTGCCCATATTAACCATAGGTTCTATGGCAATACAAAGCCCGTTTTCTATTTTATCTCCAAAATTTTTGTGACCGTAGTTTGGAACTTGTGGGTCTTCGTGCATCTCTTTTCCAATGCCGTGACCAACCATTTCCCTAACAATCGAGAAGCCATTTGATTCAACATATTTTTGTATTGCTTCGCTAATATCTCCAATGTGACCGCCAACCTTTACGGCTTTAAGTCCTTCAAAGAACGCTTGCTGTGTTACATCAATAAGTTTTTGCTTTTCTGGACTAATTTTTCCAACTGCGAAAGTCCTTGTTGCATCTCCATGAAAGCCATGAATGTATGCCACACAATCAATGCTGATTATGTCGCCTTCTTTTAAAACAACGCTTTGAGATGGAATGCCATGAACAACCACTTCGTTAACGCTTGCACAAATTGTTGCTGGATAACCTTCATATCCCTTGCAACTTGGAATTGCACCGTGGCTACGAATGTAATCTTCGGCAATCTGGTCAAGTTCCAAAGTTGTAACACCCGCTTTGATGTGCTTGCCAACTTCGTTTATTGCACCGATTGTGATTTGTCCTGCCATTTTCATTAGTTCAATTTGTTTTGCTGTTTTTAAATGTATCATAATGCCTCTAATTTAACCTTTATGTCTTCAAAAACTTCGTGCATAGATTTGTGACCATGTATTAAAATTAGTTTTTGCTTGGAATTATAGTAATCTATAACTGGCTGAGTAAATAACTCAAACTCTTTAAACCTACTCCTTACGGTTTTGGGCGAATCGTCCGCTCTTTTTTCAAGCGTTCCGCCACAATAAATGCAAGGAATTAATTTGTTTTGTGCTGTGTTAGTTTTTTTACAAACCGAGCAGACATATCTATTTTCGATGCGTTTTAGAACACTGTCCAAACTAACATCTAAGTAGACCACTGCATCAATCTTTAAAAAGTTGTCTAACTGTTGTGCTTGATATAAAGTTCTTGGGAAACCGTCCAACAACACGCCATTTTTATGCGGAATTGTGGACAGTTTTTCCTTCAAAACCTTAATGGTGACATCGTCTGGAACAAGTTTTGCTTTTGAAACATAACTGTTAACCAAACTACCAAGTGGAGTATTTTGACCTTTTATTTCTCTAAACACATCGCCTATCGAAATATGCACCAAGTCAAAATTCTTACTAATAAGTTCTGCTTGCGTACCCTTACCCGAAAGTGGAGCACCCACTAAAACTATGTTCATATAAAACTCCGCTTTTTTATTTTAAGAATCCACGATAATTTTTAAGCAATAGTTGTTGTTCAAGTTGCTTGTTAACTTCTAGTGCCACACCAACTACGATAATCATACCAGTTGCACTGAATGCGTTGATAAGTCCGCCTGAACCAATTGCTTTGAACACAAGTGTTGGAACAATAGCAATAAATGCTAGGAATATTGCACCAAACAATGTGATTCTGTTGCTGATTTTTCTTAGATAATCCGCTGTTGGTTTTCCAGGTCTTGTTCCAGGAATAAATCCACCATTTGATTGAATTTGTTTTGAAACATCTTCTGGATTGAAACTCATTGATGCGTAGAAATACGCAAAGAACAAAATCAATAACCCTACTACAACAGAATATACCCATGAGCCAGCGCCCATATATGTGGAATACCATTTTGATGCATCACTTGTTGGAGCAACAATACTCATAATGATTTGTGGGAACGACAAGAAACTCATCGCAAAGATAATTGGCATAACACCTGTGCCCATCATTCTAATTGGAATAAATGTGCTTTGTCCGCCATACATCTTTCTGCCCTTGATTTGCTTAGCATATTGAACTTTAACTTTTCTTTCTGCTCCGTCCATCATAACGATAAGAGCGAAAATCAAAATCAAAACAACCAAGAAAATCAAAATTTGCCACAATTCATCAATGTTTGATGTGAATGCTGTTTTGAGTGAAGCGTAAAATTGTGTTGCTGCGGTACTCAAAATACCAACAAAGATTAGTAGTGAAACACCGTTGCCGATGCCAACTTCTGTAATCTTTTCGCCTAGCCAATAAGTAAACATTGAACCTGCTGTCAAAATCAAGACAACGCAAGCACCTGTAATCCAAATTGGAGCGCCCATAAACACATTTTTTAATCCGCTTTCACCAAATGCAACAACGATACCAGTTGCTTGGGCTAGACCTAGCAAAAGTGTTGTCCATTTTGTGATATTTGCAAGTTTTTTTCTACCTTCTTCGCCTTGCTTAGAAAGTCTTTCTAGTGGTGGAATTGCCATAGCAAGTAGTTGCACAATAATTGATGCACTAATGTATGGAGAAACGCCAAGGGCAAGCAATGCACCTTGCGACAACGCTCCGCCACTAATTCCGCTAAGTAGTTGCAAGAAAGTTTGACCTTCTGTTCCTACTGCGCTTTTGAAAGTTTCTGGATTTAGTCCAGGGACAGGAATCCAGCAACCTAGTCTAAATATGAGTAATAGTCCTAATGTTATAAAAATTTTCTTTCGTATGTCCTTGTTTTTAAAGGCATCAATAAGAGTTCTAAACATTATAACACCTCAATACTTCCGCCTGCTTGTTTAATTTTTTGAATTGCAGACTCAGTGAACTTGTTTGCTCTAACTGTCAAGTTCTTTGTCAAACTTCCGTCTCCAAGAACCTTTAAGCCAGCAGCATTAACTTTGTTAATCAAACCATCTTTCTTTAAAAGATTGATATCAACAACTGTTCCGTTTTCGTATTTTTCCAATGCAGAAACATTGATTGTTGTGTATTCTCTTCTAAAATGATTTGTAAAGCCCATCTTTGGGAGTCTTCTTAGAAGTGGCATTTGTCCACCTTCAAAACCAGGTCTAACTCCACCGCCTGAACGGCTGTTTTGACCTTTTTGACCCTTGCCTGATGTTTTTCCTAATCCTGAACCTGTTCCTCTACCCAAACGGCGAACCGCTTTTTTAGAGTTTGGAGCAGGAGATAATTCGTTCAATTTCATGCTTTATTCCTCCTCCTTATACATTTTCTACTTTTACAAAGTGTTGAACCTTAAAAATCATTCCACGAATTGCTTCGTTATCTGGAAGAATGTTAGTATCGCCAAGTTTGTGCAATCCTAGACTTTCCAAAACTTTGTCGTGTTTATGATTAAAAGCGATTGTACTTCTAATAAAAGTTACCTTTAATTTTTTACTTTCTTTTGCCATATTAACCTCGCTTATAACTCTTCAACAGTCTTGCCACGAAGTGTAGCAATTTGTTGTTTTGTTTTTAGACTTAATAAACCATTAAGTGTTGCTTTAACAACATTGATTTTATTACGAGAGCCGTGAGTTTTGCTAACAATATCTTTAATTCCAGCAAGGTCTACAACTGCTCTTACAGCACCACCTGCAATAACTCCTGTACCTTCTGCTGCTGGTCTTAACAATACTGATGACTTACCAAACTTACCAATGGTTTCGTGTGGAATTGATGTGCCAAGTAATGCAACATCAACCATGTTTTTCTTTCCGTTTTGGAATGCTTTTTCGATTGCAGCAGTTGTATCGCCAGCCTTTCCGCTACCAATGCCAACTTTGCCTTTTTTGTTACCTACAACCATTGTTACTGCGAAAGAAAGTGTTCTACCACCCTTAACTACCTTTGTAACACGGCGGATAGAGATAACTCTTTTATCGATATCAGATTCTTCTCTTTGGAATTTTCTATCTTCTCTTTTAGCCATTGTATCCTCCTAAAACTTCAAGCCAGCAACTCTGGCACCTTCTGCAACTTGTTTAATTCTACCTGCGTAGATGTAACCGCCTCTATCAAATACAACATTTTCAATCTTCTTTTCTAGGGCTCTAACTGCAACGGTTTCGCCAATAATTCTTGCTTGCTCTGATTTTGTTTTACCGTTCAATTTGCTAGCGAGTTCTTTTTCTTTTGAACTTGCACTAACAAGTGTTGTCATGTTTTCGTCATCAATAATTTGACAGTAGATTTCGCTTGTTGAACGATATACGCTAAGTCTTGGACGAAGAGAAGTGCCACTGATTTTTCTTCTAATTCTTGCGTGACGAATTAATCTTTGTGAATTTCTATCAATATTCTTTTTCATTTCTCATTCCTCCTTACTTCTTACCTACTTTCTTACCTTCTTTTTGGATAACAACTTCATCAATGTATCTAATTCCATAAAGATGATAAGGTTCAACAGGTTTTAATGCTCTAATTTTTGCTGCTACTTGACCAACTTGTTCTTTATCAATACCTGATACTTGAATTTTGTCTGCTTCGATAGCGTCAATCTTAATACCTTCTGGTTCAACAACTTCTACTGGTTTAGAAAATCCAATATTCATAACAAGTTTGTTGCCTTGTTTTGCAAGTTTGTAACCAATACCTTTAATGATAAGAACTTTCTTAAAGCCTTCTGTTACACCAACAACCATGTTGTGAATAAGGGCTCTGTAAAGTCCGTGCATTGCTCTAACTTCGTTTTCGTCATTTTCACGAGTCAAAGTAACAATGTTTCCGTTTTGCTCTAATTTGATTTTAGAGTCAATTTCTCTTGATAGTGTGCCTAGTTTGCCACTAACTGTAACGATGTTATTGTTTTGTTCAACTTTAACACCTTCTGGTAAGTGAATAGGCATCTTTCCAATTCTTGACATATAATTTTCCTCCTACTTCTTACCATACATAAGCAAGAACTTCTCCACCAACTTTTGCTTGGCGTGCTTGCTTGTCTGTCATGATTCCTTTGTTTGTGCTGATGATAGCGATTCCAAGACCACCTAGTACTCTTGGCAAATCATCAACGCTTGAATAAATTCTAAGTCCTGGTGTTGAAATTCTCTTCAATCCATTGATAACTTTTGTGTGGTTCATACCATACTTTAATGTAACAACGATTTTCTTTTCAACGCCTTCGCCTACAACTTCTGCACTTTGTAAGTAGCCTTCGCTAACCAAAAGGTCGGCAATTGCTTTTTTAATTTGAGATGCAGGTATTTCTACTGTCTCATGTTTTGCTGTTTGTGCATTACGAATTCTTGTAAGCATATCTGCGATTGGGTCAAATGTCATAACTAATTACCTCCTTTTACCAACTTGCCTTTTTTACCCCAGGAATTTCGCCATTGTTAGCCATTTTCCTGAAACAAACTCTGCAAATACCATATTTTTTCAAAACAGCGTGAGGTCTTCCGCAAATTGTGCAACGAGTGTATTCTCTTGTTGAGAATTTTTGTTTTGATTGTTGCTTGTTAATTAATGCTTTTCTTGCCATAATAACCTCCTAATCCATGAATGGGAAGCCAAGATTACTTAATAGAGATAATGCTTCCTTATCTGTGTTTGCTGTTGTTACCAAGATAATATCGAAACCTCTAATTTTTTCGATTTTATCATAAGAAATTTCTGGGAATATTAGTTGTTCTTTGATTCCAAGAGCATAGTTTCCTCTGCCATCGAAAGCCTTTTTGCTAATACCTTTAAAATCTCTAACTCGTGGCAAAGCGATTGAAATCAATTTGTCCACAAATTCATACATTCTTCTTCCACGAAGTGTAACTTTTGCACCAATTTTTTGTCCTTCATGAATTTTGAAGTTAGAAACTGAGTGCTTTGCTTCGATAACAAGTGGTTTTTGACCTGCTATCAAGCCAAGTTCTTCAACTGCAAGATTAAAACTCTTGCTGTTATCTTTGCAGTCACCAAGTCCAGTATTCAAAACAACTTTTGCTAGTTTTGGAACTTCGTTGATATTTTTGTAACCAAACTCTTTTTGAAGGGCTGGCACAACTGTCTCTTTATAATATTGTTCTAATCTATTTTTTTCGTTAGCCATTATTACCTAATTCCTCCCTTTAAGCCTTTTTAGATGCTTTTTTTGTAGTTGTTTTCTTTGCATCTTCTGTTTTTGTTGATTTTTTTGCAGTTGTTTTCTTTTCTGCTGGTTTCTTTTCGGCTGTCTTTGCAGTAGATTTCTTAGCAGTTGTTTTCTTTGCTGGTTTTTCTTCTACTTTTTCAACCTTTTCTGCTTTTGCTGATTTTGTTTCAGCCTTTTTGCTATCTTTCTTTGGTTTTACAAATTTAGCATCAAGTGCTTCGCCACATTTTTTGCAAATTCTAGCGTTTTTGCCGTCAACTTCTTTGTGAGCAACTCTTGTTGCCTTGTTGCAGTGTGGGCAAACTACCATAACATTGCTTGCATCAAATGGTGCTTCTGCCTTAATGATTTGTGATTTTTCTTGTGCTGATTTTGCTTTTTGATGTTTAGAAACAAAATTTACACCTTCGACAATAACTTTGTTAGATTTTGGGCTAACTGCTTTAACTTTTCCAAGTTTGCCATTATCTTTACCACTAATAACTAAAACTGTATCACCGTGTTTAACTGATAAACTTTTCATTTAATTAGCCTCCTATAATACTTCCGGAGCAAGAGATACGATTTTCATGTAACCTTTTTCACGAAGTTCTCTTGCAACTGGTCCAAAAATTCTTGTTCCTTTTGGTTCTTTGTTGTTGTCGATAATTACGGCAGCATTGTCGTCAAAACGAATGTGTGAGCCGTCTGGTCTTTTCAAACCTTTTGTTGTTCTAACGATAACCGCTTTAACAACATCACCTTTTTTTGCAACTCCACCTGGGATTGCAGATTTAACACTGGCAACAATAACATCACCAATATTTGAACTCTTTCTTAAAGAGCCACCAAGTAGTCTAATACACATGATTTCTTTTGCACCTGTGTTATCAGCAACTTTAAGTCTTGTTTGTGGTTGTACCATATTGATTTATCTCCTTATTTTGCCTTTTCAATAATTCTGCTTACTCTGTGATATTTGTCTTTTGACAAATGTCTTGTTTCAACGATTTCGACTGTATCGCCAATATTGCACTCATTGTTTTCGTCATGAGCCTTGAATTTTTTTGTTTTCTTAACAACCTTTCCATAAAGAGGGTGTTTAACATTGCTTGTTACGGCAACTGTAACAGTTTTGTCCATCTTGTTAGATACAACAACACCTGTTCTACTTCTTCTTTCATTGCGTTCTTCCATTGTTCAATCCTCCTTATGCATTCTTGCCAGCAAGTTCTCTCTCTTTCAAGATAGTTTTAACTTTGGCAATATCCTTTTTTGTAATATTTAACATCATTGGATTTGTTAGTTGACCAGTAGCGTGTTGAAAGCGTAAGTTGAAAAGTTCAACTTTTAGTGCTTTTAATTTGTCATTAAGTTCTGCTGTGGTCATATTCTTAAAATCTACAGTTTTCATTATTCAGCACCACCTTCTAATTGTTTTGGTTGCTCTTTTTTAACAAACTTGCATTTGATTGGGAGTTTGTTAGAAGCAAGTCTAAGTGCTTCTCTTGCAACATCTTCTGTTACCCCAGCCATTTCAAATAATACTCTGCCTGGTTTAACAACTGCTACCCAATACTCAACGTTACCTTTACCACCACCCATACGAGTTCCTGCTGGTTGTTGTGTGATTGGTTTGTGAGGGAAAATATCAATCCATACTTTTCCACCACGCTTAATAAATCTTGTCATAGCAACACGGGCTGCTTCGATTTGATTTGATTTAATCCATGCTGGCTCAGTAGCAACTAGACCATATTCGCCGTAAGCGATTTTGTTACCTCTTGTTGCCTTACCTGTCATTCTGCCACGCATTTGTTTTCTTCTTTTTACTCTTTTAGGCATTAACATCGTTATTTACCTCCTCTTTTGGAGTTTTGCTACCTAAAATTTCGCCTTTGTAAACCCAAACTTTAACACCGATAATACCGAATGTTGTCAATGCTTCTGCAAAGCCGTAGTCGATATTTGCTCTTAATGTTTGAAGTGGTAGGCTACCTTCAAGGTAGTGTTCTGACTTAGCAATTTCTGCTCCGCCAAGTCTTCCGCTAACCATAACTTTTACACCCTTTGCTCCTGCTTTCATGGTTTTTTGAACTGCTTGTTTTGTGGCTCTCTTCCATGCAACTCTCTTTTCAAGTTGTTGAGCAATGTTTTGTGCAATCAAGTTAGCATCAATATCAGGATGTTTGATTTCCTTGATATTTAGTGTAATGTTTTTACTGTCTGATAGTTTTGCAAGTGCTTTTTTGATAACTTCAATTTCTGCACCTTTAACACCGATAAGCATACCAGGGCGTGAAGCAAATACATTGACAGTAAGTCTGTTTTCAGTTCTTTCGATAACTATTTCGGAGATTCCGCATTGAGCATACTTTTTGTTGATATAGTTACGAATTTTCTTGTCTTCTAAAATATATTTAGAAAAAGTTGCTTTGTCGGCATACCAAGTTGATGACCAATCTTGGTTAACTCCAATTCTAAATCCTTTTGGATTAACTTTTTGTCCCATTTTCTTTCACTCCTTAATTTTGCTTAGCATCAAGTACTACTGTGATGTGTGCTGTTCTTTTTAAAATTCTGTCGCCTCTGCCTTTGGCTCTTGGCATCATTCTTTTCATAAGTGGTCCGTCATTTGCATAACACTCAGCAACAAACAAATCTTCTTTGTTCATTGATAGGTTGTGTTCAGCATTTGCTGCTGCGGAATTCATAACTTTTAGAATTACAGGTGCAGCGTAGTGTGGAGTATTTTCAAGTATTGCAACTGCTTCAAGATAACTCTTTCCTCTAATAAGGTCCAAAATCTTGCCTGCTTTTAGTGAAGCCATACGAACATAAGAAGCAGTAGCACGAGGGCGTTTGTCTTTTGTTTCAGCAATTCTTGCTGATTTTTCTCTAATTCTCTTTGCCATAATTTACCTCACTATGCTTTCTTAACTGCTGTCTTTTCGCTAGCAGTGTGTCCTTTAAATGTTCTTGTTGGAGCGAATTCTCCAAGTTTGTGTCCTACCATGTCTGCTGTGCAGTAAACAGGAATATGTTTCTTGCCGTTGTGAACAGCAACAGTATGACCAACGAATTCAGGGTAGATTGTTGAACTTCTGCTCCAAGTTTTAACAACTTTCTTTTCACCTGATTCGTTCATTTTTAAAATTCTGTTTTTTAACCTTTCTTCTACATAAGGTTTCTTTTTTAATGATCTACTCATGTCTTAATCTCCTAGTTTACTCTCTTAATAATAAATTTGGAAGAATTCTTTTTCTTGTTTCTTGTCTTACCAACAGCCTTCTTACCCCAAGGTGTCATAGGTGAAGAGTGACCAACTGGGTTTTTACCTTCACCACCGCCGTGTGGGTGATCTACTGGGTTCATAACTGCACCACGAACATGAGGCCTAACTCCCATGTGGCGCATTCTTCCTGCTTTACCGATGTTTACGATTTCGTGGTCCAAGTTACCAACTTGTCCAACAGTTGCTCTGCAAGATAGCAAAACTGTTCTCATTTCTCCCGAAGGAAGTTTTAGAATTGCTCTGCCGTTTTCTTTTGCCATGAGTCTAACTTCGTTACCAGCACTTCTGCCGATTGCTCCGCCTTTTCCTGGTTCCATTTCAACATTGTGAACAACGATACCTACTGGCATACTGTCAAGTGGCATTGCGTTACCAACTTTAACTTCAACATTCTTTCCGCTCATAACAGTGTCGCCAACATTCAAACCGTTTGGAGCAAGAATATATCTCTTTTCTCCGTCTTGGTATTGAAGCAATGCGATGTTTGCTGTTCTGTTTGGGTCGTATTCCAAACTGATAACCTTTGCTGGAATATCATCTTTGTTACGCTTAAAATCAATAATTCTATATTTTCTTTTGTTTCCGCCACCGATATGACGAACTGTAATTCTACCGTAAGAGTTTCTTCCGCCTGTCTTTTTAAGACTTGTTAGCAAACTTTTTTCTGGTGCCTTTTTTGATAGGTTAGAATAATCAAGAGTGCTTAGATGTCTCATTGAAGGTGTGGTAGGTCTATTTGTTTTTATAGCCATGATTTCCTCCTAATTATGATAGACTATCGAAGAACTCAATAGATTTGCTTTCTGGTTTTAGTGTTACGATTGCTTTTTTGTAACTAGCAGTAAAGCCTGATGTTCTTCCTCTATCGTGTGATTTTAGTTTTCCTTGAACATTCAATGTGTTAACTGATTCAACTTGCACATTGAAAATGTTTTCGATTGCCTTTTTAATTTCTGGCTTTGTTGCATTTTTTGCTACCATGAAAGCGTATTTCTTGTTAGCAATGTCTGCATAACTTTTTTCTGTTAAAATTGGCTTAATAATAATATCATAATCTCTCATTATTCTGCGTAAGCCTCCTCGATTTGTTTAATTGCTTGTTTGCTTGCTAAAACATTTTTGTTAGCAACAAGTTGATATGTGTTAACAAGTTTTGCATCAACAACTTCAAGTGAAGGAATGTTTGCAGTTGCTCTTAAAAGATTTTCATCTGCGTTTGTTGTGATGAATAGTGTTTTGCCTTTGAAATCAAAACTATCCATAACATTTTGAGCAAGTTTTGTCTTGCCTTCTTCAAGAGTAAAGTTGTCAACAACTTTAAATTCCTTGTTTGCAAGTTTTGTGCTGATTGCACTAGCGAATGCTGATTTTCTTGCTGATTTGTTAACTTTCTTTGAAAAGTCTCTTGGCTTTGGAGCAAATACAACTCCACCACCTGTAAATTGTGGACCTTTTGTGTCGCCATGACGAGCACGACCAGTGTGTTTTTGAGCCCAAGGTTTCTTTGCATGACCTCTAACTTCGCTACGAGTTAGAGTGCTTTTGTTGCCTTGTCTTTGATTTGCAAGATATGCAACAACAACTTCGTGAATGAGTGATTCGTTAAATTCTTGACCAAACACTGCTTCTTTTAAAGTCATTGTTCCAACTTCTTCTGCTTTCAAATTATAAACTTTAACTTTTGGCATAATTAATAACTCCTTTTATCCTATTTTGATTTTACTGCACTCTTGATTGTAACTATTGCACCCGTAGCACCTGGAATAGCGCCCTTAATCAATAATACATTTCTGTCTGCATCTACTTTTACGATTTGAAGATTTTGGATTGTAACTTTTTCGTTACCATATTGTCCAGGCATCTTTCTGCCTTTGAAAACTCTTGATACATGAGAGTTAGCACCTGTTGAACCAACGGCTCTGTGAACAAGTGAAACACCGTGTGTCATTCTGTGACGACCGTGATTCCAGCGTTGGATAACACCAGTAAATCCACGACCTCTTGTTTTTCCAGAAACATCGACCATGTCGCCTTCTGCAAACATGTCACATTTAATTTCTTGACCAACTTGGTAGTTTTCCATGTTGTCAATCTTGATTTCTGCAACATGTTTCTTTGGAGTAACATTGGCTTTTTTAAATTCGCCAAGTTCTGCCTTGTTTAAAAGGTTTTCTCTTGTTTCCAAGAAAGCAACCTTCAAAGCATCGTAGCCATCTTTATCAGTTGTCTTTTTTTGGATAACTGAAAGTGGACCTGCTTCTACAACAGTTACTGGAATTACCAAACCATTGTCTGCAAAGATTTGAGTCATTCCAAGTTTCTTTCCTAAAAATTGTTTTTTCATTGTGTGTCACCGCCTTATAGTTTGATATTGATGTCTACGCCGGCTGGTAGGTCAAGTTTCATAAGACCGTCAACTGCTTTTGCTGATGGGCTAATAACATCAATAATCCTTTTGTGTGTTCTAATTTCGAATTGTTCACGACTGTCTTTGTGTTTGTGAGGTGAACGAATTACAGTAACTACTTCCTTGTCTGTTGGAAGTGGAATTGGGCCACTAATTGTGCAACCCAACTTTTCAGCGGTATGAATAATACGAGCTGAGGCTTGATCAATCAAAGAATGGTCAAACGCTTTGAGTTTAATTCTAATTTTTTGTGTTGCCATTTTTCCTCCATTATTTTTTTAGTACAAGAATATATATTTACACTGCCCCGTGTGTTTCATGCCACAGACCTTAAAAAAAGCGGAACAATGCGTCTTGCCTAATCGCTTGACTGGCTGTCAAACTTGTCTGCCAAAATTCTCTCCAAAAGTCATAATGACTGCTTTTGTAGTAACCTTTGGCTTCAACCCATAGTCCATAGCAACCATAATTTTAATATATATTGCACTCAATGTCAATAGTTTTTGGCACTTTTTTTAAAAAAATTTTGGCATATTTTGTTACGCATTTTTTCCGCTTTAAAAGCAAAAATCCCTATTAAATTATAAGGATTTTTTCTATATATAATATATATAAATATATAATAATCGACACAATTTTTAGTTGTTCAAAGTGTCTTGATTATCGAGTTTTTGAACCAAATCAAGTTCAAAATTTTTCATATCTCTCATCAATAAAAGTGACACTTTTTTGGTTAGTGGAATGTCCTTTAATTTGTCGATATCAAACTTTCCATCTTGCCTTGTTTTATCGTTTGACATGATAATTTCTTTCATATCATCACAAAATTTATCGCTTTGATCAACGGTGGCTAGTGTGAGTCTTTTTAGTGATTTTAACGACAAATCTTTTTGACATTCATCAAGCAATCTTGCATAAAGCACATTGTATGTCATGATGAAAGTTTCAATTTTAAACAGTCTAACCGAAATGTTTTTTCTGTCGGCTTCGCCAAGATTTGGATTGATTTTGTAAACCACACTTCCCGCATCGCTAAGATAAAACCTAACATTATCTTTAACCAAGTGATGAAATCTACATCTTTCAATCGCTTGCAAAACATTCTCTCTTGCCTTTAAAACCGCTATAATTTTTTCTTCTAATTTCATAGTAATCCTCTTGCGAAAACAAGATTATCATATTTAACCCTATTTGTCAATAGGCAATGAAATTAACAAAGAGCAATATTTTTAATTTGATATTGACATTTATTGCTCCGTAATATATAATATTGTTAACAAAAAGGAACGTGCTTATATGAAAATTAAAAAGTATCTTTTGATTCTTGGCTTGCATTTGGGAATCGTAGGAGCAACTGTGTCTGCTCCAATAGCTATGGCTTACATTGACGAATCAAAACAAAAAGCACAACAACTTGAAGACAAGGAGCGTTTTGGCGAGTATATTGACGATTTTTTCGTTTCAAGCAAAAATAACAGGCCTTTAAGACTAGACACTTCAAAGTCAATCGCAGTATATTTTGACAACATTATAGATAGCAAGACTAGAAAAAATATTCTTGACGGAGTTAACGGCTTGCATAACATTTGTCCAAATATCAACTACACACTCTACAACGGCAACTTGAATACAAACAACTGCCAAGGCACCATCTACTTCTCCATTAAAAAAGATATGGGTAATGTCGCAGGCAGAACATATTATAGCTACAACAACGAGTCGGCAGAAATTTTATATCCAATAGAGATTGAACTAAATAAGTCCTACATAGACGCCTATTGGTCAAGCGACTACACCGACAGTGTTCTCACTACCATTGTTAAGCACGAACTCATGCACACGCTAGGATTCGAGGACAAAACCGAAGCACGAAGCAAAAACGAAAGCATTATGTTTGAAATGTTAAATCCAGAAGTGCAGACCTACACCGAGCAAGATATCGAAAAAATCAATTATGTCTACGGTAGCAAAGTTTTAGCCCAATCAACCAAGCAAACAAAACTCCACTATGTTCCAGCAACAAACCTATCACTTGCTTGCACAGAAAAAGAAGAAGACGCACTTTCAAACTAGCAGTAAATTATGAAATTAATCAAAAAAAGAGCAAAATTTGCTCTTTTTTATTACATTTTTTATAAAAAAACATATTTTTGATAGTTATCAGCAAAAATTGATTGCGGTCTTACTATCTTCTCTCGTTAAGTTTTTTAAGCAATAAGTCCAAATCAATGTCGTGAACTTCTGCTGCTTGTTCGATAGTTTCCATTTGAGCGGAAGGACAAGCAAAGCAATGCATTCCAAATCCAAGCAAGATTGTGCTTGCATCATCAACATAGTTTAAAACTTCTCCAAGAGTCATATCTTTTGTTATCTCAACCTTTTTTCTCATATTTTTCTCCTTTTTCTCACTTTTTACAGCAAATTATATCACGGCAGTTTAAATTTGTAAATAGTTATATAACAACTGATTTGCATTTTGGGCAAACAAAGTCGCCGTCATCAATCTCTGCACCGCAATGTCCGCACACCTTTTTGAACGAAGACTTGCAATTGAAGCAACTAACCGCATCTTTGCTATTGAACGCTCCGCAATTCTTACACTTCTTGTAACTGATTTTTGATTGCATTTCTTCAATATTTTGCTCATTTTGTGTGTTTAAATCGTAATTTTCGTCAATATGATAGTCATCATCAACATCTTGACTGCTTTTTTTGACATTTTCTTCGGCGTTATCAAACGATTTTATTTCACTTCCAAAGTCAATGAGTGAATTATCGCTTTGTGATGCGTTAAAATTATCATTAATCTGCTCATTTTTTGAAAATTCTTCGTTTTTATCAAAAAAATCAATCTTTTTTGCGTTATTTTCTGGCAAAATTGGCTCTTGTGGAATATTTTGCATTACTGGAACGGATTGAGTTTCTTGCTTTGGTTCAATGTTTTCGTCATACTTCAAATTTGCTCGTTGATATACTTTCATTGGCAAGATTGTGGTTTCAACAACAACTCTTGTATACTCCAAGCCAATATCTTTGGTGTTTTTGTTCAAGAACTCCACCATGTCTACAAAGCAAGATGAGTCCCTTTCGTAAAGTCGTTGAACATTAGGTTTGTTTTTCTGCGTCTTTTTGTCAACCAGTTCACCCGTCCAAATATCAATTTGTCGTTGTGCCAAACTGCCGTTAAACTTGCCATAAACTTTTAACATGGCTTCGAGTAGCAAAATTGGGTCGGCAATTTTAAAATCATACTTTCCCTTGACAAACGCAGTTGTACCCAAAAATTCCTTATCTTTTTTTACATATATTCCCTGTTGACTGCAAAAGTTGTTATTCAACTTTTCGCCTAGTTTAACAAAATAGATGTCGGCAAAAAAAGTTTCCTTGTACTTTCCTTTTTTGTTAGGAACATTGAGTTTAAGCAGTCTTGTTAGCGCTGGCAAGTTTTCGACTGACAAAGTATGTTCGCCCGCCATAAACCTGTCTGCCACCTTTTCTTTTGCAACAAGCAAACAAATATAGCCTTCTGGCACAATCAACTTTTTCCCAAGATTTATGTGACCGCTTTGCTTGGAATACATGATAATTTCGTCAGTAGGTTTTATGCTAACTGGTTTTGAGAACTTTGATTTTATCCACTTTATTAAGCCCATATTCTCTCCTAATATATATTTAGTATATCACAAATATTTTAAAATACAAAAACTAGCACGGCAAAAAACTTTTTTATAATAATTTTAAAACTGGGATCATATATTTTACTAGCAACCTATGGAGGAATTATGAGAAAAATCACCGATTATTTGGGCAAGCCTGTTTTAAGCGTGTTTGAAAGTTCAACGCAAGGAATAGTAAAAGATGTGCTGTTTGATAAAAATTTTAAAAAACTAAAATTTATCGTTTTGTTTGAAGATAACGATATTCAAGAGGACAAGTTTGTTGCAGTTAGCGACATTTATAGCATGGGCGAAAACGCTATCGTTTTAAAAAACAACAGTGTTATCGAAAGTCAAAGCATTTTGACGGACGAGATTGCAAATCCAATAAACAATTCTGCCTACACCACAAGCGGAACTTTTTTGGGTGTTGTTAAGAACGCCGACATTGACGACAAATTTAACCTTATGGGAATAACCTTGAACGGCGGACAAACTATCGACATTTCCAATATTTTGACGAGCGGAAACGATACCTTGTTTGTTCAAGACCAAAACAGTTTTGTAAAACTTGCCAATTTCAAGAAAAAAACAATTTCTATGCCATCACAAAACATAAAAGTTAGCATTTTAACCGAACAAAGTCAATCATTAGCCGAAGCACCTATTGTCCCTGCCACTAGCGAGCAAGACGCTGAAAACTCAGCCGTCCTACCCGCAAATCAACCAGAAAACACCGCACCAGAAGATTTAGCCCAACCACCAGTTGAGCCAATCAAGCCAAAACGCACAGTGCTTTTGCAAAGCAGTTGCCTGCCAACACAATCCACAACAAAAAACAATTTTTTAATTGGAAGAAAAGTGCAAAAAAACATCTACTCTTTCAATCACGAACTAATCATCAAAAAGAACACAAAAATTAACGAAAAAATTATCTTGCTTGCAAAGTCACACTCAAAGTTTAAAGAACTCTCTCTAAACTCAATCTAGGTGCATTGGTCGCATTTAAGAACTATCTTAACTCAATCTTTTAGCAAGTTAAAATATTCAAAAACATATAAAAGCAGCAAACTTATTCAATGCAAAAAAAGCATCAAATTTAGCAAAAATTAAAAGCACACAGTAAAAGATTTATTGTTTTAAAGCATTGTGCAACAAAAACTAGTGGAACATCTATCACTTGCAATCAACATATCAAAACAAAAAAAAGCACTAAGTTAATAGTGCTTTTTGTTATTTGTTTTTGTCTTCGTCTGCAAATTCGTTGAACGCAGAAAGGTCAACTCCTGTGCCGTTGTCTGTTCCACTACCTGTGGTTTTTGGCGCTTTTTTTACCTTGAACACAAATTCATCCTTTTTGCGTTTCTTTGGTGCTCTAACAACTGGTTCTTTTGGTTCTACTTTTTCTGCTGGGCTAGGTTTTTTTACTGCCTTTGGTTTTGTTGATTTTGGCTTTGTTGTGCTAGCCTTTTTTGTTGCTGGTTTTTTTGCAGGTGCTTTTTTAGTTGCTGGTTTTTTGGTTGAAGTTGCTTTCTTTTTTGCAGTAGCAGGTTTTTTGGTTTCCTTCTTTTCTACTGGTTTTTCGATTGGTTCTTCCACAACTTTTTCCGCGGTTTGAAGTTGCTCTTGCAATTTTGAATACTGTTGTTCAAGTTCCTTGTTTTGTTCGTTGATTGCCTTTTCAAGTTCCTTGATTTCGTCATTAGTATTTTGCTCTGCTGGTTTTTCTCCGGCAGGAGTTTCTTGCTTTGGCTCTTCTACCATATCTTGTGGCTTTGCTTCTTTCTTGATTTCTTCTGCCTTTGGAGCGGATTCGTCAGCCTTTTCTTCTGGCTTGACTTCTTCTTTTTCTTCTGGCTTTTGTTCAACAACTTCAAGGTTATCAAGTTGAGCAAGTTCGTCACTCGACAAACTAGAATCTTTAACTGGCTCTTCTACCTTTTCTTCGCTTTCCTTTGCTTCGACTGGTGGAAGTTCGTCTTGCTTTTCTTGTTTTTCTTCGAGTGGGTTAACATTCTCGATTACAACTTGCTCTTTATTTTCGTTCTTGATTTGTTCTTCAATCTCTTTGTAAGATTTAAGTTGTTTAATCTTTTCAGCATCGGTGTAGTAAGTTATTCTGCCTTCGTTGTCGAAGAAGAATGGCTCGCCGTTGTCGTCATAGAAAAATTCAACGCCATTGCTATCAAAGTAACGATATACTTCGTGATATTTTTCCTTTTTCAATCTTTCGATTTCTCTTTGCAGGGTCATGTTTTCAAGTGCTCTTGATTCAACTTCCTTGTTTGCACCGATAATCTCTTGATTTTTTACTGCTAGGTCTTGTTTTAGTTGTTTGATTTCTTCTTGAACAGATGGAGAGTTTTCGGCTTCTTTGATTTTTTCGTCTAGCATTGCTGTTTTTTCAACAATGTATTTTTCTCTATCTTCAAGTTCTCTTTCAAGAGTGGCTTTGTCTTCTTTTAGGTCAGCGATTTCTTGAAGAACATTGCTGTCTGCAATCTTTTTGAGTTCGTCATAGATTTTGTCGCTGTAATCTTTAAAGTCATTGATAAGAGTGTTTTCAACAAGTTTTTTGTTGTCTTCGATTTCCTTTCTCTTCTTTGCGATTTGGTCTTCGAGTTTTGCAAGTTCTTGATTGTAGTTGTTGTTGTCGCCGTCCATTTCTTTTTCAATCAATTGTTGCTTTTTAACTTCGTCTGCTTGTTGTCTAATAATATCGTTACCAACAATTTTGTTTGTTGTGGTGTTAAGTTTTTCTCTTAATCTGTCGATAGTTTCCTTAACATCTCTAAGTTTTCTTTGATTGTTTCTGTTTTTCTCGTCAAAGTTCTTTGTGAGCAAATCTTTTTGTGATTGCAGATTATCTATATCAGCAAGCAAGATTTTGCGGTTGCCAAGATAGAATTCACATTCTTTCATGGCTCTATCCATAATAAGTGTGCCTTTAACACCGAGTTTTGAGAAGTCGTAACTTTCGTGTTCCACTTGTGATAGTCTTGCTTTTTCGAGTTGCTCTTGTTCGTATTGTGCTCTTTGTTGCAAGTATTCTTGAAGTGCTGGAATACCCGCAGCAATTTCTTTTCTTGTGAACAAAATTTCGTAGTCAACGAATGCTGGGAATGTTGTTACTGCTCTGTCAAGTGCGTGTTGCATTGCGTCAAAGTTATAGAATAGTTCGTTCAAAACAGCACTGCGTTTTGCGTTCATCAAACTTGTAAAGATAAATGCAACAAGAATGATAATTGAAGGTGTTACTAGTGATTTTAGTAAAACTTCAATAACGCTTGATGTGTTTGCAACGACTGATGTTGGATTGTTAAACAACGCACCTAGTATTAGTGTGAAAGATGCAACGCACAAAAATCCTACGGCATATTTTGTTTGCTTTAATGCTTGCAAGAAAGCACTTGTTCTAAAAGGTTTTGTTATGCAGTTATCTTCTGTTAGATAGTTGCTTGGTTTTTGATCTCTGTTAACCATATATCTTTGCCATTGATATCTCATAGCACGAGGCATACGGTGCTTCATAATACGGTTAAATTCAACAATGTTTTCGTCTGTGACGAAAGGATTGTTTGTTAAGTAGTTGTTGATTTGTTTTACCTTGCGATTTGTGGCAGATTCAACAGAGAAGTTTGCAACAAGGGCAGAAATAAACATGATAACAACTAGTAAACTAAATGCAATAATTGAAATCAAGTCAACGCCCAAAAACCCGCCTACATTCTTAAAAAAATTGGCAATGGCATTTAAAATTTCTAACATAAGTTTTCTCCTTTAAAAGTGCTTATTAAGAATATTCTCATTAATATATCAACATTATAATATTTATGTTTTGCATTTGTCAAACAATTATTAGTTTATCAAGATAAAAAGAATAAATAAATTTTTTTGTGACCTTTTTGCCATAAAAACTTTCGATTGCCTTGGCGTAAAGCGATAGTTGCACGCCATACTTTTTCCTAAACTTTTCTTCGCTGGTGATTCTGGAAGTTTTGTAATCGACAACATAGATTTCGTTTGGCTTTAATATCATCAAATCCACCATACCTTGAATTAAAACTCTCTCTTTTGAAGCGGAGTTTATAACATCACATAGTTTTGGATAGAACATAAACTGTTTTTCTTTCAAAATCAAATCCTTATCATCATAAAGTGTATACAAGTTTTTGCAAGCATTCAAAATCTTTTGCTTGTCTATCATATTGATGTCAGCGTCTTGCATAACTCCGTTTTGCTTGAATTTTTCCAATTCTTGCTCAACTTTTTCGATACTATCGCACGAGAAATCAATCATTTCAAGCACTTTATGATAATTAGTCCCAATAAGCAAAAAGTCGTCTTCGCCATGTTTATAATCTTTTTTGGCGGGTTTTAAATCGTCAATATTATAATTTTCGTCTTCTTCCGCCTCCATAATGGCTGTTACTGTGTTTTTGAACACATAAGGACTGCTATCAAAGGTCTTGTCAAAGTAACTTTCAATCTCTGCACTAAGACTTTCGTTTGGTTTTTCAATCGCCGTTTGGTTTTGACTAAGCATAGCAATCTCGTCTTGCGAATATGTTTCGATATCAAACGCCAAATCTGCGTCAATGTGACGAGCATTTTTCTCTTTATTATTGATATTTTGCACCATCGACCCAAGCGAGCCAACAATCCAATCAAGATAACTTTTTGCCTGCTTTGTTTGATATGAATCGGCTATCGTTTCCATTTTGTCAAGAGTGTCTGTTCCCACAACAAAAAGATAATTCTTTGCACGAGTCATGGCAACATAAAGTAGTCGCATTTCTTCCTGTTTTTCTTCAAGACTCACTTTGTACTTCATAATGTTTTTAACAAAATTTTCTCGCTGAATTTTGTCAACCACGCTATATGACGACATACTAAGACCAATCTCGCTGTTTTTGATAATCTTTTCTCGTTGCGACTGTGTGGAAAAATCTTTTGCCATATCAGCCAACATGACCACCGGATATTCTAGTCCTTTTGACGAATGTATTGTTCCAATATACACTGAATTAATATTTTTTTGAATAGAAATTGTTTCTTCTTTCTTGCCCGAAAAACTATCAAAGTAGTCGATGAGCGCCGAAAGATTGTAGTCTTCTAGGTTCTTGATATTTTGCAAAAAGTACTGCATATTTTCAAGCACTTCAACATAGTTTTCTTCACTAGAATACTTTTCTTCCAATTCAAAATAATCAATCATATTTTGCACGAGCGTGCTGATTGGCTGAGCAATCAATCTGTTTCTAAAATCTTCCAAAAACATTTTTAGGTTATCAATTTTTTGTTTGATTTCGTCATCTTTTTGATAATCTAACACGCACTGATAAAAATATTCGCTAGAACTAGAAAGCCTGATTTGAGCAAGTTCGTCATCTGTAAAATTAAAGCACACCGACTTCATAACGCTTGCCAAAGTAATGTCGTCATTAAAGTTTTGAATGAGCCTTAAAAGCAAAATCAAAAGTTTGACTTCTGGCGAGTTGTAGAGTTCGATTTTATATTCTGCCTGAATTGGAATGCCCGCTTTTGTCAAAACTTCGGCTATGTTTTTTATGGCTTCTCTCGACCTTGTTAAAATAGCAATATCGCTAAAAGTAATTTTTCGCTTTGTCTTAATGTTGTCGTCATAAATCTCTTTTTGTAGCATTAATTTTATTTTTGACGCTAAAAGCAATGCCTCTCGCTGAATATTTTTTGTGTTTTCTTTTTTCAAATCATCATTTTTGACTGAATATGGAAAACTTAGTGGACTAACAGTCTTTTCTTGCTTTTGCTTATCAATCAAGCAAACTGTAACTTTAACATCTTCTCCGCACTCTTTCAGAGTTTCGCCATACACAAGTCTTGATGTGTTTTTGTAGTCCAACTTGCAAGTGGACGCAGTCATAATGTTGTCAAAAACAAGATTGCAGAAGTTTAGAATATTTTTGTCGCTTCTAAAATTTTTGTTTAAGTACACCAAACTGTTGTCTGTTTTGCTTAGCACAACCGACTTGTTAATAAAAATTTGCGGATTGCACTCCCTAAACATATAAATGCTTTGCTTAACATCGCCCACCATGAAAATATAATTATCTTTTGTGAGTAGCGAGATTATCTGTTCCTGAATTTCGTTGGTGTCCTGATACTCATCGACAAATATATACAAAAATCTTTCCGCAAGATTTTTACGAATGTTTTTGTTTTGCAAAACCATTAACGCAAAGTGTTCAAGGTCGTTAAAGTCTAAAGCATTGTTTTGCCTTTTCAATGATTGATACTCGTCTTCAAAAGTCAGCACAATTTCCAAAAACTTTTGAAGCAACCTTTGATTATCGCCAAGTTCACTATCAATGGTGAATTTGTTAAAATAAAAGCATTTTTGCAAACTTTTCAAACTATTTTTTAATTTTTCCGTGATTAGTTTAATTTGTTCCAGAATTTCAAATTCTTCTACTGTGCTGGATTTTGACAAAAAGTTTCTGGCAAGCGAAAAGTTTTCGGCATTATAATAAAAATCTTCAAAACTGCTGTTTCTTAAAATCTCCACACCTTTTAAGTCTTGATTGATAATTTCGCAAAGTTTGCTACTTCCAAGCATTTGGCTTGATGTCAAAAGCTCATTTAATTTTTGGCAAAAATAGTCAAAAAATTCGTTTTTTTCGTTCACAATAAACTTTATCGCACTATTTTCTGCAAAGTTAGCCGAATATGCACTATTTATACTTCGTTTTAAAAATTCGCTATCTTTTGCAAGCAAAAAACTATGAATTTGCAAAATGCTATTTTTTAAAGCGTCTGCATTTCGATTTTCAAAAAAGATATCAAAGATTGTTTTAAAATCTTCGTCACCCGATTTTAAGTACTTGTCAAACACATTGTTGATTGCTTTGGTTTTCAAAAAACTTGCGTGCTCATCTTCGATAACAGAAAAATTTGGGTCGATTTGTACTTCATAGAAAAACTCTTTGATTATGTTTTGACAAAATTTGTGAATTGTACTAATGTTTGAAACATTGATTTCGGCAAGTTGTTCTTGCAAAAATTCATCACTTATAGCATCTTGTTCGAGTTCTTTTTTCAAACGCTGTTTCATTTCCAAAGAAGCAAGTTTTGTGAAAGTACAAACCAGCATATTTTTCAAACTAACTTTTTTGGTCTTTACAAGTTCGACAATTCGAGTGATAAGAACTCTTGTTTTTCCACTGCCAGCACTAGCCGAAACAAGCAAAGTTTTTTCTTCGCTTTCAATGGCTTTTAGTTGTTCTTGTGTAAAGTTTGCCTTGTCCACTTTTTTCTCCTTTGGATTAATTTTTTAAAATAATTCGTTTTTTTATATAATTTTTTCAATTTTTATAACTTTTCTTCTGTTTTTACAAACGATTGTTTTGAAATGTCCTGCTCGTTAGTCCTAACCCCACTATCCTTTTTACTAAACGCACACATGACAGCATAAGGGCAACTATTGCAAGCATTTTTGGTTGGCTTAGGCTCAATATAGCCTGAGCAAATTTCTTCCACCGCATTTTCAAACAACGCTTTAACATATTGTTTGACTGCCAAAAATTCGACTGGCGACAATGCAAGTTTTTGCGAGTATGCACTTAGCACTCCATTTTTTCCAAAATCAATTTTAAAAATTTTGCTTTTTGGAGCGTTTTCGTCAATATTATTGTCGATATTTTTAATCAAATCAGCAGAGTTAAGGAAAATTCCGCTTGCTCTATCAACCTTTTCTTCCATGATAAACTTGTTTTTAATTGGCACATAAAACGCACCCGCACTTATCAAATTTAGCATGCTTTCCAAAATGTCGAGATATAGCACAATTTGAATTTTATTGCCATAGTAAACATCTTGAAAACTAAAATCAGTCTTGCTACCCGTTTTGTAGTCGAATATCAAAAACATATTGTCAAACTGGTCAATTCTATCAATTTTACCCGAAATAACCACATTATTTGAATAATTTTCGTCAATAAACTTCTTTTCCGCAAAAATTGGCTTAAAATTACTATTCGAAACTTGCTCAAAAATCTTATCGCAAAGAGCATACGCTTCCTTAACCAAATTGTCGGCTTTTAGTCTTTCAGCGCTGTCGAGTTCCGCAAACTGCTCATCAACAACACTTAGCACAATCTTCTTAACTTTTTCTTCGTTATACTTAAAATCGTTTTCAATCAAATAATTAACAAATTTTTCTGCCACTCTGTGCAAAAAGTTACCAACATCAACGCTCTTTATTCCATATACCTTGCGTTCTTTTAGCCTTAGTCCATAAGTTGCAAAATGCTGATACGGACAATTAAAGTACTTTTCAATCTGGCTGACCGAAGTTTTACCATAAGGGAAAAATAGTTTTTTAGCGTCTTGTAAAATTTGATGACTGTCTGCAAAATCAAACTTTGTTTTGTCTAGCACACTTTTTGCAGAACTCATGATAACATCAAAGTTGTCGATTTTTGAAAGTACTTCCTGACAATGTTTTCTCGACCCAAAAGCAAAAATATAATCTTCTGCTTTTGCTTGTTGCAAGTTCAAAATTTGCATTTCATTTGCGATTTTATATGTATTTATAGGCGAATTATCACTATTTTTCAATATTTTTCGCAATTCTTCTATCAATTCGCTTGGTTTTGAAACCTGTCCAAAACAAAGATTTGCAAACGAAACAAACACCTTTTGTTTGCATGAAACAATCAATTCAAAAAGTTTATATCTTGTAACCTTGTTTGTAAATCTAATGCTAGGGCTCAAAATATTTTTTGACGAAAGCAAATCAATCTCGGCGTCACTAACAAGTCCGCAATCATTTTTGTATGCTGGAAGCGAACCGTCCACCGCTCCAACCAAAAATAAAAATCTGTTAGGATAAAAAGTAGAATTTTCTTCATCGCCAACATAAACTTTATTGACTCCAAGTGGAACAGTTTTAATACTAACGCTCTCAAACAAGTTTTGCAAAAGAACGCAAAAATAGTCAAACTTGCATTCGCACGAGCCTAACATTCTTGATAACACTTCAAACGCTCCGTTTGTTTTGTCTGCCACCTGCTCGGTTTGTTTTCTAAAACCTGCATCAAAACGAGCGTCTACGCTAATATTTTGCAAAATATCTTCGGTGTTATGTGCGTTCAAAAATTCTTCCAAGGCATTTATGTAATCGTCAACTGTAATGCTCTGTTTTAGTCTTTCAACAAGATTTTTTATGTTAAAAACATATCTTTGACGCAATATTTCTATTTTTTCATCTTTAAATGGCTTAAAAAATGATTGATAGTTAATCCCATGCTCCAAAACATAGTTTTCAAAGTCATTAAGTTCATCATGATTTATCATAGTAAAAGGACTGGTCAAATACTCAAACAAATACACCTTGTCAAAGTTACTTTCGATAAGTCTTAGTATATTAAGAATAAATCTTCCATAAAAATGTTCACTCAAAATAACTTGCTCGTCAATATAATATGGGATTGAATAATAATCAAATGTTTTTTTAATGACTGGCTTAAAAAGTTCAAAGTTTGTGCAAGCAATATTAAAATCGCTAAACTTTGCTTGATTTTTAGCCACAAGTTCTTTGATTTTTCTTGCAACAAAATCGACTTCGTCTTTCTCGTTGCTGGCTTCAATAAGTTCAATATTTTTGTTAACACATTTTTCGTTGACCGCAAAAGCATAAAGATTTTTTGCTAAAAAATCAAAATTTTCGCTCAATCTTCGGGTTTTGTTGCTAATTTGATATGCAATATTGCTATTATCAAGTGACTGCATTACTTGATGCAATGTTTCGTTTATGTAAACATTTTTGTTGTTTTGATAAGTCGTGCAAGATAGTCCAATCGTAAAATTTTTACACGACAAAGCAAGTGATGTTATGGCTTCGAGTTGTTTGAAACTGAAATTTTCAAACATGGCAACATATATATTTGTTTTTTGGAGTTTTTCGTCATTTTTGAGTTGGCTAGAAAAAATATCTAGCAAGTCTGCACTGTCCAAACTTTGCTCTTTGATATAATTTTGATATTCTTGATACACAAATTTTATATCTTCAAGTTTGAGTTTAAAGTTAATGTTATCGCTTTTTGTTGAAATTTCATCTGGCAAAATTCCGCTGGACTTAAACTGCATGATTGTTTCGTAAAACTCTTTTGCAAGTGTTGGCGAAAGAGTGTTTTTTATAAGTCCCAATTTTTGGTAGTTGTCTAGCAAAATTTTTGTGATTATTAAGGTTGCTGTGTTTTGATTTAGAACCTCAAACTGTCTAGTTATGTTTTGGCAAGTTTTTTTAACAAGTCTTGTAAGGCTCATTACTTCAACATTAAACGAACTTTGAACATCAAGATATTCAAAAAACATTCTTTCTGCGTTCAATGTAAACTTGTCGGGAACGATAATAATAGTGTTTGTGAAAAAGTCATTCTTAACATTTTTTACATCGTCAAGAATGTCATAAAACGAATTTAGCAAACTATTATTACAAAAAATTCTCGCAGTTTTACTCATATAATAATGATATCATTTTATCATAAAATAGTAAATTAATTTGGTTTATCTGCTTTAACTAACAAAAAATTCCATAAAAAAGCACCTAGAAACTAAGTGCTTTTTGTGTAAGTTCAAAACTATTCAATAATCTTAGAAACAACACCTGAACCAACTGTTCTGCCACCTTCACGGATAGCGAAACGAAGTCCTTGTTCAATAGCGATAGGTGTAATCAATGTGATTGTCATTGAAACGTTATCACCTGGCATAACCATTTCTACGCCTGCTGGAAGTTCGATTGTTCCAGTAACGTCTGTTGTTCTAAAATAGAATTGTGGTCTGTAACCGTTAAAGAATGCTGTGTGACGGCCACCTTCTTCCTTCTTCAAAACGTAAAGTTGTGCTTCAAATTTTGTGTGTGGATGAATTGTGCCTGGTTTGCAAAGTACTTGACCTCTTTGGATGTCTTTTCTGTCAATACCACGAAGAAGTAGACCAACGTTGTCACCTGCTTGTGCTTGATCCATTTGTTTTCTAAACATTTCAACACCAGTAACAACTGTTTGTTTGTTTGCTCCCATACCAACGATTTCTACTGTATCGTTAAGTTTTACAATACCTCTTTCTACTCTACCTGTTGCAACTGTACCACGACCTGTGATTGTGAATACGTCTTCAACTGGCATTAGGAATGGGTCATCGATATCACGCTTTGGATCTGGAATGTATGAATCGATTGCGTCCATAAGTTCGAAAATGCATTTGCATTCTGGGCCATCAACGTTTCCTGCTTGTGCTGCTTCAAGAGCCTTCAATGCAGAACCACGAATGATTGGAGTTGTATCCCCTGGGAAGTCGTACTTGTTAAGAAGTTCACGAATTTCCATTTCTACTAGGTCTAGTAGTTCTGGGTCATCAACTTGGTCACATTTGTTCATAAATACTACAATGTATGGAACACCTACTTGACGAGCAAGCAAGATGTGTTCTCTTGTTTGTGGCATTGGGCCATCTGCTGCTGATACAACAAGGATAGCACCGTCCATTTGTGCTGCACCTGTAATCATGTTCTTAACATAGTCAGCGTGTCCTGGACAGTCAACGTGAGCATAGTGTCTTTTTGCTGTTTCGTATTCAACGTGAGCAGTATTGATTGTAATACCTCTTGCTCTTTCTTCTGGGGCTTTATCGATTTGGTCGTAAGCCATAGCCTGTGCTTCACCCTTTGCAGCAAGTGTGCAAGTGATTGCTGCTGTAAGAGTTGTTTTACCGTGGTCAACGTGGCCAATAGTACCAATGTTAACGTGTGGTTTTGTTCTTTCAAATTTTGCTTTTGCCATTTTGAAAAATTCTCCTTATATTATTTTTTCTTACCTTTGTACTTTCGCTATTACTAGCACCCACCAAAGATAAATAGGGCTTTTACCCTTTCTTAGATATTATAGTATAAAATATTTTTTAAATCAAACATTTTTACTACATTTTTCTAGGAAAGAATTAATCTTTCTTGGCTCTTTCGCCAATGATTTTTTCTGCAATGTTTCTTGGAACTTCTGCATAATGGTCAAATACCATTGTGAATGTTCCTCTGCCTTGTGTTGTAGAACGAAGGTCAGTAACATAGCCGAACATTTCTGCTAGTGGAACCTGTGCTTCAATCTTTTGAATACCAAATTCACTAGTTGTTCCTTGAAGGATACCTCTTCTTGATGTCAATCCACCCATAACGTCACCAAGGTAATCGTCTGGTGTTTCAACATTAACTTTCATGATAGGTTCAAGTAGGCAAGGATTTGCTTTCTTTGCACCTTCTTTAAATGCCATACTACCGGCAATGTGGAACGCCATTTCTGATGAGTCGACTTCGTGGTATGAACCATCATAAAGTTTAACTTTGAAGTCTACCATTTCGTATCCTGCCAAAATACCATTCTTGGCTGCTTCTTGGATACCTTCGTCAATCGCTGGGATATATTCCTTTGGAACTGCACCACCAACGATAGCGTTTTCAAATTCGTAACCCTTGGTTGGTTCGTTTGGCATTAACTCGATTAAGCAATGACCATATTGACCTTTACCACCTGATTGACGAATATATTTGCCTTCTGCGGTAACTTTGTTTTTGATTGTTTCCTTGTAGGCAACTTGTGGACGACCGATGTTACATTCAACACCAAATTCTCTACGAAGTCTGTCAACCATAATATCAAGGTGAAGTTCTCCAACACCTGCGATAATTGTTTGTCCAGAGTTTTCGTCTGTCCAAGTTTTGAAAGTTGGGTCTTCTTTTGTCAATTTGATTAACGCAAGAACCATCTTTTCTTGGTCGCCTTTTGTTTTTGGTTCGATTGATTGTTCAATAACTGGGTCTGGGAAAGTCATGCTTGACAAAGCGATTGGGTGATTTTCATCACAAAGAGTATCACCTGTAACAGTGTCTTTTAGACCAACAAGGGCAGCAATATCTCCTGCTCTTACTTCGTCAATTTCCTTTCTTTCGTTAGCGTGCATTCTAACGATACGACCAATTCTTTCTCTCTTTCTTGTTCTTGGGTTATAAACATATGAACCTGATGTTAAAACACCTGAGTAAACACGGAAGAAAGTAAGGTTTCCAACAAACTTGTCGTCCATAATTTTGAACGCAAGTCCTGCAAATGGAGCATCATCACTTGTTGGTCTTGTTTCTTCTTGTTCTGTTTCTGGGTTAACACCAGTAATGTGGTCGATGTCTACTGGGCTTGGAAGATAATCTACGACAGCATCTAGCATTGGTTGAACACCTTTGTTTCTTAATGCTGTTCCGCAAATTACTGGGTTGATTTTTAGTGCAATAGTTGCTTTTCTAATTGCTGATTTTAATTCTTCTTTTGTAATTTCTTCGCCATTGAAATACTTTTCAAGCAACGCATCATCAGTTTCAACAACAGATTCAATCATCTTTGCTCTGTATTCTTCTGCTTTTGCTTTGTATTCTTCTGGGATTTCAGTTACTTCAAAAATCTTGCCATCATCTTCGTGATAGATTGTGGCTTTCATTTCGATAAGGTCGATGATGCCTCTAAATGCGGCTTCTTGACCAATAGGGATTTGAATGCAAACTGGGTTGCCTTTCAAACGAGTTTTAACACTTTCTGCTGCCTTGTAAAAGTTAGCATCATCTCTGTCCATCTTGTTAACAAATACCATTCTTGGTACTTTGTATTCGTTTGCTTGACGCCATACAGTTTCGCTTTGTGGTTGAGCGCCTTCTCTTGCTGCAAGAACAAGGATAGCACCATCCAAAACTTTTAGTGACCTTTGAACTTCTACTGTAAAGTCAACATGTCCTGGGGTATCAATGATGTTAATCTTTGTACCACGCCATGTACAAGTTGTACAAGCAGAAGTAATTGTGATACCTCTTTCTTGCTCTTGTTCCATCCAGTCCATTGTTGCTTCGCCTTCGTGAACTTCGCCGATTTTGTGACTAATGCCTGTATAATACAAAATTCTTTCGGTTGTAGTTGTTTTACCAGCATCAATATGAGCCATGATACCGATGTTTCTTGTATTTTCTAGACTAAAATCTCTAGCCATAATTTTCTCCTTAATTTATTTTTTTGATACTAATAAGTATTAGCATACATGGATTTCAAACTGATTAAAATTTGAAGTGAGCAAAAGCCTTGTTTGCTTCTGCCATTCTGTGCATTTCTTCTTTACGCTTTACTGCACCACCTGCATTGTTGTAGGCATCAATGATTTCTCCTGCAAGTTTGTTATCCATATCTCTTTCGCTACGGTTTCTAGCAAAAGATACGAGCCATCTAATTCCTAGTGTTTGTCTTCTTTCTGGACGAACTTCCATAGGAACTTGGTAGTTAGAACCACCAACTCTGCGTGCTTTTGTTTCCAAAACTGGCATACAATTTTCTAGCGCTTTTGCAAATACTTGTGCGCCATCTTGTCCTAATTTTTCACCAGCCTTGTCAAATGCACTGTATACAATTCGTTGTGCAACACTTTTCTTTCCATCAACCATTACTTGATTGATAAGTTTTGCTACTACTATGCTGTTAAATTTTGGGTCTGGAAGAACTTCTCTTTTAACAGCGGCATTTCTTCTTGGCATAATTATTTTTCCTTTATAAATTTATTTTTAATCTTAAAAAAGATTTATCGACTTTTATTTTGTTTTTTTAATTTAAGAATCCTAAATTCTAAAACTATTTAGATTTCTTTGCGCCATATTTAGAACGGCTTTTCTTTCTGTTAGCAACGCCAGCGGTATCGAGTGTACCACGAACGATATGGTATCTAACACCAGGTAAGTCCTTTACACGACCGCCACGAATCATAACAACACTGTGCTCTTGAAGGTTGTGTCCAACTCCGCCAATGTATGTTGTACCTTCTTGACCATTTGAAAGTTTAACTCTGGCAATTTTTCTTAACGCTGAGTTAGGCTTTTTAGGTGTAGTTGTAGTTACAGATAGACAAACACCACGCTTTTGTGGACATTCTTGAAGAAGTGGGCTTTTTGACTTTTTGCTCACTTGCTTTCTACCCTTGCGAACTAATTGATTAATTGTTGGCATTATTATTTCCTCCTTAAAAAGTGATAGCAGATAATTTCAACCCAAACTATTTGCTATTTTAAAGAGAGATTCTATTTGCTAGTACAAAACTGCAACTTTGTTTAAACTAGCAACGATAGTTTTACTCCCTAGTTTGTCCTAATAGTAGAACTCAGGATTTTAGCATATCCCATCGACTAATAAAAGTTAAATTTTTATGTGAACACACAAAAAAACAAACTTTTCAAAAGTACGAAAATAATTCTAACAAAAAAACAAGACAAAGTCAACATTTTTCTAAAACTTTGTCTTGTTTTTATTTAAAAAATTAATACTTAAAATGTAAGATTGTCAAGTTCTTCTTCGCTAAGGCTTTCGTTAACAATTTGTCTTGCTTTTTTGCTTTCCTTTGCACGATTGTATGCCTTTGAACCCTTTGCAAGTTGTTTGTCAAATTCTCTGCTGTAAATAGCGTTTTGTGCTGAGTGAGTAGAAGCAAAGATTTCGTCACTTTTTCTCAAAATTTCAGCAGTGTTTAACTTGATGTTTTCGGTTGAAACAGCGTCTTGCTTGCCACATTCAATAGTACTCATATAGCCATTAAGATAGTCCTTTGATAATCTATAATCGTTTTTGATAGCATTTAAAATCTTGTTGTTCATAGTGTTCTCCCTTGATTTTCATGAGTATTCTAGCACAAAAATGTGTGTTTGTAAATACCCTTTTTGAAAATATTTTAAAAAATTTTCAACAAAAAAACTAGAAATATTCTAGTTTATTGTACTTGCTTTAAGTTAAAAGGTTTTCCGGGAGTTATTTCGTCTTCTATTTCTTCAATATCTTCGTCATCAAGAAGTTCGTCAAGTGGCTTGTTTTCAAGATTTACAGCGACTTCTCCAACTTCTGCAAACACAAGTTGCACAATATCTTTTGGGTGTTTTTGTCTTAGTGCTTCAAAACTTGTTGGGATTGGGAAATCCTCGTCCATTTTAACACCTGCTTCGCAGTATGCTTCCAAAAATAGTTTGGCTCTAATATATGCTTTTTCAACGCTGTCGGCTTCGGTAAAAATTCCAAGGTCGTGGAATGCCACAGCATAGTTTTGATTGTCTTTGTCGTAATAAATAACACAAGGATATAAAAATCTTCTCATCTATCGCTCCCGAAATATAGTATTTGTTACAATTAAAGTTTATCACATAATTTTTAAAAATAAAAATCTTTTTAAAAACTTTTCTTGTCAAATTTTAAACTGAGATAGTCAAAACCGCCAAACCAAAAACAAAAAATAGCACAATCAAAATTTTTGGTGCTATTTTAAGCAATATTTAATCATTATGTTTTTGTTTATCTTTCAAATGTAGCGTTACTTTATCAATTTTGCCGTTTTTATGTGTGTTAGTAAAAATAACAGTATTTTTGTCGTCACTAATCTCAATTTGCGTTTTGTCGGTGACAAACTTTTTGCCTTGGCAATCTTTTTTTGTGAGCATAATTTTCTCCTTTTATGGTTTTATTTTGTTTGAAAACTATTTTGTAAAACTTTTTAACTTAAAATCAAATAGCTTTTAGTAAAAACACTTCAAAAATATGAAGTGTTTTTATTTTACATATCAAGGTCTTTGTTTTCGTCAAAGTCTTTGCCTGTTCTGTAATCGTCAAAAGCGTCTTGAACTTCTTTTGGCATAACATTTCTGTACTTCTTAACACCAGTACCTGCTGGGATAAGTTTACCGATAATAACATTTTCCTTAATACCTTGCAATGTATCAACTTTGCCACGAATAGCGGCTTCGGTTAGAACCATGCTGGTTTCTTGGAATGATGCTGCCGACAAGAAACTTTCGGTTGAAAGTGCTGCCTTTGTGATACCAAGAAGCAATGGTTTTGCTGCGGCTGGAACGCCACCTTCCATGATTGCCTTTTGGTTTTCTTCTTCAAAGGTATTGATGTCAACATAAGAACTTGGAAGCATTGTTGTTGTTCCTTGTTCTTCGATTTGAACTTTTCTAAGCATTTGCTTGATAATAATTTCCAAATGTTTTGGGTTGATTTGAACTGATTGTGCAGCGTAAACAGAAAGTACTTCGTTTAGCAAGTATTCTTCTACTGCCTTAACGCCACGAGTTCTTAAAAGGTCATCTGGATAGATAGCGCCCTTTGTGAGTGGAGTTCCCGGTTGAACCATGTCGCCGTCTTTAATAAGCAAACTTGAACCATAAGGAAGAACATAGTTAACATCACCGTCTTTTGTGTGAATAACTGCAACATCAAGTTTGTCTTCTTTTTTAAGTTCAACTCTACCAGAAACTTCAGCAAGTGTTGCCAAACCTTTTGGTCTGCGGGCTTCAAACAATTCTTCAACTCTTGGAAGACCACGAGTAATATCACTTGCGGTCGAAACACCACCAGTATGGAAGTTTTTCATAGTAAGCTGAGTACCAGGTTCACCGATTGATTGAGCGGCAATAATACCTGCTGCTTCTCCAAGACCAACAAGTTTGTCGGCACTCATATCTTTACCATAACATTTTGCACAAATACCATTTTTGCAACGGCAAGTCAAAACTGTTCTAATCTCTACTTCTTTGATTCCGCAATTTTCAATTCTTTCTGCTTGTTTTGGAGAAATCATTGAGTTTGCTTCAACAATAACTTCGTTTGTTGTTGGGTCAACGATTTGGTCAACGCTAAATCTACCCTTAATTCTGTTAGCGAGTGAAATAACTTCTGTTGAATCGATAACAACTTTGCTGACTTTTAGACCCTTAACTTTTTCGCCAAGGTCTGCAAAACAGTCTTCTGTTGTAACAATAACTTCTTGCGCAACATCGACAAGTCTACGAGTTAGGTAACCTGCTTCCGCTGTCTTCATAGCGACATCGGCTAGACCCTTTCTACCACCACGAGAAGACATGAAGTATTCGATAGGTGTTAGTCCCAAACGGTAGTTTGACTTAATAGGAATATCAATTTTTTCGCTTGATGTTGATGTAATAGGTCCACGCATACCACAAACTTGGTTCAACTGTGAAGGGTTTGTTCTTGCTTTTGAAACTGCGATAATTCTTAGTGGGTTGTAAGTTTTTAGGTTATCTCTAACCATTTTACTCATTTCTTCTGTTGCTTCTTCCCACAAAGCAATATTTCTATTTGACTTTTCGTCTTTTGTTACAAGACCACGCTTGTAAAGTTTTTCGTTTTCTGCAACAAGTTTGTCTGTTTTGGCAATAACTTCTTCTCTGCCTGCTGGAATTTCCATATCAAACAAGTTCATAGTGATTCCAGAAAGTGTTGAGTATTTATAGCCAAGTGCTTTAATTTCATCAAGGATTCTTGATGTTTCGGTTGTTCCGTGAAGGTCGTAGATTTTTCCTACAATCTTGCTAAGTTCGTCTTTTCCTGATGGGAAGTCGATTTCGTAAGCAAGAGCACCTTCTTCGGTTGTTCTGTCTTTAAATCCAAGGTCTTGTGGAATTACTCTGTTGAAAATAATTCTACCTGCTGTTGTTTTAACTCTGCCTGTTAATGGCTTGCCGTTAAAATCAACTGTTTTTCTAACATAGATAAGTGAGTGAAGTTCAATTTGCTTTAATTGATAAGCCATGATAACTTCATCTTCGTTGATAAAGCATCTGTTTTCACCCTTTGCACCCGGTTTTTCCATTGTTAGATAGTATGTTCCCAAAACGATATCCTGTTGAGGAGTAACGATTGGTTTTCCGTCTGCTGGCTTAACAATGTTGTTGCTTGCTAGCATCAAGAATCTTGCTTCTGTTTGTGCTTCTAGTGATAGTGGCACATGAATGGCCATCTGGTCACCATCGAAGTCGGCGTTAAATCCTGTACATACTAGTGGGTGAAGTTTGATTGCATTTCCTTCTACTAGCACTGGTTCAAACGCTTGAATTGAAAGTTTGTGAAGTGTTGGCGCACGGTTTAGAAGAACTGGGTGTTCTTTAATAACTTCGTCTAGCACATCCCAAACGATAGGCCTTTCACGGTCTACCATTCTTTTTGCACTCTTGATGTTGTATGATTGATTCATTTCAACAAGACGCTTCATAATGAATGGCTTGAAAAGTTCAAGAGCCATTTGTTTTGGCACACCACATTGATACATTTTTAGTTCTGGTCCAATAACGATAACGGCACGACCTGAGTAGTCAACACGCTTACCTAGCAAGTTTTGACGGAATCTACCTTGTTTACCTTTCAAGGCTGCACTGATAGATTTTAGTTCTCTGCCCTTGCTTCCGCCAACAACTGGTTTGCCACGCTTGCCGTTGTCAAATAGTGCATCAACGCTTTCTTGAAGCATACGCTTTTCGTTACGAATAATAACATCAGGAGCACCAAGTTCCATAAGTTTTTTAAGTCTTATGTTTCTGTTGATAACTCTTCTATAAAGGTCATTCAAATCGTTAGTAGCAAATCTGCCACCGTCAAGTTGAATCATAGGTCTAAGGTCTGGTGGAATAACTGGAATAACATCCATAATCATCCATTCAAGTTTGTTTCCAGATTGTTGGAAGGCTTCCAAAATATCGAGTCTTTTAACAATCTTAACTCTCTTTTGGCCCTTTGCTTTTTCAAGTTCTTTTTTGAGTTTGCTAACTTCTTTTTCTAGGTCAACATTGTGTAGAAGTTCCTTGATTGCTTCTCCACCCATGCCAACTCTACAACAATTTGCACCATATTTTTCTTGTGCTTCACGATATTCTCTATCAGTGATAATTTGTTTGTATTCAAAATCTGTTTTTCCAGCGTCAAGAACAATGTAGTTAACATAGTAAAGTACTTGTTCTAGTTGTTTTACTGGAATATCAAGAGCAAAGCCGATTTTTGAAGGATTGTTTTTGAAAAACCAAATATGAGAAACAGGAGTTGCTAGTTCGATATGTCCCATACGCTCTCTACGAACGCTAGAAACAGTAACTTCAACACCGCACTTGTCACAAATTAGACCTTTGTGTCTAATTCTTTTGTATTTTCCGCAATGACATTCATAGTCTTTTCTTGGTCCAAAAATTCGCTCGCAAAACAAACCATCTCTCTCAGGTTTTTGAGTACGATAGTTGATTGTTTCGGCTTTGGTAACCTCGCCATGCGACCATTCTCTAATCTTTTCTGGTGAGGCTAAACTTATTTTCATAGCATGAAAATTGTTTAATTCGTACATGTTTTTTCTCCTTATTCTTCATCTTCAAAATCGTCAAATAGACTATCTTCATCAAACATAGATTCGTCAATTTGTTCATCGTCTTTGTTATCTTCAAGAGTAATATCTTGTGTTGAGTCAATATCAATATCTTTAAGTTCGTTTTCCAAACTTTGTGTGAGTCTTCTTGGAGTTGCTTCTTCTGGGGCAATCTCGTCAACACTGAGTTCTTTGTTATCTTCGGTTAGAATCTTAACATCAAGACCGATTGCTTGGAATTCCTTAACCAAAACCTTGAATCCTTCTGGAACACCAGGTTCGGCAATAGGTTCGCCCTTAACGATACTTTCGTAAGTTTTTGTTCTACCTTGAACATCGTCCGATTTTACGGTTAGCATTTCTTGAAGCAAATGGCTTGCACCGTAGGCTTCCAAAGCCCAAACTTCCATTTCACCAAATCTTTGACCACCAAACATTGCCTTACCGCCAAGAGGTTGACGAGTAACAACAGCATATGAGCCAATACTTCTTGCATGGATTTTTGTTTCACTCATGTGTTCAAGTTTAATCATATACATTACGCCGACAGTAACTTTGTTTTCGAACGCTTCACCAGTTCTGCCATCGTAAAGTTGCATTTTGCCGTCTTGTGGCAAATTGTTTTCTTTCAACATTTGAAGAATATCACTTTCTTTTGCACCGTTGAATGTTGGAGTTGCAACTTTCCAACCAAGTGTTTTGGCAATAAGTCCAAGATGTACTTCTAGCACCTGTCCAATGTTCATACGAGAAGGAACGCCTAGTGGGTTAAGAACAATGTCGACTGGTTGGCCATTTGCCATGAAAGGCATATCTTGTTCTGGAAGGACTCTTGAAACAACACCTTTGTTTCCGTGACGACCTGCCATTTTATCTCCCACAGAGATTTTACGTTTCTTTGCAATGTAAACTTTTACAAGTGTGTTAACACCTGGGTCAAGTTCGTCTTTGTTCTTTCTTGTAAACACTTGAACATCAACAACGATACCGCCACTTCCGTGTGGAACTTTCAAAGAGTTATCTCTAACTTCTCTTGCTTTTTCACCGAAAATTGCACGGAGCAATCTTTCTTCTGGGGTTAGTTCTGTTTCGCCCTTTGGTGTAACCTTACCAACAAGGTAGTCACCCGGTCTAACTTCTGCACCAACTCTAACAATACCGTTTTCGTCCAAGTTACGGAGCATTTCTTCGCTAACATTTGGAATATCACGAGTGATTTCTTCATCACCAAGTTTTGTTGACCTTGCTGCACATTCTTCTGTCTTTAATGCGATAGAAGTAAATGTGTCTTCCTTAACCAATTTTTCGCTAATCAAAATAGCATCTTCGTAGTTGTAACCTTCCCAGTTCATGAATGCGATTGTAACATTCTTTCCTAGTGCAAGTTCGCCATTTTGAGTTGAGTAACCATCTGCAATAACATCGCCAACTTTTACTGTGTCGCCATGCTTAACATTTGGTCTTTGGTTATAGCAAGTTTCTTTGTTCGTTTTTTGGAATTTTGTGAGTTCGTAAGTTCTAATTTTGTTGTCTGCTGTTCTAATCTTGATAGTCTTTGCATCAACAAAATCAACAACACCGTCAACATCACTTGTAATCATAGCACCGCTATCAAGAGCAATTCTGTGTTCAACGCCTGTTCCAACGATTGGGCTTTCTGCTCTTAGAAGTGGAACTGCCTGACGCTGCATGTTTGAACCTGTTAAGGCACGAACTGTATCATCGTTTTCTAGGAAAGGAATAAGTGATGTTTGAGCGGAAATAAATTGTTTTGGCGAAACATCCATGTATTGAACTTGACTGCCCTTAATTTCGGAGTAAACGCCTTTTTTACGACATAGAATTTTGTCGTGAGCAAAACTTCCGTCTTCTTTTAGTGGTTCGATTGCCTGACAAATTTCGTATCTTTCGTCTTCGTCAGCCATCATATAAACGATTTCGTCTGTTGGCTTGCCGTCAACAACCTTTCTATAAGGTGTTTCGATAAAGCCATAGTCATTGAGCCTACAAAATGCTGCAAGACCGTTAATAAGACCAATACCTTGACCTTCTGGGGTTTCGATAGCACAAATTCTACCATAGTGAGAATAGTGTACGTCACGCACTTCTGCGCCCGCTCTTTCCTTTTGAATACCACCAGGACCAACGGCACTAATTCTTCTCTTGTTTGTTAATGCTGCTGATGGGTTAAAGTCTTCTGTGATTTGTGAAAGTTGTCCGCTAGCCAAAAAGTCTTTTAAGAATTTATTAACTGGTCTAGCACTGATAAGCGTTGTTGGAGTCATTTCTGCAATATCGTGTGATTGCATATTTTCTCTAATATTATCTTTTAGTTTTGCAACACCTTTTCTAAATTCGTTTTGCAAAAGTTCGCCAACTGAGCAAATTCTTCTGTTTGCAAGGTGGTCGATGTTATCAACTTCGCCAAGGTCATGATTTAAGTCTATCATATAAGAAATTACTGACAAAATATCGTCAAGAGTAAGGTGTGTTGTAACAAGTTCTTTTGCGTTTTCCTTGATTGCTTCAATTCTTGCTTCTTTTGTTTTGTTATCGGCAAGGATTTGCTTCAAAAGTGGATAGTGTACAAGTTCTGTGATTCCAAGTTCTTCTTCGTTGCATGGGAAAACTTCGGAAAGTTTAACTCTTGCATTTCCTATCATTTTGTATGGTTTGCCTTCGTGGATAATCTTTACTTCGTTGATACCTGCGTTTTGAATTCTCCAAGCAACATCGTGAGTAAATTGTTCACCCTTTGTGATAACAACTTCGTCACCAATAGAAATATCTTCGGCAGAAAAATGACCAATAATTCTGTTGGCGATGCTTAGTTTTTTGTTATATTTATATCTTCCTACACGGCTAAAATTGTAATATTGATTGCTGAAAAATGTGTCGTATAAATATTGTCTTGTTGCTTCTGCTGATGGAACTTCTGCTGGACGAGTTTTTCTAGCAATTTCCAAAAGAGCGTCTTCTTCGGTGTTTTGTGTTTCTTTATCCAAAGTGTTTTTGATGATAACATCGTTATCAAACAAGTCCAAAATTTGTTCATTAGTTAGACCACAAGCCTTCAAAAATACACCAGCACTAACTTTGCTAGACGCATTGATGATAACCTTCATAACTTCGTTATGGTCTTGGCTGATAGAAAGTCTTGTTCCCCTTGGAGAATGCAAACTTGCGTTAATCAAAACTTTGCCAAGTTTGTCAATTTCTTTTGTAAAGTATACTGACGCAGACTTAACGATTTGCGAAATAACTACTCTTTCAACACCGTTCACGATAAAATAGGCTTGGTCGCTCATACAAGGAATATCGCCCATGAAAACATCTTGGTCGATAACTTCGCCTGTTTCAGTTTTAACAAGTCTTGCTTTAACTTTTAATGGAATAGTGTAGTTCAATCTGCTTCTACGACATTCTTCAATAGTGTGTTTTGGTTCGCCAAGTTCGTATCCCAAAAATTGAAGTTCGCATTTGCCACTATAATCAACAACAGGAGAGTACTCATCAAGAACTTCTTGTATCCCCTTTTCCAAAAAATTGCGGTATGGCTTTTTTTGGATTTCTAGTAGATATGGTTGAGGAAATTTTTCTTCAATCTTCTCGAAACTATATCTTTCTGCTTTGCCGTATTTAACCTTTTTTACTTTAAGGGTTTCTTGCATTTTCAATCTCCTTATCCGTGAAATATTAAATTGTGAGTAATAAAATATGTATTTTATTAGGTCATGCAAAAGCGAGTGCCTTTGCACAATTCAAAACATTTTAGCATAATTTAAAAATTAAAGTCAACAATTTTAAAAAAAATTTAACAAATTATCAAAAAATTGTTGACAATCTTTCAAAAATCTATTCTAAAAACAAAAAAGCACTAAAAATAGTGCTTTTTATAGTTCGCTAAGTTTGTCTGTTAGTGCTTTTATCATTTTCAAATCTCTTTCGTCCTTGATTAAATCTACAATTTTTGATAGTAAACTTAGTTCTGTGTTGATTTTTTGCTCTCTAATCAAGTCTTTTGCAAGGCTCGAAATTGGTTCTCCACACGCTGGGCAAAAGTTGGTTTTGTCGTCCAAAGTTGTAAAACAAATTGGACACATTTTGTCATTAATAATATTAGATTTCATATTCTTCTCCTAAATATCAATCTTGTCTTGTTCTAGCAATTTTTCGTCAATCTTGTTTTTGATTTGATTAATAACTTCTTTTCTAAGTTTCTTTTCAGTGTAGATTTTGTTAATAAGTTTGTAGTCGTCATCATACAAATTTTTTGGATTGATTACAACTGAAACATCGTGATTATTTTCAACGATGAGTTGATAAATATTGCCTTCGTTGAACATAAATTTTGGGTTCTTGCCCTTTGTTGTGTTTTGGAATGTTGATTGGCTTGAAGGATAGAAAACATTAAGGTGTTTTTGTGCTGCCGTAAAGTTTCCGCCAATTTTGAATGTTACATCGGCACGGTCTTCGTAGTAATCTTCTGGTTTTTCGCCGTAACTTGATTTTGCACTCTTGGTTGCATTGTTGTTATCAAGTTTCATTGTAACATACATATTCTTTTTGCTTTTTGTCTTCTTAACGATGTTGATTTTTGTTGCTGTTCCTTCTGGAATATACTTGATTTTGTCATCGTTAACTTCGTTAAGCATTTCTTGACATATATCTCTGCCAGTTGCCTTCAAGATTGCAAACTCGTCATCGCCTTTCATAAGATAGATTTCGTCAACACCGGATTTTAAAAGTGCTTTCAAAATTTTTGTGTTAACTTGTTTTCTCTTGTTAATTCCGTAGTAGTTTCTAACAATCTTTTTTAGATCGTCAATAGAAGTTGCATTTAAGCCTTTTTCAATTCTAATTCTGTCGATTTCTTTAAGCAAATCGCTATATTTCCATTCTTTTCCCATAAAATTGGTCATGTAAACAACGATTTTCCCGTTTTGTCTGTCGAGTCCCTTGACCATTTCTTTATAGTTTTGAAGATATGAACCATCAACAATTCCGTGTTGATAGTTTGAACTATCAAGACATGAAGTATTACAAATAAAAATCATTTGAAGTGATGGGTCTTCGTTTTCCAAAACGATTTCCTGCGAACTAATTTTTGAAGTTTGCTTGGTTTTGATATTTTCACGGTAGTTTGACTCCGTTCCCCTTTGAGTGTTCTCCGCAATCTCTACTGTGGACAGAACTTTTGGGTCTGCTGGAAGCAAGTTTTCCTTGTTCCAAATTAATTCATATAGTTTTTTTGCTGTCTTTGCACTTAATGTGTATCCGCCACCCATATTAGTTCTCCTCCAAAGTTTCTAGCACTGTGTCTGCGATTTGTTTGTTAGTCATGCCCTTAACAATCTTTGATGCTTGCTTTTTAACATCGGCATCATATCTATACATCATATATTGCTTTGCTATGCTTGATAATTCATTGCTATTGCGTTTCAAAATCTCAAATTCTGTGTATTCAAACACAAATTCTGGCTCGTCATTAAAGCCATTTTTATCAAACGACCTGTTGTAGTCACAAGTGATGTGATATTGTGTTGCATTTGCAATATGTGTTGCTGGAAAGCCGTTGTCGAAAGAACTAGCACTTTGTCGTTTTTGAGAAGCACCGTTTCTAACTCTAATAGTCTTGGTGTATGTTCCCGTAACCTTGCCGTCTTTGTTCCTAATTTCTCTAACTACTTTTTTGTCTAAGTTTGTGTTTGAATGGAAATCTCCACCCAAAATCATATCTGGGACAAGGTGTGTTCCATGTTCTCTGTTAAATTTTTCAATCAATGCCATGCCTTGAAGATAGTTCTTTTCAGCTGCATCAAGTTGTTTTGAGGGTGTTCCGTTTCCGCAGTGAAGCAAAACTGTAACATGGGGAGCATAGCCCTTGCGTTTTTTGCCGTCCATAACCGGAACAAGGTCAATAACCACCACGCCACGAGAATAGTAAGCAATTCCCTTGGATTTATAAATTAAACTTGTTGAGTTTGCGTATGTATCTTTTAGTCTTTTTGCTAGTTCTGGGTCGTTGTGATTGCCACCACAAGCCGCAACAATCTTATCGCCAATTTTATTAACATGTCTTAGAAGAAGTTTGTCTTCTTGTTCGCCATTCATGCTGGCTTCCATTGCACCACCTTCTTGGTAGCCTTCCTTAACATTTTCCTTTTGGTCTCCACTGTCTAGCACATTAGTGATTGTGCTAACAATATAGTTATCCATTAGTTCGCCACGAACAGGGTCACGATGCATTGCGTGAATGTCGGTGTAATGCACCATAGAAAGTGCTCTACCATAACTAACAGTGTTAACCACATAACCTATTTTACTTTTGTTGAATGATTCGCTTTGATATCTACGAATAATTTCTTGCATTTCGAGTTGGTCTTCATAGGTATCCATCATAAGATTTGCATTAATCTTTGACTGAACAAGTTGAAGTTTTTTCTTTTCCATAAAGTCTCCTAAGGTTAGTATTTTATATTAAAATTATATGTGAAAAATTGCCATTTGTCAATAGCAAAATCAATTTAAAAAATTTGTCAAATATTGTCAAGAGTGGTTTTGAATAGAAAAAACTAACAACATTTACTGCTCACTAAAAATAAAAGTTATATATTATAAACTATGATTTTGTGTAACTTAAAAAAAGTTATCAACAATACGCCTAAATTTGTGGACAAACAAAAAAAGCCAAGACTAAAATCTTGGCTAAAAGTAAAAAAAATAGTTAGGAGTTAACCTAACTATCTTAATTGAATGTTGGCAATGAGTTATTTTTCCGACCGGTTTCCCGATAAGTATCGTAACCGCTATGGAGCTTAACTTCTGTGTTCGGTATGAGAACAGGTGAGCCTCCATGCTAGAATCACCAACAATGGTTGAATATTTAAGACCTAAGTCTTAGCACATTCACAACTGCATAAAGTAGAACTATTTGTTATCTTATCTATATTAGTGAAAACTTCTTGCATCAAAGTTCTCACGAAAATCTAAATTGATAAAATCAATTTTTTGTGATCAAGCCCTCGAATTATTAGTATCAGTCAGCTACACACATTACTGTGCTTCCACCTCTGACCTATCAACCTCGTAGTCTACAAGGATTCTTACTAGCTTTTGCTATGGGATATCTAATCTTGCGGCAAGTTTCACGCTTAGATGCTTTCAGCGTTTATCTTTTCCATACTTCACTACCCTGCTATGCCACTGGCGTGACAACAGATGCATCATAGGTATGTCCATCCCGGTCCTCTCGTACTAGGGACAGCCCCGCTCAAATATCCTACGCCCACGATAGATAGGGACCAAACTGTCTCACGACGTTTTGAACCCAGCTCGCGTGCCACTTTAATCGGCGAACAGCCGAACCCTTG
>CAKVNM010000004.1 GCA_934777505.1 uncultured Clostridia bacterium | reverse complement strand
ATTATAGTTCCTTATTATTATTTGGTATGGTATAATCGGCTAGGTCGAAGTCAATGTAGAAGCCTTATTATAGTTCCTTATTATTATTTGGTATGGTATAATGGCAATTTATCAACATATACTTTCATTTTTAATTATAGTTCCTTATTATTATTTGGTATGGTATAATTGAAAAGGAAAAATAAAAAATGGAAACAAAATTATAGTTCCTTATTATTATTTGGTATGGTATAATAAAGTGTCTAAAATCATTTCAATATTGTTAATTATAGTTCCTTATTATTATTTGGTATGGTATAATTGAAAAGGAAAAATAAAAAATGGAAACAAAATTATAGTTCCTTATTATTATTTGGTATGGTATAATAAAGTGTCTAAAATCATTTCAATATTGTTAATTATAGTTCCTTATTATTATTTGGTATGGTATAATCTGGTTTGTTATTTTCCCATTCTGCTAATGATTATAGTTCCTTATTATTATTTGGTATGGTATAATAGGACTATGAAAAAACAACGAAAAACCAGCGTATTTGGCTGGTTTTTTGCTGTTTATTTTTTTAAAATTTTCAAAAATTATGTGTTAATTTTAGGGCAAAAATTCATTTTTTTAAAAAAATGATAGTTGATTTGGAGATACTTTTTTATCTTTTTTCTTTTTTGTTCCACACAAAACATTCATGGCGGCAAACTGTTTTTCGGTTATAATCAAGTCCCTAACATGACCTTTTGGTGGCAGATTGGCTTTTAATCTATTTTCGTGCGAATATGCATTTTCGATTGTATTGCAAATTCTGGTATAAACGGAATATTGCAACATATAGTAACCGTCATCAATCAAGAATTTTCGAAAGGCTGTCGCAATTTTCCTTTCTTCTTTTGTCTTGACGGGAATATCAAAAAACACCAACATTCTCATGCAACTACTCATACTGATGGAGTGATAATTCTATTAACGATGGGCAAGTTAGGTTTGCGACATTATCGGTTAAGGATTGCACAAAACTATTAACAAATATTTCTATGCAGTTGGTTAAAGTTTGACGCTGATTTTGTATGAGCATATCGTAGTTTATGAGTCCAAACAACTGGTGCTTTATGCTTGGCGTTAAGGTTTCTTCGGTAGTATCCAAAATATTTTGAACCACAAACAAGTCCACCATCGGTCTAAAAGGTTCAATCAAGTCGTCCACCAGATTAAATGCATTGAGTTTGTTATGATGAAACACTCCCAAAAACGGAAGCAATCCGTGGGCAACGACCGTTCTTGCAATTATTCCACGAACGATAGCGTAGCCATAGTTTAAGCACGCATTAACCAAACTTTCCTGTTGCCTAGAAAACTTGCTTCCAAAAAGTAGTTTAAAATACTGACTAGCCACAATCGCTTCTATGTTTTCAGTGTCCGCCGATTTAATTTTGCTTAAATATATTCCAAGGTTGTGCTTGATTTTGCATAAATCTAGCATTCTAAGTTGATTTTCAATTTTTGCGGTTACAATTTGTTTCCACAACTGCTTTTGTGTGGGTTTTGATATGCTTGTTTGAAAGTTATACACTTCCAAGTTTTTATAAAATCCGTTATAATTGAGCAAATATGCGCATGGAAGATGTTTGTCATCACAAAAATATGTGACCACATTATGTTGTGCGAGTTCGGTTAATGTTTTAACACTAATCACACAATTTTGACTTTCTATCAGCACGCTGTTGATGTCTTCTAGCGGGTAGTCCATTTTTTCGACTCCATTATCAAGCACCAACTGTTTGTTTTTGATAGAAATACTTTTTGCGGAGTTTACAACTATGTTTACAAAACCCATTTTCACCTACTTGCTCTTTAATTCTTCTCGTTTACACTTTCCAACCTTGTGATAGTTGCCGAGCATATCAACAACATATTTATCAAACACTTCGGCAGATTGGAAGCCCGACCTGTATCTTACGCTATCGTCATGGCTTTTAAAAGAAATTGAATTTCTCGCTCTGTCAAAGCCCATGAAATAGTATAGCCCGCCTTCGGTTGTGGTGGTATTTTCTTTGGTTTCTTGGTTTTCGCCCGAAACTCCGTTTTTGTTTTTTAGGTAGAACAAGTCGCCTGAGTATAGTGAAAATTTGAACTCGTAGCCGTTAGAAATATCGTCCCAATTTTCAACGCTCGCATTCACCTTACAAACTTTTGTTGGAAGTTTTCCGTTATACAAATCTATGAGATAAACTGGAACGGCATAGAACTTTTCGTTTTTAGTAAAGATATCAATCCTTAACATAGCACCGCCTTTGACCGTGCCACGATTTTCGATTTGGAAAGTATTACTTGCGGTGTACTGCAACTTTACTTTTTTGATTTGATTGCCTTGCTCGCCTGTTTTTGTTGGTTTGAAAATTGGTTCTAAAAACGCCTTTTGTGCGTTTCCGTCAAATTCTTGCAATCGTTTTAACAAAACATTATATGTTGCCTTGTCTTCGGTTTTAGCAACTTCGTAATAATCCTTGATTGCAAGTTTGTCTGGCGTTAGTTTTAAATCCAAAATGCTAACACGCTTTGTTAAAATTGCATTGCCATTTTTATCTTTCAAATTAGAGTTGCCATAAATTGTGTCGGCATGGATTGCTCCGTTTGCTTTTCGGTTTGGCATTTGACTGATAAAAATTGGTTTTAATGCTGATATTTGCTCATTTGTGTATTGATAATAACATTCATTAATGTCAAACGGAGGGTTTTGTGGATTATCACTGAGTCTTGCAATCAACTCTTGCCTAAAAGTTGGGTATGGCTGAACAACATACTTTGTTATGTAACTATCGTATTCCTGCTGGCTTAATCTCTCGCCCGTGTCCTTTATGATATATACAGTTTCGGCACCTTGGTTTTGTTTCTCGATTTTAGATTTTTCATAGTAATATTTGTATTTAAAAAACTTGGTTATTTCTTGAAGCATTCTGTTTTCCGTAACGGCGATTATCACTGCATCTCGTGCGTGATGCCTGTCGCTAGCGGAACGATTTTTCTCTATTCCCCAAACTTTCCCAAGATAGTTGGTTATTGTTCCGTTAACGCAAAAAACTTTTTGCTTGTACTTGCTTGGAGCAAACGCCAAAAATCTGTTAAACATATCTTTTGTGTAAGTGGAAATCGTCCTTGTGTCGTTGATTGACGCACTACGCCATTCGTTAATCAAGTTTTCGTCCGTCAAGTTTGTGAGCAAATGCTCTTTTTTCTTTCCGTTATGAGAATATGTTGCGGACACAAAATCCAAAAATTGTTGCAATTTGGTTTTGTCGGCTTTTAGCCATTCCAAAGGGGTTTTGTTCCCTTTGTCTTGATTTTCCTTTGCCAAAACAAGCACTTTGTTGTTCCAACTGTCGTCAAAACTTTTGCTATATGGGATTATGTGGTCCACTTGAACATAGTTGGTGTCAAACAAGTATCTTAAATCACAGTTGTTTACACCACAACTTTCCATAATCGGCAACGAAGAATATGGACTCTTGCCACCTTGTTCCAAATATAACTTGTAGATTAGCAGATTTTTTGCGGTTGGCTGAATATTTATCTTCAACAGTTCTAGTTCCGCTTGCTTATTGTCTTCAAATCGCTTTTGTTGATTGTTCTCAATCTGTCTTCGCTCTGCAATCGTTTTTTTGATATCACGAGCAAGTTCTATATGCAATGTTTGCGGACTGCCGTACTTGTCAATTATGGCGTTTACAACTTTTATCACTTGCCCGATTGCACGCCTAACCACTGGATTTGTTATCTCCTGCAAGTATTCTTTTAACTGGTCATTGAAAACAATTTTGGTGGTTTTTACACTCTCTCCCGTTAAGTCATTAAAGTTAAAGCCCGCCATTTTAACGGCTTTGTCGTACAAATAACCTTGCTCCAAAAATGGAATAATCATATTAATTGCTTTTATGCTCAAATTACCAAATTTTGAAACACTAACATTTAGCAAATTTTCTTTTTGCTCAGTAGTCAAATTTTTGGTTAATTCGTTCTCGCTCAACTGCTTTAAGATATTGTCGTCACTTTTGTAGTAAGACAAAATTTCCGCAATAGCGTCAAAAATGCAAGCATCTTCTTTGGAAATATTTTGCTTACCAAGAGCAGAAGCAATCTTTTTTGTGCCTTTTAGTTCCACATATTTTGCGTCTTCTGGCGACTTTTTCGATGATTTTTCGGCTTTGTTTGAATATGTTAAACTTGCAAACTTTACTTCTTCGGGAAGATTGAGTGCTTTTCTAATCGCTTTGAATGTGAGTTCTTTTTTCGCAAGCAAAGTTGTTAGTAATATCTGTTTTTGTTCGTTTGATATAAAGTGTTTTCCGCTCTCGTCAACAATTGACAACTGATTGATTTTTTGCAGTGCTGAAAAATATTCAAAACTAAATGACGACTTTGGCGCTCTTGTTTCGGTTGGAATAAAAGTGCAATGTCCAACCTTGTAGAGTCCACGATACTGGCTTGGTTCGTTTGGCCCGTCATCAAAATTCAACTGCTTGTTAAAAATATATAGAGCCTGATTTGTGAAATCTTCGGTTACGTCGGTGTTCCCAAACTCCTGTTGTTTTGCCAAGATTGTTTTTATTTCGTCTTCAATCAAACTGCGATACATACACTTTGTGTATTCGCCGTCCCGATTGCGAGTTTTATAAATATACTCAACTTTTTCTTCGCCGTGAGCAAAATATTTTCGCTCAATTCTGTTTTGATATAAAAATTCGCCAACGGTTAAATAGTTTTCCACCTTTTCTTTGTTCGATTGCAACGAAAGTTTCATTTGCGACTGCTCCGCATTTTGGGAATCCGCTGATGTGCTGGTTGATTTATATCCACGATGCTTTACAAAATATAGCAAGATTTTTGCTATTTCAAGATTATCAAGTTTTCTAAAAAGTGCATCATGTCTTAGTTCATAAACATTATAATTTTTGGCTTCAATAACACTTGTTAAGTTGCCTTTATCAACTCCAAAATCAAAGTTCTTGCATAGAAATTTTTGCATTGCTTCAACACGATAACGCATTCTTCTAAGCCTTCTTCGAGTTCCACGAGCAATTCTTCTATCTAGTGCAAGTGGCTTGTTTTTGCCTTTGTCGTTGATTTCTGCGGGAGAAAAGAGCCTTACTCCAAGGTCGACAATCCTAAACGGCTTGCAATCTTTGTCGTTTTCAATAACCGCCCAACCAACTGACGCAATCCCAATATCTAAACCTATTCTGTAATCCAATTTCTCCATATTTTTCTCCTTAAAAAAGATATCGCTATCAAAAAAATTGATAGCGATAGTGCTTTGCGACCAAAAGGTCTTGTTATAGTAACTTAATATTATTTGGTATGGTATAAGTTACATAGTTAGACTAACAAATTTTTGGTGTGTTGTCAACAAGATTTTATCGCTACGCTTAAATTTTACTAAAAGATTTTTGCACTTGTCAAAACAAACCAAAACCTTTTTTGTTTTTCGACAAGATAAGACAAAAACAGTCACTGTTTTTAAAAATTTTATTCTATTCCGCTTGATTAATTCAAAATATATTAAAGCAAACACAATCCATCTCACAATTTTTAATTCTTGAATTTTGTTTGGTGTGGTATAATTCAAATGCATTTTATATTTCAATGCTCATAATTATAGTTCCTTATTATTATTTGGTATGGTATAATGTAGTTTTGAAACGTACTTGACGGCATAAGATTATAGTTCCTTTTTATTATTCGGTATGGTATAATTAGAGCATGCTCTTTTTTTGTTGTTATAGTATTATAGTTCCTTTTTATTATTCGGTATGGTATAATTCATAAATAGTGCAGAGAAAATATGGCTTAAATTATAGTTCCTTAATGTTATTTGGTATGGTATAATATATACAAATAATTTTCGTCGTATGCACGCATTATAGTTCCTTAATGTTATTTGGTATGGTATAATGTCGATTGAAAAAAGTGTGCCAAGATTCCAATTATAGTTCCTTAATGTTATTTGGTATGGTATAATTTTAATACGATAGATATGACCTTTCGTATAATTATAGTTCCTTAATGTTATTTGGTATGGTATAATAACATAATCTTGTTGCCAGTTATGCTTCGTATTATAGTTCCTTAATGTTATTTGGTATGGTATAATAGGACTATAAAAAAAACAACGAAAAACCAGCGTATTCAGCTGGTTTTTTGCTGTGCATTTTTTAAAAAATTTCAAAAATTTGATATAAATTTAAGGCATAAATTGCATTTTTTTAAAAAAATAATTAGTAAATTCCAAATTTTTTTTATCACAAAATATGCAAAAATTAAAGGTTTAGCAACAAATAGCATTCATTAGCAAAAGTTAGAAAGCATTAGAATTTGTGAGAATTATACTTGAAACCGAACACTAAAAAAGGAGTAAAGTATATGAAAAAAATCACAATTACAACTATTGATAACAGCGAAAAAAATTGTGTTAACATTACAATCCCTAATTTAACAGACAAAAAGATTGTAAACGCAAACTTAAAAGCGAAAATTGCAAGCACAACAACAAGCAGTTATCAAGTAAATTTCTTTTTAAAAGAAGACACCCAATGGGAAAATGTTGATTTGTTGCAAAATATCAGCCAAGATGACTTGATTGCAATCAACATTAGTGACGAATTGCAAACTGTGTTAGACTGCAATCTATCCAATTTTAAACTCAATTTTGTTGGCGGAGAACTAGAACTAACCGACCTAAAACTAGAAGTGGAGTTTATTTCCCTAACCGACTATCAAGAGTCATCATGCACACAAAGCATTGATGTTGGGAAAGCAGGTTCTGGACAAGTCAATCTTGCAACAGGCAAACTATCTATGCTTGTTCCATTGGTCTCTTCCGACCAAATGGCATTGCCAGTTTCGGTTAACCTAAACTACAATTCAAACAATAACGAACAATTAAAAAACATCGGTTTACCAAAAAATTGGAGCACAAATTTTAATCAATTTTTAATTAAAAAACAAAGTGAAGACGGTTCACTACTTTTTAACTACATTGACGAAAACGGAAAAACTCAGGTAGTAGAAGAATTATATTACTACACAAAAAACGGAAAGGAAATCACTGTTAAAAGACCGCAAGCAGATGAAAGTAACGACCAAGACACCAATCTTGGCTTTGCAGTTGATTTGGACGGAAATTATGTTTTTCGTGAACTTGAATCCACCGAAGACGGTGGTTCAAAAATCGCTGAATACCCTGTTAGCATAAAACTAACCGCTCCGTCTGGACTACAATTCACTTCTTCTATTTCCGATATTAAAGGAGCAAATCTGGTTGACTTTGAACCGAACGAACTCATCGAAACAAGGTCACAAATCAAACAATATAAATCTGCAATCGAAGAAATCCAAACAAACCTTGATTCCAACAAAAAACAGTTGTCGCTACTCGCTCTCTCAAAAAAAATTCTCTCAAAGCAAAATGCATTCCAAAAATCTAGCGTTGCAAACAACAAAAAATACAACGATTTGCAACGAAAAATCGAAGTTGCTCGTGGCGAATATCATAAAGCCCACAGAAATTTTAACGATGGTCAGCCAGGAGATGGCGCCGAGAGTTATTTGTCATCTAACTATTTTACTGACGAAATGATAGACGACATCTACAATTACTACAAAAAGGACGAAACAATCGTCATCAATGAGAACAAAGAGCTCACAAATCACGACACCAAAATACTTAGAGATAATCTGCTTGAAGAAGCATCGCCAATCCTAACTCTCGGCTTCAATTACTGTGACGACAACCCAACATTTGGCAGTTGGTATATGCAAAATCAAAGCCTAAAAATGAGTAACGAACTCTACAACAATCAAATCAGCAAAGACGATTTTCTTGACTACATCAAACCAGAACTATCTTCGTTTGACTACACTTTGACAGATGACGAACTCGCAAAAATTTACGCAAGTTTCAAGCAAGGTGACGAGTTCACTCTTTCGCTAAAAGATATAATTACTATCGACCTTCAAATCGAAAACTTGGTCTACACCTGCAACAAATATGTGTCGTCCATAGACGAATATCAAGGAATGCTAAGCAAACTCAAACACCAAGAAAAACTCTACGAACAGCAAGTCCCTGTCCACTATCTTTACAACGACAACATTATTTTGGGCTTTGGAAAGACTCTTGACGCTGACGACAACGAAACGAGCATTTATAGGCTAATTTTGATTACGGACGCCTACGAAAACACAGTGTATGTTGAATACGAATCCCCTTCAAATAGCCTTATCAAATCAATTTCCAGCTCGTCAAACGGAAGCATTTTGTTTGAGTACGATAACAATCAACTTGTATCCATTCAAGACGCAAGAGAACGAAAAGTTACCTTTAAGTATTCAAACGAGTGCATATCAGCAATAACACACTTAGACCAAACAACCAGCCACTATTACTACTCAAACGGTAGCCTATCAGCCATTTTGAACCAAAACGCTCTTGGAATTAGTTTGTCCTACGATTCAAACAAAGTTACCAAAATAAAAGCCATTTCTGGACTCGACTCAGTCGAAAACGGCGTTGTAAACTACAAAAACGATTTCTCGTTTGATGCTCAAAATTTTGATAATTTTGTTGTAACAGACCAAACGATTAATATCGAATATAACAACTGCAATTCAACAACCGTCAAAAACGCACAAAACAAAAGCGTAACCTACATCTTTGACGAATACGGAAAAGTCAAAACAACCTACGAAAACACTTTTGACGAAAATGTTGGTCAAAACTTTGCTAGGACAAGCGAATTTAACTACGAATCTAGCAAAATTTCACTAAATATTCAACCGCTACCATACAGCGAGAATTACCTAAAAGATGTGTTCTTTGAAAATTGCGAAATGGTCGAAAATTTTTCGCTCACTCTCAATAATTTTGTGTGTGGCGAATCTTCCTATCCTTCAAGCTATCTTTCTTGCAACACAAATATTCACTTGACTGACGACTCCAAAAAAGCGTCCGTTATGATGAGCAGTGCCATGCTATCTAACCTACAAAACAATCAAAGCCTTTGCTCTCACAACGCTTTTGTTGTCTGTGGCTGGGCAAAAGCGAACTCGGCGTTTGTCTTGCCTGTTGACCTAACCGAAGCGGAAAAACAAGAGCAAAAACAATATCTTTTAGACCGAAAGTTTGAACTTAGAGTTGAAATAACCTATCTCGACAACACAAAAGCCACATTTAGAAAAAACTTTGACTGGCGAAACACCGACTGGCAGTACTGTGCAGTCCCAGTATATGTCGACCATTCAAAACAAATCAGCAATATAACCTGCTTTGTTGACTACTCCAATAACACTGGCTCTATTCGCTTTACAGACCTAGAATTCAAGACCGCCACTTGGGAAAAATCTTCATATAATCAAGACGGCCTACTCATCAAAAAAGAAGCAATTCACAGCGAATGGCTGGCGGAATATGAATATGACAAATCCAACTTGGTTAAAGAAATTATCACAAGCAAAAAAACTAACAAACGATTTGTCACAACCTACGACTACACCAAAACTGGCAAACTTCTTAGAACCACCGACTACAACGGCATTGTCAAAGAAAATGTTTACAACGACAAAGGCGTAGCCGTCAAAACAATCACATATCACAAAAACGAGCCAACAAACAAACTCTACGAAGAATCCATTGTTGACGACAAAGGCAACACCACAAGTTCCGTTAATGCGTTTGGCGAAAAGATTAGCGAAAATACTTTTATTCCAAACACTGGAATTGTTGCCACTCAAACGGACAACTTGGGCAATAAAACATCGTTTGGCTTTGACGCAAACGATACTCTTATCGAACAATCTTCTTGCGTGGACGGAATCAACAACGCCACAACTTTCGACTATCAACTTGGATTCCTAACCGCTCTCAAACACAACAACTTTGCCATTCAGTACGACTACGACAGCCTTGGCAACACAAAACAAATCAAAATCGCTAACAACACATATCTAACCAAACAAAAAACCAGCGAGCAAGAAGTAGTAACTCTTAGCTCCACCGAAAAATATCGCCAAACTTTTGATAACAACGGAAATGTGCTAGACACCTACTACACTCCAAAACAAAACTCTAACACTTCTCCTAGCGAAGTGCTGATTGCTCAAAATCTATACGACACTTGTGGTAACTTAGTTCAAACAAAAGATTACACCAACGGCGAAGATTCCAGCAAACTATATATTGATAGTTTTGGCAACAACTACAAGTGCGAAGGCACTCAAAATGGTGCAAAAGTTGACTTGCATAATGTGTATGACCAAAACCATAGCAATATTGTTCAAACCAGCATAAGTATCGGTCAAGACAGCTTGTCCTACTCGTTTGACTACAACAATTCTCCACAATCAAAAGTCCAAAATATCGAACTTTGTGGAAAGTTTGATGCCGACAGTTCAAGCAAAAAAATCTTTAACCAATCTTTGTCCTACGACAAATTGCAAAGGCTTTCACAGATTAGCACAAACACTCTTTCCAGAGAATACTCGTATCTAAAATCTGGCGACCACGCTTCAAACCTTGTTTCCAAACTTCAATTTGGCGTTGGCGGAACAAACAAAGACCACTTAACCTATAAATACGACCAAAAAGGCAATATCACAGAAGTGCGCCGTAGCAACTTGCTTTTGGCAAGATATGCCTACGATTCCCTTTCCAGACTCGTTCGAGAAGACAATGCAGATTTTGGCAAAACAACTGTGTTTAAATATGACGCTGGCGGAAATATCATCTGCAAACTGGAATACGACTTCTCGCTTGTCGATAACATTGATGTTTTAACCGTCAAAAACTCGTTTAACTACGCCTATCCTGTTCAAGGTTGGCGTGACCAACTTCTTAACTTCAATGGTGCAAAGTTTGAATATGATTCGCTTGGCAATCCAACACTTTTCAAAGGCAAAAAACTTTCTTGGTCACATGCAAGACAACTTGACGCTTTCGATGTGTCAACCGACTCTCAAACCGCAAAGGCAAAGTACAAATACAACGCAAACGGCATTAGAATTGCAAAAGAAGTTGACGGCTTCACAACCAAGTACTACCTTAACGGTACAAAAATTCTTGCTCAAAAAGATTCCATCAACCACATGACTTTCTTCTACGGAAGCGATGGCGTGACTGGTTTTCACCTAAAAAATAATGTTGTTGACGAAGACTTTTTCTACAAAAAGAATGTCCAAAACGATATTATTGGCATATATAATAGTGCTGGAACACAAATTTGCGAGTATAGTTACGATGCATGGGGCAACGAAATTTGTCGATATTTGTCTAATCTTGGCACGTATGTTGAAATTGAAGAAAATTATGTTTATAATGATATTAGCAACATAAACAGATTTGTTGCGTTCAAAAATCCTTTTAGGTATCGTTCATACTATTTCGATTTCGAAACAGGTTTGTACTACCTAAACAGTAGATATTACGACCCACAACTTGGCAGGTTTATCAACGCCGATGACATTTCTATTCTGTCTCAAAGCAAAGACTTGTCTAATGGACTCAATCTATATATGTACTGTAACAACAACCCAGTGATGTTAGTCGATTCAAATGGGTATGGTTGGTGGAGCGATTTTTGGAACGGAGTTAAATCATTTTTTGAAAATAGCTGGGATGTAATCCTTGGCACAGTCATCAGTGGTGTACTAGTTGCGGTCGGATTAGCAATGACTATTCTGTCTTCTGGTACACTAGGTAAACTTGGCGGAATATTTATCAGTGCTGGTGTAAGTAGTTTTCTAGGTGGAATTCAAAGTAAGCTTAGCGGCGGTTCTTATTGGGCTGGCTATGCAGGTGGACTTGTCTCTGGTACGATCGCTGGATTTGGTGGATACCTTGGCTCTATACATGGATATGGATATGCAATGCTAGGTGGATTATTTGGAAACTTTGCAGGTACTGCACTAACCGACCATATGAATGGTGAAAATATTTTATCAAAAGAATATCTGCTCAATTTAACAGCCGAAAGTGTACTTTCAGGTTTATTAGCAGGCTGGTCATTTAAATATGGTGATGTTCTTTCAGGGTTGAATATACCTGGTTTTAGGGGAGAATTTTCTGCGTTAGCAGTAAACACAGAATTTGTATTCTCTTTCCTATTTGATGGTGCAAACAGCCTATTAAATGCATTAACTCGAAAGATTAGATCTAGAATTAAATATGCTTAATATAGGAGTTAAGAATTGAAGAGATATGAATTTTGGGCTTATGGTGTAGACCTTATCCTTCTCCTTCCAACTTATTTTCTAGGTTGTCTTATAATCATAATTTGTGGTATCATCCCGACTTTTTATCTCAATCTTGTTTTTATAGGAATATCCTTTATAGCCATTTTGATTATAATGATATTTTCTTATCCTAGAATGCTTGCTAAAATTATCTTAACACCTGATAGTATAACATTAAAAAGATTTAATAAAATATTAGTGAGTATTGATTGGGACGATGTAATTGAAATAGATGAAAAATGTGTTACAATAGGCAGTAAAATACCTTTTATTAAGTCAACTAATTCTAAGATTAATCTGTCACCAACAAAAAAATTATACAATGCAATCATGGATGTATGTCCGTACGAATCTTTTAAACGCATCTTTAATGAGTTAGAATCATTCAGGTGGTATCATAGAAAGAAAAAGAATAAAAAAACAGGAGATTAACTCTCCTGTTTTTTATTTCACTATATTTTTGTAAAATATTATATTAATTTACAAAATTATTATTTAACTATCGTGTTTTGTCTTATTTTGTCGAATTATGTCGAAATATAATTTATCAATGTTTTGCAAAATTTTTTACAAAAATAAATCCATTAAAGTTTTTGTAAAATAATTAATCAAACTTAATTTTATTTGTAAAACTCTGCTCTGCATTATATAATGATATTAGCAACATAAACAGATTTGTTGCGTTCAAAAATCCTTTTAGGTATCGTTCATACTATTTCGATTTCGAAACAGGTTTGTACTACCTAAACAGTAGATATTACGACCCACAACTTGGCAGGTTTATCAACGCCGATGACATTTCTATTCTGTCTCAAAGCAAAGACTTGTCTAATGGACTCAATCTATATATGTACTGTAACAACAACCCAGTGATGTTAGTCGATTCAAATGGGTATGGTTGGTGGAGCGATTTTTGGAATGGAGTTAAATCATTTTTTGAAAATAGCTGGGATGTAATCCTTGGCACAGTCATCAGTGGTGTACTAGTTGCTATTGGATTGGCAATAACTGCCTTTTCAACAGGAACATTAAGTAACCTTGGCTCAATGTTCATCAGTGCCGGTGTAAGTAGTTTTCTAGGTGGAATTCAAAGTAAGCTTAGTGGCGGTTCTTATTGGGCTGGCTATGTAGGCGGACTTATCTCTGGTACAATCGCTGGACTTGGTGCTTTCTTAGGGTCAGTACTGGGATTTGGAATCCTTGCAGGAATCGGTGGTATGGCTGGTAACTTTGTAGGCACTGCACTAACAGACCATATGAATGGTGAAAATATTTTATCAAAAGAATATCTGCTCAATTTAGCAGCAGAAAGTGTACTTTCAGGTTTATTAGCAGGCTGGTCATTTAAATATGGAAATATTATTTCAGGACTAAATATACCTGGTTTTAGGGGAGAATTTTCTGCGTTAGCAGTAAACACAGAATTTGTATTCTCTTTCCTATTTGATGGTGCAAAAAGCCTGTTAAATGGATTAACTCGAAAGATTAGGTCTAGAATTAGATATGCTTAATATGGGAGTTTATATTGAAAAGATATGAATTTTGGCTATGTGGAGTGGAAAACTTAATTGTTTGGCCAATTTATTTCGCAGTTTCAATAGGAATAATGATTATTGGTATACCTTTCAATAATGAAGCTTCTCTCTACTATATAATGGTTGGAACTATTTTAGATATAATATTTATATTAACCATTCTGTTCCACCCAAAGGTTCTTGCTAAAATTATATTTACAACAGAAGACATTACATTAAAAAGATTTAATAAAGAATTGGTCAATATCAAATGGGAAGATATAATTAATATTGATGAGAAATGTGTAATTATAGGTACAATACTTGTATCTTTTAACACTACAACAAATAAGATTGAGATTTCACCCACCAAAAAATTTTATAACGCAATCATGGATGTATGCCCTTACGAATCTTTTAAACATATTATTAATGAGTTAGAAGCATTTAAGTGTTATCACAGAAAGAAAAAGAATAAAAAAACAGGAGATTAACTCTCCTGTTTTTTATTTTAACATATTTTTGTAAACAAATAATAATATTTTACAATATTTAATTTTTATTACACTTTGTTGCAATTATTAAAATATTTATTATATTTTATTACAGTTTGTTATAATGTCGAACTTTGTCGAAAAATACTCGAACTGCCAAACGTCTTGCTTACCAAGGCAGTGCTTTATCTCTAACCACATCAACGTGGTTTTTAGCTCCATTGATTGGGATTCTATGAAAATGTTGTTTTGGGAGCAAAACGCCTTACCAAGCAAGTACTCTACCTACTGGGCTACGTTAGCGTACAAAGATACTCAACAAATTTTTATTTTTTCAACATCAGCGTGTATAAGTATAAATCTTCTATCTTTAACTCAGGGTCTTCAAAAACAACACCGGAAATCAATCAAACTTTGGTAATGTTTAAACTCTATCTGTTTTTGCTCCGCAACCAGTTAGCGTTGCCATTGCGCCAAGTACTGACAAACAAACTAACGCACAGTAACTATCGGTTTATTTTTCATATTTTGCCAATTTTAACAATTATTTTTCAAGGCTATTTTCTATACAGTTTTCATAATCAAAATTAAATGCAGTCAATTTTTTATAATCATCACAAGATTCAAGTGTCACAGAGTAATTATCTTTTTGATTGGATTTTACACACTCAATGAATTTATCAAAAATATATGACTCATCTTGCTTAGCAGTTTCTGCCTCTTCCTTAGAAAGTTTTACTGCTATTTTTTGATTTATATATTTTTCACTGTAATGTGTCACAGGAACGAATATACCATTTCCACCTGATACCATAACTAGATAACTATATTGTGCTACACTTTCGGCATTAAACGATGCAGAGTCATCACCAATTTCAAAATCTTTAACACCGTAAAGGAAATTTTTGTTAAAAGACTTATCATATTCAATGCAATTTAAAAGTGTGTTATTCAAAGCGTTTATATCATTGACTTTATTAACAGCGATAGTACTTGATTCTTCATTTTTTACAATTTCAGCAAGTGCATTAACTAACTCGTGGTCTGAGTTTCCAACTTCTGAAAAATAACTATCATCTACAACATAGTTGAGTGTTGTAAGTGCTTGTCTATTTGACTTTTGTGAATAACTAATTCCGTTTATGCCGACATGGTATTTTGAATCGTCTTGCTTTTCAACATCTGAACCTAAAAAAGAATAAGAAGAAAATTCTCCACAAATATCATATTTTGAGTTCTCATCAGCGTTTAATGTATCAAGCACTACTCTATTAAGATTATCTTGTGCTTGATATAATTTATTATTACAACCAGTAAGTCCAAGAATTGTCAAACCCATCGTTCCCAAACCGAGAGCGACTTTTGCAGTTTTTTTTAATCTTTTTTTCATATTCCACCCCTTGATTTTTAAAATGTTTTAATTTTGGTATTTTACTTGTTTTATTATATAAAAAATATCGCCACAAGTCAATATGGTTAAAAAAACTTTTTTAAAGTAAAAAACCGTATAAAAACATTAAATTTTTATGTGATTTTATTAAAAATATATTTATTTTACATGAAATAGTAAATAAAATTACATTTTTACTATTTTTCTAAAATTGTATTTTCCTTAACATAATTTGATACTCTCAAAAAGTTTTCATCATAATTATATCGTTCTTACCCAAAGGTAAGCCACATTTTTAGCCAAGACATTCCGCTTTTTAAAGGTTCTTGAACACTTTTATCTTGCATTGCCTTAAAAACGCTCAAATTAACTTTCATCTTTCCAAAAAAATGTATGAGACTATCATGAAAGTTTGCCATTTTGAATCTTTTAAAACAAGAATTAATAATTTTGAAGAATTCAAGTGGTTTCACAGAAAGAAAAAATGATATTTTCAACAAAAAACTGAGTAAAATACTCAGTTTTTTTGTTTTAATAAAATATTATAAAGCCTGGGAGACCACCTTCTCCACCACTTGCGCCACCGCTAGGTGTTCCAGCTCCGCCACCGCCTGCACCGTTCGTGCCAGCAGAGCCTTGGCTTCCTACACCAGTATCGCCAGCATTTCCGCCAGTACCATAGCCACCTGCTCCACCACTACCATGTGCCAAGTTGAACGAAGTGTCTGGACCTTTTCCACCAGAACCGCTCAAAACAAGCGAACCTTGGATGTTTTCTAGGTTACCCAAACATGGCGAATTGGCATCTTGAAAAACACTAATTCTTCCTGTTAGACCATTTTGAATTTTATTAGCACCATTAACTTTTTTTCGCACAATAATAGGGCAATTTGCACCTTTTGCAACAATAACGATTCCACCGCCCAAATAGTCATCGGTCGAAGACCTTTGATTGTTAGCAGTACCCGACCTACCGCCTTCGCAGGTTATCAAAATCTCTCCAACGGAGTTATAGACATATAAGTTTGGAGAAGCAAAAGTTGTGTCATTACTTTCGCTCACTCTACCAGTTTTTACAGTGTCGCTTTCCGTAACCAATCGAAGATAATCGCCATTTTTTATGCAAGCAGTAAAGAAAACTTTTCCACCGCCTGCTCCGCCGATTCCACCATTGTTACTGCTCATAAACCAATGCGCACCAGTACCACCTTTTCCGCCAGAACCCCAACAAACCATGTTTACTACACAATCTTTGTTTGGTGCTTTTGAACTTACAACAAAAGTTCCGCTTGCGGTGTTAGCATTATCTGCCAAATATAGCATACCGTTAACATTGTTTAGATAGTGAGTTAAGCCAGTTCCAGTCACTTGTGCCCTGACCCCATTGTTTATAGGTCTTGTGCCATCAATCATCACAGGAGCAACTTGCCCATTGACTTTTACTTTGCCACAACAAGCGTCATAGCTGGAATTAGTAGAATATCCGTCCGCATTACCAAGATTCCAGCCTTTAACAATTTTCTGTGAGCGTCCGTCAATTTCCGCAGAAATTCCATGGATTTTTTGTCCCATTTCGTGTTCAAGTCCAATATCATTAATTGACACACATGGAGAATAATCTAAAATATTTACGCCTTTAATTTTCAATGTTCCCATTTATTCCCTCCTTAGCAGTCTATGACTGCCGACACGATTTGTTTTTTTATTAAACTATAAAGGCTAGTTAAATCGTTTGGTGCAATCTCATCAACTGTGATAGTCCTAGTTCCAAGCACATCAATTTTTCTGCAAATATCATCGGTTAACCCTAGTTCTTCCCATTTTGACAGGAACATTAGATTAGACTTGACAATATCTCTTTTTAAAACATTATCAATCAAAAACAAGCCTTCTTGTTGGATTTTTTCGACCATGTCCGCTTTTTGTTTTATTTCTGGATGCATAGCAAAAAATTGCTCGGAGTCGCCAATCGTAATAATTGGCTGAATGTTATTTGTTTCTGCAATCAGGTTGTTCATATTGTCAACAAGAAACTGCTGAGCGCTCTTTGCAAATTGTTGTGCTTTGGATTGACAAAGTTTTTCTCTTTCTCGACTTTCTTTGTTTGCATAGACTTTCATTTCTATTTCGGTTGCATGAGTTGTATAGTTTACAGTATTTTTTACAATCTTGTGATACTTATTATCAAATATTACCGCCATACACACCACCTAAACCAAGTCGATAGTGTTTGCTTTAAGGCATTCAAATATGCTCACACCTGTCTTCATGTTTTGAATTTCTGTTGTAAGTGTTTGAACTTGTGAAGTAAGAGTGATAATAGAATTTTTTAACTCTGTTAACCTTTGGTCAAACATATTAATTGGAGTAATGCTTGCGTTGTCTGGCAAAGCGTCTAGCACTTGAAAACTATTAGTTAATGTAACTAGGTTAGCACACTTAACTTCAAACAACACTCTACTCATTGCTGGTGCTAAGAAATACACATCTACAAGATTATCTCCTTGCGATGAAGCTTTGATGCGGAATAGTGGAGTCAAACTGTTTGACTCATCTCCAAACACAGCAGATTGTGTAATCAATCCATTTGCACAAGCAATAACGAGTCTGCCCGTTGCAACGCTTGAAGTAATAGATGTTACATCAACAACAATACTTGTGTTATTCACAGCAAAAGAGCCAATTTTGACAGTTGTAGCGGTATCAAAGTTCAATTCTTTTAGTTCTTGGCAAGCTAGTTTGTTAAGTTTTTTGTCAGCATAAAAAATATCAACCGGAGAGTTGTTTTCGTACACAACTGAACCTTTGTTTTCGATAACTTGAACAAGAGCATTGTCTGCAACTGCTTTTGCATCGCTTGCAACGCTTAAAGCGTTAGCACTGGTAGTTTCAGCGTGATTGCTGTTTGCAAGTGCTGTTTGGGCTGTTTGGAATGCAGAATATGCCCCACTATAAGCTTCTTTTGAAATGTTGTAAGATTTTTTACAGTTACTCATTGCCTGAGAAATACCTTTGGCAAAATTTTGCATAATCTCCGCTGTTACGGCGTCACCTGCAATTTCCCCTTGTTCGAGCGGTGGTTCGACCATATCCACATCAAGAACATTTGCTGTTTGATTTTTGATTGTGATGATTTTTCTTGTTTTGTTTGTTTCGTTACGCTTTCTGTTAACATAACTTTGTTTGATTGAAATTTCTGTTTCGTCAATAGGATATTGACTACTAATTGTTTCCCATTTTTCCATAATTTTCTCCTTATTGTTTTAATGATTGTTTTAAGTTTTGTAACTCCAACTGATTTTTCTCAATATCAGCCGTAAGTTGAGTTTGCTGAGCCGATAAACAAAGCAAATCGTTGTCTAATTTTTCAGTTCCAGCAATATCTTGAATTAGCGAATTATTGCAAATTTCGTTTCTAATACTGACCAAATTTTCTATCTGCGAAACAATCTTCGCAAGTTTGGTTTCATCAGTTTTGAGTGTTTTAGAAATCGTTTTGATATTTTGCTTGATATAACTTATCGTTTCTTTGCTAAAATTTTCGTCTGCTGTCTTACCACCAACTCCCTTAATGAGCACAACAATCCTACTAAAAATTGCATACACAAGTAACGCTAAAAAGTAAGAACTAGTCATTGTGTCTAGCATTTCGGTTGAAAGCCATTGTTTTAAAAATATGCCATAATACAAAACGCTTAACGCAAACGACAGCACAATTGGAATAAACACTATAACCGTGTTAACCGCTTTTCGCTTGTTTTCTTGTAGTTTTGAAGTTGCTTTTTTAATAGGCCACTTGATTAACATTGTTAAAGCAAAAACAATTCCTGCAATAATAATCGATTCAATAGAAATTTCTTTTAAGTTTAATAAAAATTCACTGTCCATAATTTTCTCCTTAAATCTTAATTTCGACTTTTTTTACCTCCTTTCAAATTTGATTATAATTCCAACAATTTCTAATGCTTTCTAAGTTTTACTAATCAGTGCTAATTGCTACTAATCTTTACGGAAACATCGCTTAAACATTTCCTAAATGCAAAAATAGCCCTTAATAAGGACTGATTAAATTGCAATCATTTTATTGAAAATCTTATTTTTCTTTTTTTATAAAATACTTTTAACTTTACAGCAAAAGCAAATTAAATTTATTATTTGGTTATAAAACAATAACTAAAATAAAGCAATATTCACAATTTACTATTTTCTTAATCGTAAAATATAGGCAATTAATATATTTTAACAAATTAATACAACTTCTTTTAGCAGATAATTGGCTAAACTATGAACTATAAATTAGTTATATAAATATAATAATAATCACAAAATCAAAATTTTAATTTAACTAAAATATTTTAAGTAATCAAAGACTATAATCTTGTTATAACTTTTTTATATACAGGATTAATCCTGACACCATTTTGACACCATTTTTGACGCCATATTAACCAAATAAAAAATTATCAGTGATTCCGTTGGAAACGCTAAAACCTGCGGAATTACTGACAATTTTGATTATATTTATAAAACAAAAAAAGACAGCAAATGCTGTCCTGATGGTACTCTCGACGGGACTCGAACCCGTGTTACCGGCGTGAGAGGCCAGTGTCCTAGGCCACTAGACGACGAGAGCATACAAACCTAGCGTTAAACTAGGCTTATTCATACAAACTTGCGTCAATTCCAAATTCCTTAAAGAACTCTTTGTAGGTTTCATTTTCTCGTTCTTGTTTGAGTTCTCGTTCGGTTTTTTCACGAAGTTTTGCTTCTGCAAGTTTTTTTTCAAACGAATCGGTTATGCGTTTTGTGTTAACATTTATAACCTGAGTGAATGGAATGATTGCGTTTATTAGTGAGTGGCTTAAAGTTTCACGATATGATTCTATCACATTAATATGCTTTTGTGCAAAGAAATCTGGCATATTTAGTTTGGAAGTTGGGAGTTTTTTTAGTTGAGTTCTAAAAGTGTTCAAATCTGTTAGGATTGCCTGAACATTTTGATGACAATATGTGATATCGTCATACTTTTTTAGTGTTTCCATCATTTCGACCGAAAGACTATTGCTATACAACTTGGAGATTACACCAGCAAGTTTTTGATTTAGACCGGCTAGCACGCAACCTGTGTCGATTAGGTTTTGCTCATCAGTAATGGTTGCTAGTTTTGAAAGTGAATTGATACTTGTAACAACTTTGGCAACACTCTCCTGCTCGCTTTCTAGTTGTGATTTTAACTGTTCAATTTGCTGTTTCATTTTTTTGCGTTTGGATTTAATCCTAACAGCACGAATGCTCATATGTGCCCCTTCTAGAACACCAAACACGCCAGCACATAGTCCAAGTAGTGTTACAATTTGAAGCGCTGGATTTACGATTGCAAGCATTGGAACAAGCAATCTGTGGAGAAAGAATCCACCAACGAGTGACACTGCCACTTTTGCGATTATTTTCAAAAGTCTAACTTTCATTTTTGGTTTGAACACTTCGATTGAAGACATAATGTCATCGCACAAAGTTTCTGCTTGCTTGTATTTTTTAGTTAATTTTGCAACGCTTGGCTCAAAGTATTTTTCAAGTGCTTGGTCAAGCGACATCTTGCTTTTTTGAACATCTTTTTGACGATTTTCAGCACTACTTGACGAGTCAAAATATTCGGTTGTCTTGTTCTCTTTTTGTTCACTAGTTGCTTCGGCTTCAAAAATAGTAGAATTTAAAGTTTTAGCATCTTCGTTAACAACAAAAATTGATTCTTTTTCCATGATGTAATTCTCCCTAGATTTGTCAAAACAATTTTAACCCACAAAGCAATAATTGTCAATACCCAATTTTGATTTAAGAAATGCACATATCAAAATTTTTTGAAAACTATTTTAATTAATTGTTGACATTGTGCAAAAGTTATGATATTATCTAATGTAGTTGCGGGTGTAGCTCAATGGTAGAGTTCCAGCCTTCCAAGCTGGCTGCGTGGGTCCGATTCCCATCACCCGCTCCAATGTGCGTTCGTAGCTCAGTTGGATAGAGCATCGCCCTTCTAAGGCGAGGGTCGGGAGTTCGAATCTCTTCGAACGCACCATTTCAAACAAGCAAAACTGGGGTGTAGCCAAGCGGTAAGGCAAGGGACTTTGACTCCCTCACGCGTAAGTTCAAATCTTGCCACCCCAACCAGTGAAAACTATGCTTGTTTGAAAACTTTTAAAAATATATTGACAACCCTACTATTTTTCAATATAATAATAGAGTTGTCGGTTATGACTCATTAGCTCAGTTGGTAGAGCACCTGACTTTTAATCCGGTTGTCCGGGGTTCGAATCCCCGATGGGTCACCAAAGAAAGTTCCGTTAATCCGCCACTTACGGAACGGAACTTTTTTAATTTGCGGATGTGGCGAAATTGGCAGACGCACTAGACTTAGGATCTAGCGGGAAACCTTGGGGGTTCAAGTCCCTTCATCCGCACCAGAGATAAGACCTAAATTAGGCCTTATTTTTTTGCTTATTGCATATCCCAACACCTTGCGGGACTTGAACTAAGCGTTAAAAAAAACGATATGTTTTATCGTTTTTTAGCGCCGGCGTGATAGTGCGAAGTAGCGCTTTGTTATAAAATCTAAAACAACTTAAATCTATCAACTCGCTAATTAAACACTATGTTTGCAGTATTATTTTTGAGTTTTCTGTACCGCTTCGCTAATCATTGTATTATATTATTTCACCAATCTAAGTAAACTACAAAAAGCAAACTTAAAAATATTGTTTTCTTCGTCTTCGCACGGAGCAAGTCCCTTCATCCGCACCACATGTAAGACCTAAAAACTAGGTCTTATTTTTTTTATTTATTACACTCCCCTGCCTACCAGATAATCAAGACTAACATCAAAAAATTTGGCAATGGCAATCAGTGACTCCATGGCTGGTTTGTTTGCGTTATTTTTCCATCTATAATAATTGGCTTCACTCATGTTGAGCGACTTCATGAGCCTTTCCGCAGACACATGGTTTTCAGTCATCAAATTTTTTAGATTTTGAGCAAATGTCAAATTGTTTTTGTCAAAATTTGTATACTCATCTGTCAATCCCATGAAATATTGCAAAGAGCAATCAAAGTAATTAGCAATCTTTACTGCAACAGAAAGTTCGGGATAAAAATCTTTATTAAAGTAACCATTAAGAGTTTCAAAAGATATGCTAATCTTTTTGGCCAGTTGAAGCCTACTTAGTCCGTTTTCAACTAACAAATCCTGCAATCTTTCTTGAAAGTCATTCATATTCTCTCCTGCAATGAGAGTTCGACAAAAATCAATTCACTATTCTGTAAATAAACGCTTTGTAATTTAATTTTTGCATCAAAAAACCCGCATGGGCGGGCTTGATTTTTTTATAAACCCAAGGCGTGTTCTTTTAGGTAATGTTCTCTTGCCTTGGTATACTTTGCGGACAAATCCAAGATATATTTTTCTTGTTCAAATTCGCTAAAATTATTAAATTTTACTTGGTCGATTAATTTGCTCATTGGGTTGATAATATCAGCATCTTCGTCCAAAAGCGCATACACTCTGTTGTTAAAGTTTTCGTCATTAACGCTATCGTTGATGATTTTGATTGTGATATCGTTTTTCCTACAATCCATTCCGTTCAAAACTCTAATTTGATTGCGTCTAGCAATAATGCGTTTTGTTAAAAGATTTTCCTCCTTTGTTCCATAGTTTGAATTTTTAAGCCTTTGTTTTGCTTGGTTGGCAAGTTCTTTGATTAAGGCTCTTGCGGTGTTGTTTTTACTCATTATATTTTCTCCTTTAAAATGGCTGTTTGTTTTTCTTAAAACCACATGACTAAATTATACTATATAATAAATATAAAAAGATATTACTAACAAAAGTAGTTAAAATAATATAACTATTTCTATATTATGACATTTTGCAACAGAGCATAAAAATCACAAAAAATTCAATAACTTTCAAGATTAGAACAAATACTATTTTTAGTGTTAAAAGTAGTAAAAAATCGACAAATTTAACACAAAACCAATCAAAGTTTTTAAAATGAAACAACTACCATTTTTTGTGTACTTTTATTCTGCCAAAAATTGATAATCTAAGGCACTACTATTAGAAAAAATAACAAATCAAATTTTAAACAAAAAGCATTGACATTCCCCTTGAAAGTTGTGTATAATACCTAAGAATTTATTTGAAAGGTGGTGAAAACATGAGTCTAGTAAGAGTTGGCGAAAACGAATCAGTTGATAGTGCTATCAAAAGATTTAAAAGAAAATGTCAAAAAGACGGCATCATTGGAGATTTGAGAAAGAAAGAAGCGTACGAAAAACCAAGCGTTAGAAGAAAACTAAAATCCGAAGAAGCAAGAAAAAGAAATAAGTAATCAAAAAGTGACATTTGTCACTTTTTTTGTGCATCAACATTAATCACTAACGCTTGACAAGTCAAACTTGTTGGTGCTAAAATTTTTTATATACAAGGAGAATTTTTATGTTAATAGATGAAATCAAAAAAGCAAATATGCTTGCCATGAAAAATCATGACCAACAAACAAGAACTGCTCTATCCATAGTCATCAACAAATACATGGTTTTGAGCATTGAAAACAAAGCACAAGGCAAAGAAACACAAGACAGCGATGTTGTTTCTATCTTGCAAAAAACAATCAAGGAACTTGTTGAAGAAGCCGAAAACTATGCAAAAGTTGGCAACACCGAAGAACAACAAAATGTTCTTGCACAAAAATCTGCTGTTGAACAATTTTTGCCAGCCATGATGAGCAAGGACGAAATCAAAGCCGAAATGCTAAAACTTGACGACAAGTCGATTGGAAGCGTTATGAAGCACTTTAAAACCAACTTTGCTGGCAAGTGCGATATGCGTGATGTTCAAGAAGTTTTAAAAAGCCTATAACAAACAAAAACTACCATTCTTGGTAGTTTTTTTTATGCCCTATTCTTTGGTTACTCGCTAGTCAGTCAAATAAAAAGTGCAAGTTGAAAGTTTTTTGCGTTTTATTTTAAACTCCTTGCCGTTGTCCATTTTTAGAGCGTAATTTTTTGAATATGGGCAGTTTGCACAATTCGCCTTCAAATGATTTTTGAACGGACAGTGGCGAAGCGTCATATATGGAAAATTGATGCGGGACGAAATGTCGCTCTCGCTGGTGATTATTGGCTTGTTAAAATAGTTAGCCGTAACATGATTATAGACATTGAGCGCTGGTCCAATAACAATGCTGGTGTCAAAATCAAGAGCGTAGTAGTTGTTTGCAACAATTGCAATTTTTGTTTCGCTAACAATGCGTTTTAAAAGTTCGATATCCTGTTTTAGCGCAAAATTTGGCAAATCAAGATATGGCGTTTTTCCTTGCTGAGAACATTTTTGCATAAAGTTTTTAATATCTTCAAGCGAATATGTTTCTGGCGAATAAATTATGTTTTTATGGCTAAATTTGGCGTTTATATTTTCAACATATTCAAAATCAGTAAACTTGATTATGCTCTTGTCTACTTTAAACTCGGCAAGTTTTTCTTGGTGTGAGTAAGCATCAAAAATTGTTGACAAAATCTGCTCATACACTGCTCGTCTAAAATCATTGAGTTGCTTTTTTGTTAGGAATGCATTTTGTAAATTGCTAGTAATATTTGGACTAAAATACTCGTTTTTATTGAAGCAACTTTCCAAATCCGCCAAACTTATTGGCTGGCTTTTTGCCTGCATCAAGATTTCGCCACTGACGATAATATTTTTATTACAAACAAAGATTTTTGCTTGAATTGGCTCGCCAACTTTTCCAAAAATCTCTATGTTGATTTTTTGTTTTTTTACTAGTGACAGCACCTGATTTTCTTTTTCGCTATCAACAATCAAATGCACATCAAGATTAGGTTTGATTTTTTGGGTGGTGGTTGTAAGATATGTTTTGCTGTCAATTTTTTTCAAATCGTAAGCAGTAAGGGTTGTGAACTCAACGCCATTATCAAACAATTTTAAAATGGATTTTGGCGAAAGATTATAGTTGGACGAAAAGAAAACTTGATTAAAATTTTTGCCAAAGTTAACTTTTAAAACCTTGCCAATCTTAATCCCAATATGGTTGTTATACTTTGAAATAATCTCGCCATTACCGTTAAAATAGCCTTGTGTGTATTCTCTGTTGAACGAAAGTTTTAAGTCGTCCATATCGACTTTTTTGCCGTTTAGAGCGTTAAAATATTGCTTTGTTGCCACGCCAACATAGAATGGTCTTCTTGCTCTGCCTTCGATTTTTAGAACATCAATACCGCTATTTTTTAGGTCATCAAGCCTATCAATCATGCAAAAATCTTTTGCACTGAGTAAATAGCCATGTTTCAAAGTTTTGCCGTCTTTTTGAAGCGAATATGGAAGTCTGCAAAGTTGCTTACACTTGCCACGATTTCCGCTAGCATTAAAAAGATATGAACTAAGATAGCAGTTGCCAGAAAAACAAACGCAAAGAGCGCCTTGCACAAAATATTCAATTTCTTCCGTAATATTTTGCCTGATTCGTTTGATTTCGTCAAGCGGAGTTTCCCTTGCAAGCACAAATCGTTTGAAGCCAAAATCTTTCAAGTTTTGTATGCCTTCAAGATTATGCAAAGCCATTTGCGTGCTAGCGTGAATTTCGATTTGCGGATAGTACTTATGCACCAAATATGCAAGCCCCAAATCCTGAATAATAAAACTATCAACGCCAAGATTAAAAGCGTCCACCACTGTTTTTAACGCACTCTTTAACTCATCGTCCGTGAACAAAATGTTGATTGCAAGATTTACTTTTACATTATAAATATGAGCAAAAATGACGGCTTGTTTCAAACTTTCCATATTAAAACCGTCAATATTATTTCGAGCATTAAAACTATTTATACCAAGATATACTTCGTCTGCACCGTTAAAAATTGCAACTTTTAGACTTTCCAAATTCCCAGCAGGTGATAAAATTTTCATACAAGCATTATATCACAAAATATATTAAAACTTATTGTTTTTGCGGAAAATTATCGTCAAAATCACATTTTTTTAATATTTTTCTAAACTTTTCATTAAAAATTATAAATAAGTATACAAAAATTAAAAAATATATTTCATATAAATCGTTTTTCATTTTAATTTGTCCATGCACTTTTTTAATAACGCAAAACTAATAGCAAGCATATTTTATTTATTCGATTTTAATAAAAGCAAAAAATTAACAAATATTTTTTAACAAAAAAAGCATCACTTTTACTGACGCTTTTTTATAATATGCAAGCATAATTTTAAAATATTAACGCTTAAAACTCTATGTTATGTTCTAGCCCAATATTCAACTGTGAAAGTTTGGAAATATATTCTGGTTCAAGTTTTAGATTAGAATTTTTAAAACTTTTTAGTAGGCTCTCCACTAGTAGCACCATGCGTGCGTTATACTTTTTTTGTATTTGCTCAATTTGAGTTTTGCGTTCAAAAAGGTAATCAATCATTGGCAAAACAACTTCGTTTTCGTTTCGAGTGGAAATTTCTTTTGCCATGAAAACAATATATCCGCTTGGAATTTTATTTGTTACAATACTCAACTTTTGCTGGCTTTTTTGTTTAACAAATTTTGCTTTAAAGCCAAGTGCGTTTTCAATTTCCTTACTATCAAAATCGCCATCAATATATATTGTGAGTCTTGCTGAGATTGTTGGATTTGGCATTTTATCAAAATCTTTTTTATTAAAATCAATCATGTTTTACTCCTAGTTTTCCTATCAATAGGGTAACCGATTTCAACCAATTTGTCAAAGAAAACTTTGCGATAACAAAAAAGCACAGGATTAATTCCCGTGCGATAGTTCGTCTTGCTCGGCAATAACTTTGCCGTTTTGACTTTCTAGTTTTGAAAAATCGTAGTTAGTATTGCATTTTTTGATTTTTTGCCACTCTTTTTGTGTGAATTTTAGGTTTGGATTTTCCAAAATTGCAAACTTATCTTGACTAGTTGAAGTACAAAGATATTCCACCACTGCTTTTTGAGAAGTGGTATCCATTGGCAAAACAAGTGAAATCAAAAACAGTTTTAAATCTTCGTCCGTATGGTCTTTGCTAAATAAAAATTTAAGTCTTTTACTAGTAATTAAAGTTTTAATATATTTTTCCATTCCGCCAATCTGCTCGTCAATATGTTCAAAGTTGCGAACATAGTTTCGATAGTTATAGTTGTTAAAACTTTTGTAAGGATAAATGATTTTGCACTTTTGACAAATTTCGTTCATAATGTAATATGTAAGTTTTCTAACCGCGATTTCGTTGGCGTTGCGGTTATAGTAGTAAAGTGCAATTGAAAACACTAGATTTTTATCAATGAACAGTGTGTTAAAATAGTTAACCATTTGTTCAAATCCATAAGGCTGATAAAACTTTTCCGCTTTGCCTGCAAGATATTTTTTGTTTTGACTATCTAAAAACTTGTGACTAAGTTCGTGAATTGTGTTATCAAGTAGCGAAAGCAATGCTTCAAGTTTTGGTTTAGCAAAAAGAGTGCAAGGCAAATAAAGTTCGCCGTTCATATAGAAAGTTTCTTCTTTGCTATCAGTTATGTTAATCTTTACGCTTTCAAGTTTATACCTTTCCAAAATCAGTGCAACAATGCTTTCAAATGCCATAAAAAAGTTTTCACTGGTTTTGTTTCTTTTAAAGTATTTTAACGAATCATAATTGCTATCGCTTGCACTAGAATTTATGTCTAGTATGTTCAAAATTTTCATAATCAAAGTATATCACACTTTTAAAAATTGTCAATATTGCCTTGATAATTAAAAGTTGTAACAATTTGGCGTTAAAAATCATATAAAAAATATTGTCAAAAAAATTGTTTTTGGGTCGATTTTAAGTTGACTTATCATTTTTTTTATTATAAAATGAGCACTTAATAAAGGGAAAGGAGGCAAAATCATGGAACCATACGAAGCAATGACAATCTTTCTTGCAATGCAACTTGAAAAACAACGCGAAGAAGAAGAAAGACAAAGAAAACTAAACGAAGAAGACGACAACAATTACTAAAAAATGATTTGTTAAAAAAAAGTTAACAAATCATTTTTTTAGTTTTAAAAATAAAAACAATTTTGTATAAATACCAACTTGTTGTTCATAATCATTTATATGGAAACAAAAAAAATCAATATTGCAATCGCAATAATCTCAACAATATTTGTTGCAGGTCTTGGAACACTTTTTGTACAACTAGGTTCAAACTGGTTTGACGGACTAACCAAACCTACCGAATGGGTGCCAAACATTGTAATTCCTATCGTCTGGACTGTGATTTACATTTTAGCAATAATCGTGCTAGTGTTATGGATTAAAAAAGGAACAATCAACAAAAATGTTGTGTGGCTATTTATCATAAATGGCGCACTAAACATTTTGTGGTGCTTGGTGTTTTTCACACTTAATCAACTACTCCTTGGACTAATCGTTATAATCTTTAACCTTTTGTTTGCCGTAAAACTTTTGGTGTCGATTTTCAACGACAACAGCTACTACGGCTGGCTACTCGGCATCTACCCCGTATGGCTAATGATTGCAACCGCACTCAACACTGCCGTTTGGATTTTAAACTAGCGTTTGTGATAAAAAAACTCCCGCAAATTGCGAGAGTTTTTTTTGATACAAATTTTAGTCATTTTTTGTTACTTTGTAGCAATTTGTTTCTTCGTCCAAAACAGAGCTATAACCTTCTTCAACAAAGTTTGTGTTTTCGCCTTCGGCTTGATTGTTTGCTGGGTTAAAGTTTTTGAACTCTCCGCCCTTAACGATAATTGAGCCAGTGCCGTCTTTATAATTTGCATCAATCAAGTTTAAGGTGTAGGTGTACTGAGTATCGCCTTTCTTTTGATATTTTTGGATATCTTCAAAATATCCACCAAGAATTTCTGCACTACCTTCTTCAACTTGAACAACAGAAACATTACCTAGGAATGTTCCATTTTCGATTACCAACTTGCCTTTTTTAACATAAATTCCGTAGCAATCGTCCTGTTTTGCTTCCATCGTGCCATTGCCTTTGATTGTGAGTTCGCCGTCTTCTGTTATTTTAATTAGAGAAACGGTGGTCGCCGTCCAAAGTTCGCTTGTGCTGTATAATTTTTTGCCGTTCAAATCCAAAGTTAGTTTTCTGGTTACATGAAGTTCGGTTGGAATGTCGATGTCTGCTTGAAGCACAACAACTTCCTTACTGCCGTTTATCGCTTCCAAAAGTTCGTCATAAGTTGAAACATTTGCCGAGTTGGACGCTCCGCAAGCACTGAACACGAACATACATGGAATGAGTAGCAAAACAGCCAAAATTAGTGAAATAAAACTCTTTTTGTTTTTCATTTTCCCCTCCAATGAGTTACTAAAAATAATATAACATTAAAATATCGTAAGTCCAACAAAAAACGGGCATTTTCGACATTTTACAAATTTATTTATGTTAGAATATTCCCCAAAAGTCACAAAAACTGCAATGAGTTTAAAAAATAACAAAAAATATATTGCTTTTAGCCCGCTAAATTGATATAATCTTGCTGTTGTAAGATAAGCGAGCAACATAAAAACAAAGCGTGCATAAAAGTTGTCGCTCTTGCCATTTGCCTTCGCAAATTGGCTCTCTCGCTCCACTTTTCCTTTCCCCAAAAAATTATCGCTTCTCTATTTTTAGGGGTCACCCTTTCGACACATTCGACCTTTACTCTTTTGGTTTTTTGGTTGAGTTTGCCTTGTCGTTTATCTATTTACTTTGGAAGATTGTCAGAGTGGTCGGCGTCAAAGTTGTCGCTCTTGCCATTTGCTTTTCGCAAATTGGCTCTCTCGCTCCACTTCTCCTTTCCCCAAAAAATTGGCGCTCCGCTATTTTTAGGGGTCCCCCTTCGGCACATTCGACCTTTACTCTTTTAGTTTTTTGGTTGAGTTTGCCTTGTCGTTTATCTATTTACTTTGGAAGATTGTCAGAGTGGTCGAATGTGCCTGTCTCGAAAACAGGTGTGTCGCAAGACACCACAGGTTCAAATCCTGTATCTTCCGCCAATAAAAAAAATATGCACCTTAAAAATCGGGGTGCATATTTTTTAATCAAGCGATTTGTGGATTGCAATATTTTTAACACAGCACAAAAAAAGAACTCGTTAAAAGCCGAGTTTTTTTTGCTTACTTTGTAAATTCTTCTTCGTTTAGCAAATATTTTTTAGAAACTAGCAAACAAAAAATCTATTTGTTTTGCTTACTTATGGTTTGCTATTAACTAAATTTGATTTTAATTTAATAATCTAAAATATCTATAATAAACTGGGAAATAGTAAAAACAAGCAATCAATAATTTTATTTTTAACGATTAATTTTGCGTAGAATAAGAAAACAAAAAAAATATCTATAAAGAAGCAAAAATTTAAAATTTACGCTAATTTTTATTAAAAAACGCAGTAAAAATCATGTTTTTTAAGATTTTTTTATAAAAAAAGGCTATTTTTAACATTCAGCCTTTTCTGTTATTTTTTTAATATTGACTTTATAATATAGTGACTTTGAAAGTGATTGTGACGGTGTCGTTTGGATTGATATCATTAATTGCAAAACTGTTTTGCGGATTGTAGCCAACCTTAACTTCTCCATTGACTGTCACGCTATTTTCAACAAACCGAGTGCCGTTTGGAATTTCATCCAAGAACACTGCGTCCGTGTTTGTAATATCACCACTATTTGTTATTGTGATGGTATAAGTGAGTTCATCTCCGCTTTTAACTGCAATCTTGTCTGCCGTTTTCAAAAGAACAACTCCGTTTTCAATAATATCCACACTAAGTTTGGCAGAAGAAATATCAAAAGTGTTCGAATCAATATCGGCAGAAATTTTACTTATGCTTTCCACCGCATCAACTTCTGGATACTCATCGGTCATAACATCAAACGAAACACTTACATCAACGCCAAACGCACCCAATGTGACCGGCATCGTGAAACCTTGCGGAGAAAAATCCTTGTATTCTACGCCTTCGATTTTAAGTGAGCCGTCAACGAAAGTCGCACCAGTAAGAATGTTAGAAAAGTGAATATCTTCAATATTTTGGTTTGTGTTGTTAGTGATTCTTGTTGTTATTGTGAATACCATTTTTGGCATTACCCAAGTTTTTGACGAAGTTTGTTCCACTAAAATGTCAGTGCTAATATTATTAACAGTTTGCACATTGCTTTTTGTTACAACTTGAACTTTCTCGCCCGATTTTTCGATACTGCTAGTTAATTGTGCTGTGTTTAAAATTGCCATAGTCTTCTCCTTGATATCAGTATATTCAAGCACAAAAAATTTAGTTAATAACCTTATTTCATTATAAAAAAAGTTAAAAATTACATAATTTTTAACAACATTCACCATTTTTATGATTATTTTATGAAAAAACAAAAAATTATTAACCTAAAACGCTTTAAATTTTTATATTGCCTTTTAATGCTGTATGTTATATAATGAAAGTATGGAAAAAGTAAAAAATAAAAATCTTAGCAAAGTTTTAAGCTTGCTTGTTGCAATTATGTTAATTTGCTCCGCACTACTATTTTCTGCTTGCGGAAATTCATCTGGTGACAATCAAGAACCATTAATCTTGACAGCAGAACAAAAAATAAACAAGTTGTATGATAGTTACTGGAACGACAAAACAAGTTACGGCTTCCAAGTTAAAAACGGAACTATCTATCTTGGCAAATATGAATACTATGGCATTGGCGTTAACTCATACAGTTTGTTTATTGACGCAGTTTACAATGATTTTAGTGCTCAAACTGTTAGCGAAGCGTTTAAAATCTTGTCAAGTTACGACATAAAAGTTATACGATTTGACTGTGGAATGTACTACGGAAACGAGTTGAAATACTTTTTGGACAGCGAAACCAAGCCAAAATATCTTAAACTAATCAACAATATTTTCTCTCTTGCCGAGCAATACAAGATTGGACTAATCCCAAGTTTCTTTTGGAATATCGACTCTGTTCCAGACTACTACAACGAAGACCGCACCGCATGGGGCGATATCACAAGCAAAACCACACATTATCTTGAATACTACACCACAACGATTGCAAACGAAATCAAGGACTACAAATCACTATTTGCATGGGAATTTGGCAACGAATTTATGCTAAACTGCGATATTCCCGATTCCAGCAAAAAGTTTAGTTGTGACGATATCACAGTTTGCTACAAACTTTTTACAGACACAATTTCAAAAATCGACACACACAAAAGAATGATTGAAACTGGTGACGCTAACATTCGTTCGTCACAATACAATCAATGGAAAAACGGAATTTGGAAAGCCGACACGATTGAAGAACGCTACGAAGTCTATGACACCACCCACCCAAGCAAAATGACAGCAATTAGCGAACATGTTTACGATATCGGTCATGACGACAAAGCTCAATTTGATGACCCACTAAACTATCTTAAAACCATGAAAAGCCTATCAAAAGCGCTAAACAAAGCATACATCGTTGGCGAATGGGGTTCGTACAACGAAAATGCAAAATGTTTTGACAACTATAACACTTTTGCTGGCTACCTTATGACCGCCCGAGTTCAACTAAGTTTTGTTTGGAATTACGACTACATTTGGAACAGCGAAAAACAAAAACCAAGAACCGAATATAGTTTTTGCCACTACAACGAGTTTGGCAGAAATGTACTTTCATTTATTCAATCGGCAAACATAAATTACGCAGATTTGTTAAAAATTAAATAAAAAACATCAAAATTTTGATATTTTTCACAAAAAAAGGACTATTTTATGAATATTTTTGTTATGCGTCACGGATTAACCGTGTGGAATGAAAAAGGAATAACGCAAGGCAGAACCAACAACAGACTTAGCAAGTCAGGAATTAAAAAAACAAAACAAGTGTCGATTGAACACAAAAACACACCGTTTGATTTGATTATCTGTTCCCCGCTTATGCGAACAGTTCAAACGGCAAACATCATGAACAAATACCATAATGTTAAGATTTTGAAAGACGAAAGGATTACCGAAATCGACCAAGGCATATTTTCAAAAAGACATAAGGATAGTTTGACTGAGCGAGAAAAACTGCTAAAAAATGCTCGAAGCAAATCTTGTAATATGGAGTCGTACAACGAAGTTTTTAACAGAGTTAACGCATTTGTTAGCGATTTAAGAGCAAATTTTAGCAATCATTCCAACATTTTGATTGTATCGCACGCCTGTGTGGCAACAATGCTCGAATATATTTTAACCAACCGACAGTTCGACATAAACAATCCCGAAACACTTAGAAACTTTGATAATGCACAAATCAAAAAGTTTGAAATTTAAACGGCTTATAGTTTTATAAGCCTTTTTTATGTGAAAAAACGAATATGAATTAAAATAATGTGCAATTAGTTCTACACATAAATACCAAACGGATTTATACCATTGCTAGAAATACTTTTATACTTTGAAGACACATTAAGCACGCAAACTACACTTCTATTATGGTTTTTGAAAAAAATCATTCCGTTTTTGCACATAGTGGCCTTAAAAAATATCGCAATAAATTATATTAAAATTAAATAAACACAAGTCTTAGTAAACTAAGACTAATAAATTTTAGCATTACTAAACATTTTGTTTACCTGTTTTATTTAATACTTACTCATAACCTAAACACTATTTAGACATTGTTACAAACATGGTCGCATTCCAATATATTCATACAAAAGACCACCTTTTCCCCGCATATCAATACCAAAAACATTAAAAAATCAGGCAATGAAACCTGATTTTTATTTATTCTTAGTTTACTAAGATGATACAAAACTTATCATAACTTTTATTATTTTAAGCGCAATCTTTGTCTTGTTTTGTTTTTTTACTTGCAAGTAATAAGTATACCTTTATTCACTTTTTTGCAAGTAGTTTTTATATATAACTTTTTTGTTTTATTATTCCAAAATATTGAAACAAGCATTTTTGTCAAAAATTATTTTCCAGTTTTTAACGATAATTTTAATGCCACTTAAATTTAATCAAAATCTACTCTTTATTGTTCCAAGACCAGTTTTCAACTTCTGGCAAATCCACGCCATATTCCCTAATATAGTCATAATGCTCGGCAAGTTTTTGATAGAGTTCGTTTTCGATTTTCTGTTTTGTGCGTGCTGGAAGTTTTAGATATCTAAGTGCTTTAAGCACGAGATGATATCTGTCGATATGATTTCTAACTCTCATGTCAAAAGGAGTTGTGATTGTGCCTTCTTCTCGGTAGCCCGCAACATGAATATTACTGTTGTGGCGGTTGTAGGTTAACTGATGAATAAGTTGTGGATAGCCGTGAAACGCAAACACGATTGGCTTGGTGGTTGTAAATAGTTCGTCATATTCTTCGTGCGTCAAACCGTGTGGGTGCGATTCGCTACAAATCAACTTCATTAAATCCACCACATTAATAAATTTAACATTGAGTTCTGGCAAATATTTTTTGATGAGTTTTATGCTTGCAAGGGCTTCGAGTGTTGGAGTATCGCCACAGCAAGCCATAATCAAATCTGGATTTTTTGTGTCGTTGAGTCCTGCCCACTCCCATTCGCTAACACCATTTTTGCAATGTTTTTTTGCTTCCGTCATGGTCAGCCACTGATATGATGGTCTTTTTGAAGCAACAATTACATTAACATAGTTTTTGCTCTTTGCACAGTGGTCGTAGCACGACAGCAAGCAGTTTGCGTCTGCTGGAAGATAGATTCTAACAACATCGGCTTTCTTGTTTGCAATATGATCTAAGAACCCTGGGTCTTGATGCGTAAAGCCATTGTGGTCTTGTTGCCAAATGTTAGATGTTAAAATAAGGTTGAGCGAAGAAATTGGCTTTCTCCAAGCAATTTCGTTGCAGACTTTTAGCCACTTTGCGTGCTGAGCCACCATGCTATCAACAACGGTTGCAAACGCTTCGTAACTATCAAAAAGTCCGTGCCTTCCTGTTAGCAAGTAGCCTTCTAGCATTCCTTCGCAAATATGTTCGGAAAGCATTGAGTCCATAATCCTGCCGTCAAAAGCAAGTTTTTCGTCCGTTGGCAAAATCTTGCTTGCAAACGAACGATTTTCGTTTTCAAAAACCTTATAAAGCCTATTACTCATGGCTTCGTCTGGGCTGAAAATACGATAATTTGTTGGATTGAGTTTGTACAAATCTCGAATGTATCCGCCAAGTTCATACATATCCTGTGTTTGAACTGTTCCGTGTCCCCTAAACTTGACAGCATAATCTTCGAGTTTTGGAGTTTTGAGTTCTTTTAAGAGCAATCCGCCGTTGGCAAACTTGCTTGCAGTCATACGCTTTTCGCCCTTTGGCAAGATATCAAAAATTTCTTGTTTTAACTTGTAGTTCTCGTCAAAAAGTTCGTCTGGTTTGTAACTTTCCAGCCAAAATTTTAAAAGTCTTAGGTGTTCTTTTGACTCCATTGTTAGCGGAATTTGATGGGCCCTAAAACTGCCTTCAATCTGCTTTCCGTCAACTTTGTCTGGGCCCGTCCAGCCTTTTGGTGTACGCAAAATTATCATTGGAAAAGGCATATATTCGTGTTTTTTATCGTTTTTTGCGTGTTTTTTTATGTTTTCGATGTCTTTTATGCAACAATCCATTGTTTTTGCCATTAGTTTATGCATTATCATTGGGTCATCGCCTTCGACAAAATATGGCTTGTAGCCGTAGCCTTCAAACAAACTTTTTAGGGTTTCGTGTGGCATACGAGATAGGAGCGTTGGATTGCTGATTTTGTAGCCGTTTAAATGAAGAACTGGAAGCACTGTTCCATCTCTAACTGGGTCGATAAACTTGTTTAGGTGCCAAGAAGTTGCGAGTGGTCCAGTTTCGGCTTCGCCATCGCCAACGACCGTGGTTGCAATCAAGTTTGGATTGTCTAGCACTGCGCCATAGGCATGGCAAAGAGAATAGCCAAGTTCTCCGCCTTCATTGATTGAACCTGGGGTTTCTGGCACGCAGTGAGAGCCAATTCCACCTGGGAATGAGAATTGTTTACAAAGCCTTGTCATGCCCTTTTTGTCTTGCGAAATTTCTGGATAAACTTCGCTATACACTCCTTCAAGATAACTATTAGCCACCAAGAAGTTTCCGCCGTGTCCCGGCCCAGAAATAAAAATCATATCAAGATTGTACTTTGTTATAACTCTGTTGCAGTGAGCATACACAAAGTTTTGACCTGGGACAGTTCCCCAATGTCCAACGAGTTTTTTCTTTAAGTCGTCTTCGCAAAGTTCGTGGTCACGAAGCAGTGGATTTTTTAACAAATATAACTGAGCCACACTAAGATAGTTGCTGGCGTTCCAATACTTGTTGAGTGTTTCAAAATATTCTTTGCTTGAAAATTTATCCAAAATTGTAGTCCCCCTAATATTCTTTTGATTTATTATACTAAAAATTTTTGACATAAAAAAAGAAAATACTATGTGTTTAGTATTTTCTTTTAAAATTATCAAGTTTTAGGTTACTTTACAACAATTTGGTCATCAACCGCATCGACTGTGATTGTTGAACCTGCCGTTAAGTTGTCGCTTAAAAGTTTTCTTGCAACAGCGGTTTCAACGGTGTCTTGAATAAATCTCTTTAAAGGTCTTGCACCATAGGCTTCGTCATATCCATTTTTAACGATAAAGTCTTTGGCGTTTGATGTAACATTTAATGTGAGTTGCTTGTCTTGAAGTCTTTGAGCAAGTTTTTCCAAGAGTAAATCAACAATCTTTGTGATTTGATTTTGTTGAAGTGGCTTAAACAAGATAATGTCGTCAAGTCTGTTCAAAAATTCTGGTCTAAAATTGTGTCTTAGAATGTTCTTGACTTCTTCTCGTGCTTCTGGTGTGATTTCGTGATTTTTTTCGATACTACTTAATATCACATCAGCACCAAGGTTGCTTGTTAAGATAATGATTGTGTTTTTGAAGTCGACAGTTTTTCCAAGTGAGTCGGTTATTCTGCCGTCATCAAGAATTTGAAGAAGCACATTGAACACATCTGGGTGTGCTTTTTCGATTTCGTCAAATAGTACTACGGAATATGGTTTTCTTCTAACGGCTTCGGTTAGTTGTCCGCCTTCCTCATAGCCAACATATCCTGGTGGCGCACCAATTAGTCTTGACACTGAGAATTTTTCCATATATTCACTCATATCAATTCTAATCAAGTTCTTCTCGTCATCAAATAGTGCTTGGCTGAGTGTTTTTGATAGTTCGGTTTTTCCAACACCGGTTGGACCTAAGAACAAGAACGAACCAAGAGGTCTGTTTGGGTCTTGAATGCCCGCTCTTGAACGCAAGATTGCGTTTGAAACTTTTTCAACCGCTTCGTCTTGACCAACAACACGAGTGTGCAAAATTTCTGGGAGTTTCAAGATTTTTTCTCTTTCGCTCTCTTTTAGGTTATTGACTGGAATACCTGTCCATTTGGAAACAACTTGCCTGATTTCTTCGTCCGTAACTTTGCTTTGCAAAATTCCATTTTGTTCGGCTTCGACCAACTTTTCGGCTTCTTTTAAGTCGTTTTGAAGTCCAATAAGTTTGGAGTATTTTAGTTCGGCAGCACGATTAAGGTCATACTCTCTTTGAGCCTGCTCGATTTGAGCATTGACGAGCGAGATTTGTTCTTTTATGGACTGAACTTTGTTGATGTTTTCCTTTTCCTTTTTGAGTTTTGCATTCATGACATCAAACTGCGATTGCAGTTCGGCTAATTCTTTTTGAATGTCTGCCAAATGCGATTTTGAAAGGTTATCGGTTTCTTTTTTTAGAGCAGTTTCTTCAATTTGAAGTTGAATCATCTTGTGCCTGATTTCGTCCATTTCGGTTGGCATGGAGTCGATTTCGGTTTTGACGATTGCACACGCTTCATCAACAAGGTCGATTGCCTTATCTGGCAAAAATCTGTCGGTGATATATCTGTTTGAAAGCACGGCTGCGTTGATTAAAGCACTATCACTAATTTTTACTCCGTGATATACTTCATATCTTTCCTTTAATCCACGCAAGATTGCGATTGTGTCGGCAACAGTTGGCTCGCTGACAAGAACTGTTTGAAATCTTCGTTCTAGGGCAGGGTCTTTTTCGATATACTTGTGATATTCGTTGAGCGTTGTTGCTCCAATGCAGTGGAGTTCGCCCCTAGCAAGCATAGGTTTTAAAAGGTTGCCTGCGTCCATTCCGCCTTCGCTGTTTCCAGCACCAACGATTGTGTGAAGTTCATCAATGAAAAGAATAATCTTTCCGTTGCTCTTTTTAACTTCGTTTAAAACAGATTTTAGTCTATCTTCAAACTCGCCACGATATTTTGCACCCGCAACGAGCGCTCCCATATCAAGCGAAAAGATAGTTCTATCTTTCAAGTTCGTTGGAACATCTCCGCTAACAATTCGTTGGGCTAAGCCTTCAACAATAGCGGTCTTGCCAACGCCCGCTTCACCAATTAGCACTGGGTTGTTTTTGGTCTTTCTGGAAAGAATCATGATTGTGTCACGAATCTCGCTATCTCTGCCAATAACTGGGTCGATTTTGTTTTGCCTTGCCATTTCAACAAGGTCTGTGCCAAATTTTTTAAGGGCATTATATGTGTTTTCGGGATTGTCGCTAGTAACATTTTGATTACCCCTAACGCTAGCAAGTTCTTTGATAAAAGCGTCTTTTGTGATGTTGTAGGAATTTAAAAGTTGTTTTAAGTCTTTGCTAGACTTTTCAATCAACGCCAAAAATATGTGTTCAACCGAAACATATTCGTCTTTCATGTTCTTTGCGATTTGCTCGGCAAGTGTTAAAACTTGGTCGGCTTCGACTGACAAATATGCTTGCTGAATTGGACTGATTTTTGGCAGAACGCTAATTTTGCTAGCCAAATCATTGAGTAGGCTATCAATATTAACATTCATATCTTGTAGTATTTGATATATGAGTCCGTCTTGGTCGCTACAAAGTGCATACGCTAAATGCAAACTTGTGATTTCTTGATTGCCGTTTTGAAGCGCACAACTTTGAGCGTTTTGTAAACATTCCGCACTCTTTTGAGTTATTTTGTCGTAGTTCATAATGTTCTACCTCCTTTTTTCAAGCGACATTATAGTATGAAAAATTAGCACTGTCAAGTGTCGAGTGCTAATTTTTTAAAATTTTTTTAACTTTTTTTCGCTTATTCCACAGGGTTTGCTTTCCACAACATAAAGTAACATACTTTTATTATTAACTATATATTTCTACTTATTCAAAGCGAGTGGCAATCAAGATTGCTTTGACAAAAATTGACGCAAGAATTAAAATAAGAAAAACATGGGAGAAAATCATGGAACATCAACTAACCAAAACAGAACTACGAGAAACCAAAACAAGAAAAGAAGAATTTTTTAGTAAAAAGCGAAACAATATTTATATCATACTTGACAGCCTAAAATGTGCTCACAATATTGGCTGTATACTAAGACTTGCCGACTCGCTACTTATTAAAAAAGTGTATATTTGCGGAAACACTATTGTTCCACCAAACATGAAAATCAAGCAAGGTTCTAGGGGTGCGGAAAAATGGGTTCCTTGGGAATACAAAGAAGATTCTTTGCAGGTGGCTCTTGATTTAAAAAATCAGGGCGTGGAAATTGTGGCGGTTGAAGTAACTTCTAACAGCGTTGACTACCGAAAATATGTTCCAACAAAGCCTGTTTGTTTGGTGCTTGGCAGAGAGTTTGACGGAGTATCGCAAAAGATTATTGACATTGCAGATGCGTCCGTTCACCTTCCACTTCTTGGCATGGCAAACAGTTTGAATGTTTCAACCGCTGCAAGCGTTGTTATGTACGACATTTTTGACAAACTTGAAAAGAAAAATTTGCTGTAATTTAATATAAGTAAATCTTATATCACACATAAAATTCTTGTTATTTACTTTATGCCTTTTGCAAGATATAATAACTGCGTAAAAAGGAGAAAATAACATGAAATTTTTAAAACAACACCAAAACAACAACTTTTATTTTGACGAGAACAACGAACTTCGTCACACAAACTTGCCAATGAGTGCAATCAAAATTCAAAGCGATTGCGAAAACGAACTAAATCAACAAAAGTCAGTAAAAATTTTTAAAACAGGAGCATTACTCTCGGTTAAGAGCAACGAACAAATCTCTTACCTATTCATTAAAAATAATGGCGTGCAACTTTTTAAAGTTCAGGAAACCGCACTTAACGAAATGGAAAATAACATTTATGACATCTTGGCTTATCCTTGCGTGAGCGGAGTGTTGGTTGTAACTCAGTACTACGACAAAACTTTCCACATGGACTACTTCACCTACACCGGCACAAAGTTTTCTGGTTCAAACCTAATCGAACTTGATAAGCGAGTTAGAGCATACGAAAAACTTGCGGGAATAGTTTATAAAATCAAGCAAGAAAAACCTGACAAAAAAGATGACGGAAATGAAGACGAAGAATTGTTTTAGATAGCAGAAATTTTTAGAACACAAAAACCTTTGTATTTAATTTTAAACAAATAAAAGAGCAAAAACTGCTCTTTTTTAGTTGTTCGTGATAATCTCAACCAGTTTGTTTGTAGCGGGATTACTGATATCATAACTTACTGCACAAACGATATTTCTTGCACAGATTGAAAAGTTTGGGAATATTACTTTAACTTCGTGGCTAAGCACTTTTTGCTTGTAGTACTCAATATTAACAAACGCCATACCAAAACCCTTTTTTACGAATTCATAAAGCAAAATATAGTTGTCGAGTTCATATTTTGGATTGAGCGATATTCCGTGGGCGTTAAAGTAGTTATTGATAGTAATTCTCGAATTGTTATTGATACTTGGTAGCATTAAGTCTTGCACAGGAAAATCCTTTGGCTCAACGCTATCCAGCGGATACTTTTGTTTGAAATCCTTGCTTCCAATCAACTGATAAACAACATCAAATTGTTTTACAATTTTGTAGTCCAAAACTTTGTCGAACTTGTCAACAAAAATCATATCAAGTTCGCCAAGCGAAAGTTTTTGAACGAGTTCGTCTTTACTTCCCCTTTCCATAACAATTTGAATGTCGGGATATAGGCTCGCAAACTTTGAAAGATAGTCGATTAAAACTTGATTGACATTTGATGAACTACTGCCAATTCTAACAACTCCCGTTTGAAGTTTTGCAAACTTTTGAGCCAAAACTTCGGCTTCGTCACAACTATTTAAAAACGGACTAATTTTTTCATAAAGCATTTTGCCAAAGGTGGTCAGTTCAACACCCTTGCTTTTTCTAACGAACAGTTTTTGACCGAGTTCTTTTTCTAGTTCCTTGATAGAAAACGAAACTGCTGGCTGAGAAACAAACAGTTTTTCGCTCGCTTTTGAAAGATTTTTCTCTTTTGCGACAACACAAAAAAATTTGTATAGGTTAAGATTTGTCATAAAATATGCTTATGCCTCCAATAAAAATCTTGTTATTGTAATTATAACACTATCGCATTATAATTGCAACAAGGAGAAACAATATGGACATAAAAATTTTACTTTCCACAGCCGAAAATCATGGAGAAAACTTGAAAGAACAATACAGTGAGTTTAGTGGAACACTTGCTGGCATTTGCTACAATCAAAAAACTTTGGACGACTTAATCAGTCAGTCAAAAGAACAGAAAATCAGGCGAAGTCAAAACGCCAGCCGTCTTGGTCATCAAAGCATTTTTGACCACGAATACATAACCCTATATCTTGACCAAATTCCAAAATTTTTTGCAATGCTACTCAACGGCGAAAGGGTCTACGCCACCAGCGAAAAAAGTGCGAGATACACTACTCTTAGCCTTGACGGAATTGAACTAAAACTCTACACCAAGTGGTGCAAAATTTTTGCTGAGTTAATCAAAAAAAGATATCCAAACGAAAAATATTTGACAGACAAAAAAATTGAGAAACTCGCTCAGGAAAACGCAAGATATTTTGTTAGCGTTTTTACAAAAACCAGCATGGCATACACGGTTTCGTTCAGGCAACTAAACAAACTTTACTATATGCTAAAAAATCTTGAAAATTCCACCAACGACTACATCAAACACATCATATTAGACATACAAGATTTTTGCTCATTTTTGAAACAAAACAACCTTGTAGACGCAAACTTTGAAAGGTTTTCAAAAGACTTGCATTTTGGATTACTTGCACAAAAATCACGCAAAGAATATTTTGGCGATGTTTACTCAGTGAACTATGTTGGCTCACTAGCAATGCTTGGTCAAGCCCAAAGACATAGAAGTTTGAGTTATGAGTTTTTTGACACCAAGGAGCAATCGTTCTATGTTCCGCTACTGATAAGAAAAAATGAAAGTCTTAAAAAAATGTGGCTTGACGATATGCAAAAGGTGGCTCATCTTTTTCCGCAAGGAAAAATGGTTAACATCTGCGAGCGTGGGCTTGTGGAAAACCTACTCCAAAAGGCAAACGAAAGGCTATGCACTAGCGCTCAACTTGAAGTTTGTTTGCAGACGAAAAACACGCTTTTAAAATATGCACTAAAAACCGAAGACGATAGCATTAAAAAACTTTTGCTAGAAAAAGCCAAAGGTGCAAGATGCCTAAAAGGGTTTGATTGTCAAAGCCCGTGCGGATTTAAAGACGGCATAACTCTGGAAAGAGAAATTTAAAAAACGAGTCAAATTGGCTCGCTTTTTTTCATAATATCAGCATTACAAAGTTTGGAATAATTAATCCTCTTACATAACAACATTAACTTGCCCGACTTGACCGTGCAAGCGTCCAAGGCAATAACTTGCTAACCTTTACTAAATGGTAAAAATTAAAACGATGATTAACAAATTGATTAAATGCTTCTAAATGATTCAACAACTATTCCTACTAAATAAAACTTATAAAGTTTACATTTTTCTTTTTAATAACAAAAAACACCTGATAAAAAATCAAGTGTTTTTTAATGAGAAAAGCAAGCATATTCACAACAAGCGAATTGCATAAGTTCTCGATTATTGGCGGAAGGGACAGGATTTGAACCTGCGGTGCTTTTAGGCACACCCGCTTTCCAAGCGAGCACATTCGACCACTCTGACACCCTTCCATAGTTTATAGATTTATTTAAAAGCATATTCAACAATTTGGCTAATAAAGCGAAAAGGTCGAATGTGCTGGAGTCCCCGAAAAATAGCATTGCAACTCATTTTTTGGGGAAAGGCAAAGCTGAGCGACACCGCCAGTTTGACGATTAGTCAAATGGCATAAGCGAACGCTTTGACGCCGACCACTCTAAACTCCCTTACATAACAAACAATTCTAGCAGTAGCATATTTGGTTTAGCCAAAATCACGCATTGCAAAATCAATAAATTATTTCTGTTTGTATATCACCCATTTTTCAAAGCCATTTTGATTATATATAAAATTGCTCAGGATTGCAAGTTAAATTACAAAATTAGTTGGAAAATTTGCTCTGCCTATAATTTTTCAAAAATTTCTTGTCTTCTGCACTCACTCGATAACTATCAATACATTTGCTAATCATTTTTCTAAGAGTAAAATCGTTAAGATTGTTTGTTAACAAAAACGCCAAAGTTTTTTCTCGCTGTTTAACAAAGCACTCGCAAAGTAGCCACGCTACCACCATGTTAACATAATAATGTTGTTCATTTTTCATGCTGTTGCAAATATTGAGAATAGTATCAATATGCTCATTGTCTACGAACTTAAAAAGTATTCTAAAACCGACTCTCCTAACAAAAGGTTCGGCTGACGAAATAAAATCTTGCGCCAACTTGAAAAACTTGGATTTGTTTTGTGTTGTGATATTAAATTTTAGCGTATCGCAAGATGACCAATTATCACATTTTTTGGCGAACTTTAAAAGTTTTTGAGAATAAGTATCAAAATCTTTAATCCTAGAAATCAATGCACCCAAAATCATGGTTTCGGCATGATAATTCCATGGAAAAAGGTTAATAAAACCCATAAAATTGCCTTTATAAATTTGCTTTGCTGTGTTTTGAATTATCTCGCTTGGAATTGCCAAACATGGAAGCGAAGTGTTGACTATTCGTTGCTCCCACAAAGACGCTTCTTTGCCCTTGGAAAAAGTTTTCAAATAGTCTTCAAGTTCCAAAATATCTTTTTCGTCCCAGTTGTCACGCACCAAATTCATACTATTTCTCCTACAAAAAATTATATCACACAAAGTCGAACTTTCAAACAAAACAAGTAACGCCAAAATTGTTAAGGCAATTTTTATAGGTTTCGGCGTTTAGACTCATCACACACTAGATACAAGTTAAAATACGAATAGAGCCAAATTGTTTGACAATTTTTGTACTAAAAAATATAATTAAGGGTGATTATTAATTCAAAGGAAGTAAGCAGAAATGTTAGACATTAACTTAATTAGAAAAGAGCCAAAAAAAGTTGAAGAACTTTTGGCAAGAAAAGGTTGTAATGTTAGTTTTGACGAGTTCTTGATTGCCGACAGACAAGAAAAAGAACTTGAACAAGCAACAAACGAACTAAAAGCAAAAAGAAATCAAGCAAGTGCAGAAGTTGCTAAGTTGAAAAAACAAGGACTAGACGCTAGTCAAATCATCGCAAAAACAAAAGAACTTGGCGAAAAAATTTCCGCCAACGATGAAAGACTAAAACAGTTGCAACAAGCAAACTTTGATTTTATTGCTGGTTTACCAAATATTCCAGACGAAGATTTGCTTGCTGGCGAAAAAGAAAACAACAAAGTTATCAAAATCTTTGGCGAAAAACCAGTGTTTGATTTTGAACCAAAAAACCATGTTGAACTTTGTGAAAGTTGTGGCATTATCGACTACAAGCGTGGTGCAAAACTTAGTGGCAACGGCTACTGGATTTACACTGGCGTTGGTGCAAGACTAGAATGGGCGTTACTCAACTTTTTTGTTAGCGAACACCTTAATGACGGCTACGAATTTATCTTGCCTCCACACCAACTAAATTATAGTTGCGGATTTGGCGCAGGACAATTCCCAAAATTCAAGGACGAAGTTTACTGGGTTATTGACGAAAACGGCGACCCAGACAAAAAATTCCTTCTTCCAACAGCAGAAACCGCACTTGTTAATCTATACGCTGGTGAAGTTTTGAGCGAAAGCGAACTTCCAAAAAAATTCTTTGCCTACACTCCTTGCTATCGTAAGGAAGCAGGAAGTTACCGCTCCGAAGAGCGTGGCATGGTTCGTGGTCATCAATTCAACAAAATCGAAATGGTGCAATACGCAAAACCACAAGAAAGCGACAAGAGTTTTGAAGAAATGGTTGCAAAGGCTCAACGCCTTGTTGAAAAACTTGGTCTTCACCACAGAACAAGCAAACTTGCTGCTGGCGACTGCTCTGCTAGTATGGCTAGAACATACGACATTGAAGTTTGGATTCCAAGCATGAACATCTACAAAGAAGTTTCTTCTGTTTCCAACGCAAGAGATTATCAAGCACGCCGTAACAACACAAAATTCAAAAACCTTGCAACAAACAAAAACGAGTTCGTTCACACACTCAATGGTAGTGGACTCGCAACAAGTCGTGTTATTCCTGCCATTGTTGAACAATATCAACAAAAAGACGGCTCAATCAAGATTCCTGATGTTCTTGTTCCATTTATGGGCGGACAGACAGTTATCAAGCCAATCAAAAAGTAATATATATATCAAAAAAGTTAGAGATTATTCCCTAACTTTTTTTGAAACTTATTGATATAAAATAATTGTTATTTTTGTTTGTTTTATGAATTAATCAATATTTAAATGTTCTTTTATTTATTAGCAGAATTTATACAACACTTACAACGATTACCACATTAATGGCGTTATTTCTAATCGTAATCGTTGTTGTACCAACCTTTTTGGCGTTGACGATTAGAAAACTACAATCAAAATCTAGCACGGTCAAAACGCTGTCGTCTAACACCGAAACATCGTTCATATTTGGAATAAATTCTGCCATTATCTCATCGCCAAAATCAATTTTTGTGGTGGAATTTAGGCTAATCGTTTTACTAATTGTGGTTGCATCGTCACAAACTTCAACTGTAAAACTTAGAGTAAAATATTCCTTTTCGTTTTTTGGAACATACACAAAAACTGTGTCCGTTCCAGCAGTGTTTCCGCTTGTAATCACACCTGTTTTTGGGTCATATGTAACGAGCGAGTTTTCATATCTAACCAAAATTTCCAGATTGCTTCCGTTATGCGAAAGTTGGTTTGTTGTGGTCGAATTTTTAGTCAAAGTAACAGTTTCTTTTTCAATCACAGCGTTGGTTGCAAAAACCGTTTCGTCCAAAATTGTTATGTCGATATCTTCACGAATCAAGGTGTCTTCGTCCACCCTGACATTTACGGAAACGACCGCTTGACCGCTCGCCAAACATTCAATCACACCGGTGGTTGGGTCAATTTTTACAAGGCTAACATTTCCGCTGGTGTAAAACGGACTTTGATTGGTGTTTTCAACTCTAATCCCGCAGGCTTTGTTGATGTCAACTTTGTCGTGAATTGTGAGCGTTAGGCTGTTTTGGTCAATGCTAATTGTGGCGTCTTTTCGTATGCCATTTTTGATTAAAACCATGCCCGTTATTGAAACCGCAACAATTACTACTCCTATGATTATCTTCCGTAAATACTTCATCTTTTCAAACCTAAAATTATATTTTTTCTAAAATATATTTTACATTTTTCGACAAAATTTATCAAGCCTTTTTGTTTTAAACTGCAATTTTTCTTGACAAACTAAGCAAAAACCATACGGATTTAGTATATCCCCGCAGTCAAAATCAAGTCAAATATTTACCTATTTGCACAAGTAAATCACAGAAAAAACTATCAATTCTGCAACACTATATTTCAATCCACCCCACCTAGTTCGACATTACTCGACATTTTCAACATCTTTCGCAAAAATATACAAATATTTTTGTTATTTTATGTCATTACATTTATAAAATTTCAAATTATATTTATTGGCTAACAATTTTGCGTCTCTAACATTAAATGTTGTTTTAAATTTTGCAATTGTTGCTTTTTCAGTCTCTGGTGTCCAATAAATTTTCAAAAGTCTTTTTGTCCTAGTTATCGCTGTATAAAAAACATTATGAGATATTTTTTCTTCGACATCGTGGGTGATTACGATTTAACAGAATCATATTCTAAGCCTTGCGATTTATGTATTGATGTTGCATAGGCTACCTGAAAAGGTATAACATTGTCTGCGTCTTCATCGTCATAATCAGTGGTTTTTATTTTTGTAACTCTAAATTTAATAATAGACTTGACACTTAATATTTCAAAATTTTTATGATAAAACTCTAGCTCGGTGCTTAAATCAATATTAATTTCGATTTTTGTTGTTCTCTTTCAGCGCGACGCACAGCTTCTTCCCACATCTTATGTTGGTCAACAGCTTTGCTTTGTTGACATTCTTGTTTTTTGTTATCATTATTTTTGTTCGTTTCGTTTTGCTGATTTTGTTGTTTTTTCTCTTTTAAAATCTCATACATTTCCTCAGCGGATTTATTAGTGGTTTGCGGCATATCAATACCGCCTTCTATTCACGGTAGACACGCCGCTTTAAGCATTTGGTTAATAACTACGTCAGTCGCTATATTCCAAAGTTCTGGGTCCTTATCTTTACTTCTCATAATATGGTCAAAAGCGTCATGCATAATCTCGTGAGAGAACAAACAAACTTTTTCATCATAGCATAGTTTTTCAACAAACTCTGGCGAATAAACTACTTTTTTACCGTCCGTTCCTGCTGTCCCTATATTTTCTTATCGTTAGAAATGTTTTCAACTTCTAATTTAAGATCTATATAAATTAAATCTTGTGTTCTAAATTATATGTCTCCACATTCGCAATTTTGGTTGGTATTTTTTAATATTCTAGGAACAATAAATTTCTTTATATCCATAATAACTCCTTAATGCAAAGTATATAACTATTACAATATCTGTATAAAAATATTCGATTAGAGTTTTGCAAGTAGGCCTCATCGTCCACACGATAGCAGTATTGTATCTTTGCCTAAAATTTCTTCTCAATCTTTATAATCTAATAGCATTTAGCCTTTCCAATTTTTACATATAAAAAGAAGACATAATTAGTCTTCTTTTTTACCCATTAAGGTATCTGCACTTTTAAACTTATCTAACCTTTTTACAATTCTTGCTTTGATATTTCTTGCCACGCTGTTTTATGATTTAAAACTTAGAAATTTTATTATTTTTAATTCACCAATTTGATTTGAAACTGTTTTAAATAAAGATTAATATAATTCATCAAATTCGGTTTCTTCAAATTTGCTCTTTCTATCTTTAATTGCTTTCAACTTAGATAAAATTTGGGTTTGATATTTTCTTGTTTCATCGCAAAGTAAAATGTAATCTTGCTTGGCTTGTTCTTTACTAATGTCTTTGCGAATGATTTTTAATATTTTAGAACTATCTTTGTAAACATCATCAATTTCTTTTTTTGAGAGCATTCCCTTATTTTGAAAACATAAAGGAAGTTCGTATTTGTTCAATGGCACTTTACTCAATTCTTTTACGGCAGTTGAAGCAATATCCACATCAACTTCGTTAGAAAAATCTACCTTATTTCTGTTCAAAACAATAATTTTGTCCTGTTTGCATAACTCGCTTAATTCTTGCTTTGTGTATATTCTTTTTTCAAATTTAAAGGACTTATCGCACAAAATTTCATAATTCCTTGGATACCACTCTGTCCAGTAACTAAAATCTCTACCACTGCCTTCTTGATTCAAAAAAGGATAGTAATCGTTCGTTTTTACGACAACCTTTTTCTTATTTTTTATTTTTACATTAGAATTGTACTCTATCAACAATTTTTCTGCGTGCCAAGAATAAAATTCCTGCAAACGACGTAAAAATTCTTTGTCATCAAAAGGATCAAAACCATCAAGAAACGCTTTAAAATTTTCTCTCTGCGCCTTTAATTCTTTATATAATTTACTTAATCCAAATGCGTTCATTTCTTAAATATTGCTAGAAAGTTGTTTGTTAAAGCATTTTAAACAATCCAAATTGCTTTTATTTTTAAAAGATAGAATATCCATAAAATCTCCCTTTTTTCTACCTTTAATATATCACAATTAATCACAATAGTCAATATTTAGATCTTCTCAACTCTACATTTTACTATTGTAAAACAAAGAATATTAACACAAATAGTTTTAAGGTTAAAACACCAATTTCACTAATAAAAAACGAAGGAAAACAAATCCCTTCGCATGAGCCAATGATGACTTTAAGATATGCTTTAACAAATTAGTTAGAACAACTTAGTTTTTCACAAATCTTTTTTTATTTCTTCATATTATTTCCAAAATTATCGAAACACTTTTAAAACACTTCAAATTCGAGTTCCGTTTTTCTGTCGTAAATTTCGCCTTGTGGAATATCATACATTGACGAGTGCTTGCTTTTTCGAGCATAGCAATAATTACAGTTGTGATTGCAAGTATCATACCTGCCAATGTCTACTGCCGGCATACAGCCACAATTTTTTCTTTGTCCGTCAATTTTATTGTTCTTTCTTTTAAATGTCAATCCTTGATTTTGATACTTCTTTGTGAGCAAATTTTCAAAAATTTCTCCGTCAATACATTTGCTTGGAACAATTCCAAATTTTGACCAATCACCACTCTCTGCACACGATTCAATTTGTATGCCGTTTTCTTTTGCGATTTTAGAAAATTTTCCCATCAAAATATTTTTCTCGCTTTCGCTTGGAGCATGAACACTTTTGGAACAGCCTGAGTAGGTTTCTATAACAAAACTGACTTTGCAATGATTTGTGTAGCCTTTTAAACTTTCACACAAATATTTAAAATTTTTTATGTGCCAATCTATATCTATACCGTTCGCTAGTAAAATTGGGTCGTATCTCCAAATAACTGGGCAATGTTTTGTGAGTTCCTTAAATGTTTTAATTCTTTCTTCAAGTGGTGGAAGTCCACCTTCTATCCAATTTGGATAAGGATTTAAAGTGTAAAGAAAGTAGAAAACAAAATCGTTTAACTTATCAATTTGTTCAAGCATGGGCTTTGGATTTTTAGACCAAAAAACTATGCCTTCAATATTCCCTTCGGTTTGAATACTTTTATCTCCAACCAAATTAGTAAAAACATTTTTTATCTCGAACTTTTTAAGCGGTATTTTAGCAATCTTTTTAGGATTTATTGGATTTGGGACTAATACAAAACCATCTTCCAAGCACTTAAAAAACCAATTACTATAAAACGCAGGAATATCCGTTCTTCTTGAAACGCTCAGTATCATAAAAAACTCCAACTTAATATCTTTTTGCTTTTATTATTATACCTTTACCATTAAGAATTTCATAGCGTTTTGTTTTAAGATTGATTTGTTTTTTAATACTAGGCTTGTTAGATATAAAAATAGAAAAATGCTAAATTTTATAAAGAGTGAAGTTTAATTTTACTAAATAATTTTCGAAATTTAATTAAGATAATGCAATATTAAAAATTAGAAAAAAATATTGCATTTACACAAAAAACTCAAAAATATGATGTTTTTTTGAGTTTTTTCTGCGTTTTTTGTGATTTTCTTAAAATTTTAAGCAATTCGTATTACGGTTAAGGTGGCACTTGACCCGCCGTTGGCATTGATTCGCTGGGCATTAATAATGACAGGAACAATGGAGATTGCATTGCCTTCGTCAAGGTTCATAACAAAGTAACCACTCGAAGTTGAATCGTCACTGAGCGGTCTTGATGTGTTGGAATCCACTTGGTCGTCAATGGCGATTGCAATGCCGTCCGTTCCCGCTGCGCCAGTTGTTCGGTTAACATAAAATGTGACAATGTATGTTCCAGTTGCTGGCACAATGATTGCTGTGTTGCTCAAAACAAGTCCGTTGTTTGTTAAAATTGTGGAAAGTGTGAGCGGTGTGCCAAGCGTGAGTTGCTGACTTGCCATGCTAAGAATTGTTGCATTTTGATTATATGTTGTTCCAGCATCGCCCTTTTCGCCTTTATCTCCTCTTGGTCCAACTTCACCTTGTTCGCCCTTCTCACCTTTCTCTCCAACTTCTCCCTTTTCGCCAGTGTCGCCTTTTTCACCCTTCTCACCAGCGTCACCTTTATCTCCTTTTTCGCCCTTTTCTCCACGCTCGCCCGCTGGACCGATGTCGCCTTTATCTCCTTTTGGACCAGTTGCACCAATAGGACCAACTTCGCCCTGCAAACCTATTGGGCCAGTTTCGCCTTTATCACCACGCTCTCCTTTTTCTCCCACTGGACCAGTTGCACCAGTTGGACCTTGAAGCATTTGAAACACTTTGTAGCCTATGCTTTGATATCTGCGTGGTTCTAAATTTTGGTCGTCACAACAACTTCTAAAAATCATATAATTTCTCCTGAAAATAAAATATAATACATAATATTTTTATCGAGAAAATTGTGACACTCAGTACTAAATGTTGCATGAAAAAAATAGAAACTACAATCAAATTTGATAAAATAAAATGCAAAAAAATTGTTCTAACTTTGTTAGTTTAACATTCCAAATATTTTAATTTGAAAGCAATTTGCAAAAGTATTACAAAACTCCATGCTATTATTTTCTGTAGTGTTGCTTGCAGTTCCACCACGAGTGATTTTATGCTAATTCCTAAATTTGAATATCATAAAAGCGTGACCACACTGCATTTTTTGTTATTCAAAAAAACAATTTCCAAAACATATTTAATCATAAAGATAACATAAAAAATGCCTTATTAAGCAATTTTAGATATACAATCAATTTAGGTTATATTTATTAAAACCTAACAATCTTTTTAAAAAAAGCACAAAAAACATATAATTTTTGCATTTTTTCAACAAAAAAACTCCAAAAATGGAGTTTCTTTAATGTTAAAGCGTATTCTCTTGCTCATCAAGGTCTAGGTCGTCAAGCACCGGACGGCTTTGAATTGGGTCATCGTGCTTGGAGTTATATTCGTAAACCTTGTTGATTGCGAGTGAAACTTTTGCGGTTTGCTCGTCAATCTTTTTGACTTGTTCGGCGTTGTACTTTTTGTTTGAAAAGAAGATTAGAATAAACGACATATAGCCTGTTAGAATAATCAAAATTACTGGCAAGATGCTCCTTGTGAACAGAATTGACACAACAAGCAAAATTGTCGAAAACAAAAATTCTTTCCACTGGAATTTGAGTGCAAATCCAAGAGTCATTTTGCTGGAAGTTTTTGGCGTAACAATGAATTTTGCTTTCTTGCCACACATTCCAAGCAAGGCACTGATAAGTGAAGTCGTAAGCATTGAACCATACAAAATAATAACGCAAACAAAGTATAAAAGATATCTAAATGGATTGATTTTAAACGCCCATGTGATAAAGTCGTTGAGCATTGGAGAAAAGAAGAATATGATTGTCGGCACGACCATCCACAGAGAATAAACTTGTCCTAAATTCAGGTGTAGTAGTGGTGCAAAAATCAAGTTTAGGAAGATATAGAACGCAAATATCGCAGTGAGTGGTAAGTTGTAAGTGAACAAAACAATGTCCATTTTTTCGTACCATTTCATCTTTGATTTTGCAATCTTTTTGGTATACTTTTTGATAAATTCAAGATTGCCTTGTGTCCACTTTGAGTGACGCTTTTTAAAGGCAACATAGTCGATTGGGTATTCTTCCTGACAAATGATATTTGGAGCAAAAGCAACATAGTAGCCAGCGTTTCTTGCTTCGATAGAAAGGCACAAGTCTTCGGCAACCAAGTTTGGAAAACCGCCCGCTTTTTCGTAGCAATCACGCTTTATCATCGCACCATGACCTAGCATGGTCGAAAAGCCATAAAAGTGCTTCATTGTTTGATAAGTTGGCCAGTGAGAGTTTACGCCGATATGAAACAACTTCATAAAAAAGTTGCGGTTTCGGGTTGAGATATGATTTGCTTGAACAATGCCAATATTATCGTAGGCATAAAAATATTTTAGCGACTCAACGATGTAGTTGTGAGGCAAGATTTCGTCACTATCCAAAATAACGACATAGTCATACCCCTTCCCGTTTTCATCCTTAACCTCGTTTGACATCAAGTAGTGGTTGATATTTCCTGCCTTAAATCCAACACGGTCTGGCCTTCTAATAACTTCAACATTATTTTCCCTGCCAAAGTCGTCAACCATTTTCTTATATTCTTCGCTGTTGGAGTCGTCCAAAATTACGGTTCTAACATTTTTATAGGTCTGTTGCATGGATTTTTTCAAACTATTGCCGTCAAAATCGTTGCAAGTGCAATAAACCATCAAAATTCTATCGTTAACATTGGAAACATCTGTGTTGATGATTTTGTAGTAACGCTTGTTGAGTCTGTTTTTGTTGCAAAAATACCAAACAACATAGATAAAATCTTTTACGCCATTAAGCCAAAAATAAGAGATAAACAGCGCATTAGAAACTAGCAATATCGTGGCTAGCACACGAATAACTGTTGTGATTGTTGCACCTTCAACAAAAGGCACATCAATAAAACTTTTAACAAAGTTAATCCATAAAAAAACCGTTAATACTGTCCAAATTAGTAGCATGACAATGTATAGCACTGGACTTTTTTTCATAGCATTAACTTCTTGCTTCTTTTTCATACTTTTCTCCTTAGAATAGACTTGCATAGTATAGCAATATAATTATATTTTGTCAATTTTAAAAGGTAATATAAATTAAAATAGCAAAATTGTCGATTTTGTTCACAAAAAATTATTAGGATAATATCTCATCAAGTTTTCTTTGAAAGATAAATATTTTTTCTGCACAAAAAAACGCCAGATTGTCTAGTGTTTTAATATGACAAGTTGCATCTTTATTCAATGCAAGTTTAAGTAATTTATCAAAGAAAATTAGCATTTTATAAAAAACATTTTATAGTTTTTTTTACTCAAAAAAGCGATTTAATTCTTACTTTTTGCTTTGTTTTGGGTCGATATGTTTGCACTGCTCAATGTACTCAGTTGGAGTGACAAGCATTTGTTTTTTAAATGCACGAATGAGTGCCGAAGAACTATTAAAGCCCACCAAAGTGGCAATATCTTTAATTTTATAATCGGTTGTTGAAAGATAGAATTTTGCGTGTGAAACTCTAATCTTAATAATATAGTCGATTGGGCTTACACTTGTGAACTTCTTGAAACTTCTAATAAAATAGAATTTGCTTAGTCCACTCATCTCCGCAAGGTCGTCAATCAAAATTTCTTTTGTATAGTTTTGGTTAATGTAATTCACAACCTTTTGAATACCCTTGTGATATTCTTTTGTTTTATATATTGGAGTTTGCTGAGCCATTACGATTTGACGCAAAATTTCGGCAAGGATAAAATCTGCACAAGTGCCAAGTTCCATTTGCTTGAACTCAAAATTTTGCTTGAATAAACTGTAAAACATTTCAACAAGGTCTTTCAAAATGTTGGAATAGAAAAATCTGCTAACATGATTGATTGGAACGCCAAGATTTTTAATCACGCTTTCGTACCACTCTTTTTTTACAACGATAATAATATATTTTGAATCCAAAAGGTTGCAATTTATGCCATGCGATTTGTTGCTAGTTATTGGATAGCAATAACCAACTTCACCAAAGCAAACTTCATCACACTGAATCAAGCATGGAATTGGAGTGAGCGGAATCATAACTTCGTAGTCTTCGTGGTTATGACGATATGGTTCAAGAAAAGTATTGTTTTCTCCACTGATTGTGCGAATAAAAATTCTACCATCGTCTGTCCACGCACAATCTGGACTCTTTACTTTTTTTGCGCATTCTATTCTTTTTTGCATTGTTAGATTGCTAAGAGTTTTTGCGTCATACATCGTAATTTTTCCTCCGTTGTGTGTCAATAAATACAACAAGAATTTTAGCATAATAGCAAAAGTATTTTTATTAATTAACAGCAAAAGTGAAAATTTATGGCAATTATGTTAACTTTAAGCAATTAAATTAGTAGAAATACACAATAAAGACTACTATATTCCAAGTAGTCTTTCAAAAATAATTCAAATTTTACTTTGCAATAATATTAATTGCTCTGTTTTTAATGATAATAAACCTTACAATTTCCTTGCCAACCAAGTACTTGCTGATTGTTTCGTCTTGAACGGCTTTTTGTTTGAGTGATTCTTCGTCTTCGTTTAGTAACACATCAATCGTGCCCTTAAACTTGCCGTTTACTTGCACGCTGATTGTGATATTTTGGTCGATTGTGTCACTCTCGTTGTATGTTGGCCATGCTGAATAAGCAAGAACTTCGCCAAGATTATAAACACTGTTTAGTTCTTCCGTGATATGTGGAGCGTATGGATGAAGCAATAACAAAAGTGTTCTGTATGCTTGTTTTGAAATGGAAGATTGTTGCTCCATTTTATTAACCAAAATATGCATTGCAGAAATTGCTGTATTAAACTTTGTTGCGTCAATATCGCTCGTAACTTTTTTGATTGTTTTGTGGAGCAATATATTCAAATCCTGACTATCTTTTTCTGCACCAAGTTTTTCGCCAAGTTTTATAACTCTTTCGATAAACTTTTTGCAACTTCTAACGCCTTCTTCGCTCCAATTAACATCGTCTTCATAGTTGCCCATGAACATCATGAAAATTCTTAGAGCGTCCGCACCATACTTGTCAACAATCATGTTTGGATTAACAACATTGCCAAGCGATTTGCTCATTTTCACTCCGCCTTCGCCAAGCACCATTCCGTGAGCAATTCTTCTGTCGACTGGTTCTCTGTTTGGAACAAGTCCAATATCGTTCAAAAAGTGATTCCAAAATCTTGCGTAGAGCAAATGTCTTGCTGCGTGTTCCATTCCGCCGTCATAGAAATCAACCTTACCCCAATACTTCATTGCCTTTTGACTAGCAAACTCTTTGTCGTTGTGGGCGTCCATAAACCTTAAAAAGTACCATGACGAACCTGCCCAGCCTGGCATTGTGTCGGTTTCTCGCTTTGCTGGTCCTCCGCAGATTGGACAAGTTGTGTTAACCCAGTCTGTGATTTTTGCAAGTGGAGATTCACCTGTGTCGGTTGGCTCGTAGGAAGCAACATTTGGAAGTGTTACTGGCAAGTCTTCGTCCTTGACTGCCACCCAACCGTGCTTTTCGCATTTTACAAGTGGGATTGGCTCTCCCCAAAATCTTTGTCTTGAAAATACCCAATCGTCAAGTTTGTAGTCTGTCTTAACTTCGCACAAGCCTTGTTTAGAAAGTTCTTCTCTAACCTTTTCAAACGCTTGCTCGTTGTTTAAACCGTCAAGGTATCCAGAATTAATATGCTTTCCGTCACCAGTATAAGCCGCTTTTGAAATATCTCCGCCTTCGATTACTTGAATAATCTCAGTGCCATAATTTTTTGCAAAAACATAATCTCTTTGGTCGTGCGCTGGAACGGACATAACCGCGCCTGTTCCCTTGTCGCTTAGAACATAGTTAGAAACGAAAATTGGAACTTCTTTTTGATTGACTGGGTTGATAGCAACCAAGCCTTTGACCAAAACGCCTGTTTTTTCTTTCTCTTTTTTGAAAGAGTCTTTTCTCATTTGTTTGCGTTTTTGTTTATCTGCACCCTTAGATTCTTCAAGTTTGCGTTTTAGTTCTTCTTGTTCTTTTTCGTCTGTTTCTTTGATATAATTTTCAATCTCGGCGTAGTTTGGAATAACGCTTGCATACTTTTCTATCAAGCCATGACTTGGAGCAATTTGAATGGAAGTTACGCCAAAAATTGTGTCTGGACGAGTTGTAAAAACTGTAACAAACTCGTCTTTGTCTTTGATTTTAAATTTGATATCAAGACCTTTTGTTTTGCCAATCCAGTTGATTTGAGCAGTTTTAATTCTGTCGATATAGTTTGTGTCTTTTAATCCGTCAAGCAAATCCTGAGCATAGTCTTTCATTTTGAGCATCCATTGCTCTTTTTGCATTTCGACAACGGCAGAACCGCATCTATCACACACTCCGCCCGCTGCTTCTTCGTTGGACTTTGTGATTTTGCACACTGGACACCAATTTACTTTTGCAGGTGCTTTGTATGCCATTCCGTGTTCAAAAAATTTGATAAACTGCCATTGAGTCCACTTCATATAGTCTTCGTCTGTTGTGGAAAATTCCCTTGACCAGTCAAAAGAATAGCCAAGTTTTTGACATTGATTTTTGAACGAAGCAATATTTTTTTGTACTGCTTCTTTTGGGTGGATTTTGTGCTTGATTGCATAACCTTCGGCTGCTTCGCCAAAAGCGTCCCAACCCATTGGGAACAAAACATTGAACCCCTGCATTCTTTTCTTTCTTGCCATAACATCAATGGCGGTATAACCCCTTGTGTGACCAACATGAAGTCCGTCACCCGATGGATAAGGAAACTCTACCAAGTAGTAGTATTTTGGTTTGTCATATTCTGTGGCAGAAAAAGTTTGATGCTTGTCGTAATATTCTTGCCATTTTTTTTCGATATTTGAAAAATCGTAGTCCATAAGTTCTCCTAGTTTGCTTGACTAAACATAGCCATAAAATCAAGAAATATTTTAGCATTATTAGTAGTATAAGTCAATTTTTTTAATCGACTTGTAAACTCTAATAATTCGATATTATTTCTTAACGGATTATATCATTAATTTTTAAACAAATAACTTAGAAAAATTTACGGGGAATTATAATTATTTTTTATGTTATTTTGTTTGGTACAATTTAATGTTGCTAAATATCAATATTTGATATAAGTTGTGATATGATAAAAAAATTAATTACAAAAATTTATAGAATTAGATATAAAAGATTTAATTAAAAGTGATTTGCACACAAAACAAAATTCCAACAAAAACTAGAAAAAAATAAAAATATAGTCAAAAAGCATAAAAAATCACAAAAAAATAGCAAAAATATGCTATTTTTTCTAAAATTACTAATCGTTTAAAAGATTATTCAATGTTTCGTTTTCAAGTTGCCTTGTTTTTTCCATAAGCAAAATGTGCTTTTCAATCTTGCCAATTTTGCTTTTTAGTTTTTCAATGTCGCAGTCGTGAACTCTAATGCCGTTATACAAATAATAGTCAAAATCAAAAGTGCCATCGTGGTGCTGAGTTGTGACCAAAACTCCGTTGTCGCACACAACTGTGTTGATGTCGTAAATGTTGTTTTGTGTTTTAAAAGTGCCGTTTGCTTTGTGTTCAAACAATTTTTTGCCATCGTTTTTCACAAAAAATATATCAATGTTATACTGCTTTTTAAAAGTGAATAGTGCACCCGAAGCATAAAACTTTACGCTTTCTTCTTCTCCCGTTTGATAGTTAAAAAATGGCTCAACATAGCAAATGCAATTTTCCAAATTACTGTTGAAAATACAGCCCTTTCCGCTCTCGTAAAAATGTTTGTTTTGTGTTTGATTTAGTGGTTTCATAATTATCTCCTTTTCGTTTACGCACACATTATACAACACCACTCACATAAATAAAAGAACAAGATTTTTATGTGTAATATAAATTTTACTTATGGTATCTTAATTTTAACATTTCATCTTTTTTATAAATATTTAATGCAATTTGTTATTATAATTTGTTGATATAAAACTTGCAAATGCTTTGCAATTAAAGTAAATCAGCAATGCAAAGTTAGTGGTTAAAGATTACATAACACATAGTCTGCTTTAATAACAAAAAAAAGAGCAACCAACTGTTGCTCAATTTTTTATGCACTTATATCAATTTTCTAGCCGAAACTAATCTTGTTTTTGGTTATTAGAATGCACTTCGATAATCATCTGCTCCATTTTTTTCATGCATTCTTCTTGATTGTATAGGTGCGATGAGTCGAGATATTTCTGCTCGCAAAGTTTTTTCTCGTCTGGGTGGTCGATAAAATAGTCAATCACTCTTGCTAGGTCTTTTGGATTTTTGCTTTCAAACACGCATTTTGGGTCGACAGCAAAGTTCTTTGTTGCACTTTTTTTGCTGTTTGAAACAATCACAAGTTTGCCAACACAAATGGCTTCTAAGCACGCAATGCCTTCAAGTTCTATCTGCGCTGGGTGGACATACAAATCGCACGAATTTAAAACACGAGCCATTTCGTCACGCTCAAAAACTTTCATGATTGGCTTTACGGGCAACTTGTCGCCAAGTTTTTTATACTTGTTAAAAAGTGGTCCTTGACCTGCTAGCACAAGTTGGATTTTGTCACGATACTTTGATAGTCCAACCGCCTTGATTAGCACATCTTGGGCTTTTTCAACGCTATATCTTCCAGTTGACAAAATAACGATTTTGTCCTTCATGTCATCTGGTTTTTCAACCTGCATTTTTGTTATGTGACTATTAACACCGTTGCTAATAACATAGCCTTTGGTCTGTTGTTTTATGCTACTTTCAAAGCATTCTTTGATGAACTCGGTTGGATAATGCACACCGCCAACAAATTTATAAAAATGTGAGTAAAAATTTTTGTATATTGCCTTGTTGACAAATCCAACACCGTGGAGTCTAACATGGGCGGAAAGATTTTCTGCCTGAGCGTGAAAGCCCGCCGTAACAGATATGCCCTTTTCAAGAGCGAGTTTTAAGGTACGCCTGCCAAGAGCAAACGGAAGCATGATGTGAACATGGTCGCAATTTTCGAGCGACTGTTCAATGATGTCGTTTTGTGGCTTTGCAAGAGTAACATTGTTTTTTTGAACAATCTTGTCAAAAACGCCCAAACTTAAATTTGGCACAACATAGTAGCCGTCCATTCCCTTTTTGCTTTCGTCTGCACACAAAATTTTAACATTGTGCTTGGTTTGTAGAAATCTAATCAAATTCATTGCAGCGATTGTTGTGCCGTTGGTTTCGTTGCCAAGCACATCGCAAACTACTGTTATATTCATTTTATCCTCGTTTAAAACGCTTTTTTGTTTTTAGCGCTTGATTGATTATATCATAATTAATGCCAATATAAAAATTTTTTATAGCAAAAAGTTTTTGCATGGTTTAACAACGCATATCAATTATTCATATAATAAAAAATGATGAACGAAATTTTTAAAACAATCTATGCTTTTAAGCCAACACTTGTATGCAATCTTCAAGGGTCTAGCGAATACAAAAACATTGCGGGAGTAGTAAAATTTTACGAGTGCAAAATGGGCGTTATTGTTGTGACTGAAATAACAAATCTGCCACCAACAAAAACAAACTTTTTTGCTATGCACATTCATGAAAACGGGAGTTGCCAAGACGATTTTGAAAGTGCGGGCGGACATTATGGCGGGGATATTCACCCGCTCCACAAAGGCGATTTGCCACCACTGTTAAGTTGCAACGGCAGAGCATTTAGCGCTACGCTGACAGACAGATTTTCGTGTGACGAAATTGTTGAACACTCGGTTATTATCCACCTTGGCTTTGACGATTTTTCTTCTCAGCCAAGCGGAAACTCAGGAAAAAGAATTGCGTGCGGAGTTATAAAAAAATATTAATTTTGCTGAAACTTGAACAAAAACATTAAAAAATAACAAAAAATAAACAAAAAAAAGGCTAATTTTAAGCCTTTTTTTAACATTTTTTTAAATCTAAGAAATTTTACTTTCCGTTTTCAATCATCAATTTTTTGCGATTTGCTTCGGCAAGTTTGATTATTCTTTGAACAACTTTGTGTTTGTTAAGCCACCAATCTCTTGACCAAACTCTAACAATTTTCCAGCCACGAGATTCCAAAAATTTGTTTCTAAACACATCTCTTTCTAGTATGCTATCACTGCTAGCATAGGCAGAATAATCGCACTCCACGCCAAGCAAGTATCTATCAAGTTTTTTGTCGTAGATTGCAAGGGAGAGTTTGTAGTTTGTGTTGCCAAGGTTTGTTTCAACAATATAGCCAAGTTTTTCTAGTTCTTGTTTTATATCGTTTTCCATTTTGCTGGACAAGTTTTCTTTTGGCTTGGACATAACCGACTTGTAGCGTTCCAAAATAAATTTGGCTTCGTCTTTGTTGCCGTTAGAAACTGCCCTAACATACATAAGATAGTTTTTAAAAATTTTTGGTCCAAGATTTTTTGTGCCTTCAACATTCAATTCTTCTGGCTCAATGCTGGTTACAACATAGATTTTGCTCTTTGCACGAGTGATTGCAACATTGAGTCTGTTTTCTCCGCCTTCGACCGAGAGTGGTCCAAAGTGAGCAACAACTTTGCCGTATTCATTTTTTGCATAACCGATTGAAAAGATTATGATATCACGCTCGTCACCCTGCACATTTTCTAGGTTCTTGATAAATATGCTAGTGTCTTCTCCGTTTTCTTTTCGGTTGGACTCTTTGATAAAGTCGTCACGGAATTTGCTATCTTGCTGACAAAGCTTGTCGATTGCGTTTTCGATAGCATCTTCCTGCTCTGCATTGAATGTGATAATTCCAATACTTTCGTTGTTTTTTCTGGTTTTAAAAATTGTTTTTAGAAGATTTGCAATGGTGGTTGCTTCTTCAAGGTTTTGCCTGTTTTTCCAACTGCCTTCGATTTTAATTCGTTCGATTGGTTTTTTGCCAACATTTTTTGTTATGTTTGGAGCAATTTGGAGTTTGCCGTCATAAAAAGCGTAGTTTGAAAAGTCAATGAGTTCTGCACTCTTTGAACGGTAGTGATATGTAAGGTTTGCACTGGTGTATCTGCTGGTGGCAAGGTCGAGCAAACTTTCAACTTCTAGCGCCGCCATTGTGGACATACTAATCTCTTCGTCCCCGTCATAGCCAAGATATCTTTTAACAAAGGTTGCGGTTGGTCTAAGTTGCTTGGAGTCGCCTGCAACAACAATATATTTGCCACGATAAATTGCTGGAATAGAGTTTTCGATAAAGATTTGCGATGCTTCGTCAAACAAGATAATATCAAACAAATTGCGTTTTAATGGCATGATTTGCGAAACGCTTTCTGGTGACAACAGCCAGCATGGGAAAAGTGTTAGCAAAAAGTCGCCGTACATTTCCATCATGCTTCGTATTGGCAAAAGTCCTTGCTGTTTTGTTATTTGATATAGATAGTTCTTACTCTCCCTATGTTTGCTATATAGTTCAACATAGTCGTCTTTGAACATATCCATACTAAGATTAATTGACGCATTTTTTTCATCTTCTTTGAGTGATAAAATTCTGTTTCTAATGTTTTCAAAATCAATGATTTTTGCAAGAGTTTCTCTGTACTCGTCTTCATATAGCACGGCTTCGTGATACACTCTAAGTTCTAGCATTTTATCAAGCAGTGCCTTGAATGATTTTAGGTTTTTGGTGTTTTCATAAGCAAATCCCAAAACCAATTTTTCATCATCGGTCAAACTCTTTAACGAAGTGTTAACATCACGAATTTCAATATAATCATCAAGAGCGGAAAGCAAAAGTTTTAAAAACAAGTTGTTGCCGTTGATGATATTATCAATCGCCATGATATAGCCCTTTTGGTCGAGCACTTTTTCAAGTAGCGAGTAGTTTTGAATATAGGCTTTCATGCTATCAAGTGACGATTTAAAGTCTTGTTTGATTTCCTTTTGCACACCATTAACATAATGTCTTGCGACTGGATACATTGGGAAAAATATCTTAGAAAATTTGTAAAAACGATTAAGTTTTGGATTTTTTACTTCAAAAATCATTTTTACAAGTGGTTTTAGGGCGTTTTCGTCCTTTGCATCGTTTTCAAGATAATATGTCAAAAGTTGTCTGGAATATGAGTGTTTGGAAGTGTCGAACGGAACAAGTCTTTTTTGCAACAACTCGCTAAGATATGCTCTGGCTTCGCCAATAAGGTGCATATCAAGGTCGGGCTTGATGTGGTCGATTAAAGAATTTTGTTTTTTGAGTTCGATAAATCTGCTATACAAGTCTGCTTTGTTTTTTTCCTTGATAACTCTTAGAGTGTTGGAAAGTTCTTGATAGTTCATTTTCATGATATCTTTGTTAGAAATCAAAAGTTGATAGTATTCATAATCAAGAGTGTTTTTGCCAATCTTTGCAGAGTTTGCATACATTTCCTGCAAAGTGAGTCCAAAAGGTTTTTGTTCAAACAGTGCGGAAGAAATTTCTTCAAGGTCGGCGGTTTCGGTTTGAATATTTTTTTCTATTTCGTCAAACTCGCTGATAGAATTTGATTCTTTGTAGTTGTCAATCAAGTCAAAGTGGGCTTGTTTTACTCGTTCATAAAAATCTACCTTGTTTTTCTCGGCGTCTGTTAAGAACATACACTTTGAATTGAGATTTTTTAGTCTGTTGAAAACAACATCAAGTGCTGCCTTTTTTTGACTAACCACAAGCACTCTTTTGTTCTTGCAAATTGCATCGGCGATAATATTTACGATTGTTTGCGACTTACCCGTTCCCGGTGGGCCATATATAACCATATTGCCACTTTTGTTCAAGTTTTCAATAGCGTTTTCTTGTGCAAAGTCAAGACTGCTTATGCTATAAAGTCTGGTGTCTGGCTTTTTAACTTTTTTGCATGGTTTGCTTTCCAAAAGTTCGTCTATCGCTTCGCTAGTAAGTTTCTTTTTGTCCATCAAACTGTAATCGTTATAGATTGCGTTGGCAAGCGGAAATCTTCCAATAACGCAAGCGTTATATAGCGTCAAATCGTCTGTGCCAGATGGCTCTTTCAACTTGTCGAAAGCCACCATTTTTCCTTTGGCTTTGTTTTGAATTTTAATTCCAAAGTTGGCAAGATACTTCAAAACGCTTTCGATGTCGTCAAGTTTGTAGTCTTCAAGGTTGTCAAATTCCAAAGTTAAATCGTCAGTGTTAATTTTGTGTGCTTTGGCGTACGCAAGCAACAAAACTTTGTTCATTTGAACAAACTCATCGTTTTTGACTTCGAGCGACACTGTGCTATCGTTTTCAACATCAATCACAACTGGAAACAAAAGGAGCGGTGCTTTAACAATCAAGTCTTTGCCGATTGCACCTGTAACAAATGGATAACCAACAAAAAGTTCGTATCTTCCAGTTTCTTTGGCAAACTCTTCAATCTCTCGCTTCAATGCTTTAAGTGCAGTAACTTCCCTTGTTATGGCCTTTTTGCCTTCTTCTCGTTTGAGTCTTTCTCGTCTAAGATTTTCTAGGCGTTGCTCTTCGGTTGTCATTGCGGAAGTGTCTTTAAAGCCATTTTTGATTTTGTCATCAAGATTCAAAGAATAAAAAAGTTTGTCCTTAATATCTTTGCTAATCAAAGTGTAGCCCTTGGTTTTGCCTTTCCAAACAAAGTCCAAAAACTCCTTTATTGCGTCAGTATCATCACCAATAATTTTGCCGATATCGTAGGAATATTTTTTGCTAATATTTTTTGAGTATAGGCTACGATTTTTGCCGTTGATTTCGATTAGTCTTTCTTTGTAAAACTTGTATATTGTTCTCATAAAGTCAAATTTTCTCCTATGCTAAATATGATATCACAGTGGGACTATTTTTTCAATAACTTGCAAGAAAAATATGTCAAAAATTGCAAAATAAAATTCGACAAAAACCGCTTTTGTTATCTCCAAAGTTTTTGACTATAACCTGATTAAAGAGTTTGAAAAAACCAAATTTTGATTTATAATACTATGTAATAAAAAAGCATTTTACAAACATTAATGCATATAAATATCAGTACCGACAAGGAGAGCAAAATGTCTAAATACTCAAATTATAGATTTGACAAAGATTATGTTTATGAAAAAATCAAAAAGTGGCAACAGTTTAACACTCTTGACAAAAATCTTCATGACGACAATCAAGAACTAATAAAACAAAAAAAGTTGATTTCAAAGAAAATTAAACTTGCCGAAAGTTATAGTGAAAAATTGATTGAAAACTACATACTATCTGGCAAAAAACTTTCACTAATCGAGCAAAACAAAAAATATATCAAATCGCAAATATTAAAATATAACGATATTGCAAAAAATATCAATAGCAATAATTTTAGAATTGAACAGTGTCAAAAAAGTCTAACCAAACTTGACTGCTACATTGACAGCCTTAAATCACTGCTACTAAACCTTGACAAAAATTCAATTTTGTTTTTAACAAAGCAAATCAACAAAAAATATTCGCAAAAACTTAAATTTTTGAACATTCAAACCTCTAGCACATTCACAATCAAAAGCACAAATCTTGAATACAACATCTTCCCTGTTAGCGTTAATGTGATAGCCACCGAGAATATTCTAAAACGCCTTGTTGAGTTTGACGGAAAAATCACCGCTGAGCAAGTTTGTTCGCTTCAACAAAAAATCAATCCCGAAAACAGACTTGACGGACAGTTTGTTATTGTTAACGACTCTAAGGAAATTTCCAACTGCCTTGTAAAGCAAAATCTTGAACAGTCTTCACGAGCAAGAAATCTTGATATTTTGCTAAGCGTTGCAGAAAACGAGTTTTACAAAAAACTACTCGAAAAAGAAAACGAAAAGCAATACGAAAAAACTATGTAGAGAGAAAATTATGGAAAAAACATCAAAAATTGTTGAAATTTTAACAAAAAAAGTGGAAAATAAGCAAGAAATCGGCAAAAATGACATGGAAAGTGTCATTTTTTCGTATGTGCGTGACGAGATTACTGACGAAGAAATCCTGCCGTTTATAAGAGCAATTTATAATAACGGACTAAGTTACCAAGACCTTTTTTACCTTACGGACGCCATGAAAAACAGTGGCGAAGTTTTGGACTTGTCTTCTCTCGGCACAGTTACGGACAAACATTCAACTGGCGGAGTGAGCGACACAACAACAATCGCAATCGTGCCAATTTGTGCGTGCCTTGGAACAAAAATGCTCAAACTTAGTGGCAGAAGCCTTGGCTTTACGGGCGGAACTTGCGACAAACTTGAATGTTTTGAAGGCTATCAAACCGACTTGCCACTTGAAAAAGCCATAGAACTCACAAAACAAAACGGCGGTTGCATGATAACATCGTCAAAAAATATTGCCCCTGCGGACAAAAAAATTTATGCCCTAAGGGACAAAACTGGGCTGGTTGACAACATCAGTTTGATTGCGTCTTCTATCATGAGCAAAAAACTTGCCACCAACGCAAACATATTGGTGCTTGATGTGAAATATGGCAACGGTGCGTTTATGCCAAACATTCGTCAGGCACGAAAACTTGGAAAAGTTATGAAAAAACTTGGCAAACTCGCAGGCAAAAAAGTTAAGATTTCCTACGGCAACATGGACGAGCCACTGGGCTACAATGTCGGTCCAAAACTCGAAACAATGGAAGCGATTGAAGTTCTAAAAAACCAAAATCCAAAATCAAAATTATTCAAAGAATGCGTCCATCTTGCAAGCCTTTGCCACTCGCTAGATAAAAATATTTCTTACTTTGCAAGCAAAAAGCAAGTGCTTAATGTTATACAAAATGGTCAAGCACTTGAAAAACTAAAAGTCATGGTTAAAAGCCAAGGCGGAGAACTTACGCTATTTGACGAAACCTACCCTGCTCCAACGCTTTCCGTTATGGCTGGCACAAAAGGCAAAGTTGTGCATTTTGAAACAAAAAAGATTGGCAGTTTGGTTGCCGAAATGATTGGTCACAACAAGGACAACAAAAATCTTGGAATTAGGACTTTTGTTAAACTAAAAAGCAAAGTCACCGAAAGCACAAAACTTTTTGATATCTATGCAAAATCTGTGGAGCAAGCAAACGAATATGCTAGCAAAATTAAGGACTGCATAACGATTAAGTAAAATTTGATTAAACAAAAACACCAATAGTGCAAAATCTTGCGGTGTTTTTTTGTGCGATATTTTTTTAGTATCATAATCTCAACTACCCAAACGAGATATGATATATAAATTATCTTAAAGCATTTTTTAACATTTTCACTAAGACTACTGATTTTTCTTAACCAAACAAATTTAAAAATCAAACTTTGTTTGGCACTAAACATTGAATTTTGGAAATATGTTTGATACCATTTTAACGACCAAATTCTAGGAGAAAAATATGGACGAAAAAAAGATTTTAAAACAACTTGACAATGTTAAAACCGACATGGACAAGTTATTAAAAAGATATTACGATAGTAGCGAAAATGGCGTTATCGGCATAATCGACAAAGTCAACACGGCTGTTGAAACGGTTAACGAAAATAGTGCAAAAATCACGGAAAATACCACGAAAATCGAAGAAAATTCACAAAAAATCGAAACAAACACAACAAACATTGCCACAAACACGGAAAATATTGCAACCAACACCACAACTCTTGCCGACCACACCGAGCAACTTCGCAATCACGAAAATGCAATCACGGCAATTGGCTGGACATATCGTGAGTCAATTTCGGTTAGGCTAAACGACCTTGAAACAAAGGCAATTCAAGCAAGTGATAACATTGATGTACTTCGTGACGGACTGCTAACCGAAGATGAACTAAAAGAAGTTACTGACACAGTTCACACCGAAGAAAGCAACAAACGAAACGAATTTTTAAAAATCATTTTGCCAAAAATTCGTGCTCATGTGGACTCGTCAACTGGCGAAGGCACGGACTATTCGGCGGAGATTGAAGCAATCAACTCGCAGATTGCCAGCATAAATTCAAAACTAGCGAAAATCGAAATCCCAACCGACCCAAACTATACGGGCAAAACTTTTACCGACTACCCAGCAGGAACAATCATTCAAACCTACGACTATGACGAGCGAAAGTTCAACATAAACAGTACCACCAACATAACCACCCCAACGCTATACTTCATTGCCGAGCAAGAAGCCAACAGCACGATAAAAATTTATAGCAAAATCAAAGTTTTGCTCCCTGCAACACTCACGATTAAAACATTTTTAAACAAGACGCAGATTGAAGAACGAGTTGTTGAAGTCACAACCGACACCGAGCAAGATTATTACTTTGAATACACTGGTCAAGCACTCAACACCGAGTCCAAAGCCAACGAAATATATCAAACAATCGTCTACTCTGGCTCTAACAACACAATGTTTTTAACCTACCTAAAAACCGAAGTTATCGCACCAAACGCTTGCTTTTTGAACAAACTTTGTCCATTCAATGCCTACTGCGTTAACGGCGAATATCTTTTGACCGACTGTTCAAGTGGAACGCTAAAAATTGCAACTATTCCAGTGAATGAAATCAAAAATATCAACAGCGTTACTTGGACAGACACTCAAATTCCAGCACTCGAATGCTATATGGAATACACATTTACTAAAAACAGTGACGGCACTTTTACGCCAGACATTTTGCAGTACTTTATCAGGTCGACCGACCACAATATGTACGCCCTTGACCAAAACAATTTTAGCACCCAGACCCTGCTTAATAATGTTAATATGTTCGATACAGTCACACAAGGAAATTCTTTTGTAATGTTTACCTGCTCAATGAAAAATAAAAAATCAATGGAAAACTATAACTACTATCCAGAAACAAAAAACTATGTTAGTATGTCAACCAAACTAACTTCTGGCGACTACTTTATGTTTTTTGGTTCAAGGCTATACAACAATAACACTACAAATATTCCAACAATTTATGGTACGGCTGTAACAAAAACAGGCGATTGCTCATACGGTTCAATTCTTAGAGATACTAATCGTTGGCAACTCCACAGCGGAACAAATGTTACAATGAGATACTACGATTTTGTGGAAAATACAAACTACCACGCAAATCTTTACATCAAGTACTATGACAAAATGCTAAAAACCCACATAAAACAATATAATTCCACCGTTACAATCATCGAAACCACCGAGTTTGGAAATCATGACAAAGTTTTTGAAATGCCAAACAACGACTACTTTGCCGTGAAAGATAACAAATTTTACTACTACAAACTGCAAGACACCGAAACAACGGAAGAAAATTCTTAGACCTATAATAAACAAAAAAGAGCATAGTTTGATATGCTCTTTTTTTATCAATAAATTTTATTTATTATTCCATCTTAAAATGGCACCGTTAATGGATTTTTTCCTAATTTCTACATATAATATTATTAAGATATTACAAAATATTTGCTTTTTTAGATTTTTTTTAGAAAAGTGTTGACAACCGGTTCCAATATATTGTAATATCTTATTGAACACAAAGGTGTTCCTATACTCACCTAACCAAGAGTAGGAGGAGATGAGAAACGCACTATTGCATATGTGCGTTTTTTTATACACATTTTTCATGATAATAATTTTTTATGATATGCATAATCTGTAGTTTCATACACTGAATCTATATAATATGCCGTTTTTACTATGTAGTAAACATCATCATTTTCCTTTATCTTCTTTAAGATAATTAAATATCTAACACAATCACAGAAAATATACAGCAAGTCTTCTTTATTTTTCTTTATTTTTTTAGTAAGCAAATGTCGACAAGTTTGACAGTTACTATTAGTGTTATAATATTCAATCAATTCTTTAAGCCAATGACATGTCATTAATCTTTGTAAATCCAATTTTCTTTTCATGGAATTTTTATTAATTTTTTTTGAAACAATATGTGCAAAGCAAGAATGAGTGTATTTTTCATCCGTTAGAATTTCACCATAATTTTGATTATTTACCTTAATTGTCGCTTTTATAGGAAGATTATCAACATAAGTTGTATTATCAATGAAATCTTTTTTAAATTTTTCATATTGTTCATCTATATATTTTTTTATATTGTCAGGGTCTACATATATTGCGTTTGTTAGAAATTTACATTTTCTCATTTAATTCACTCGATTTAAAATAAAGTATATTAAATTTTTGTTCATATAATGGTGTTGTTTTATCAAGTGTTAGACCCGTTTCTTGCTTAATAAACTTAATAATATCCATTTTTGCTAATACACCTTTAAGTCCTCTTTTATAATAAACCACTGCACCTAAAAGTATATCTAGCATTTGCATTATTGCTACTTCATGCGACTGAATATTTTGAACATTTTTAATTTTAGTCAACTTAGCATCATAATCCTTTTTTATGTGCTTTAAACATTTCCTTAAAACATTTACTCTCTCCCCACCTAATGTATCTTTCTTATCCAAGTAAATATTGTATGACGACTTGGACTTTACCAATGCACTCAATAACAAATAACAAATTTTATAATAGAACTCGTCATTTTGATCATAAACAGCTGTTTTGTCAACCAGCACAATTCTAAAATGCAGATATTTTTTCCTAAAAAATAAATTAACAATATCTAAATAAGCTTGTTTTTTACTTGAAGAAATTTTAGTCCACTTTAATTCAATATTTTTTGAAATATTATATTTTTTCTTTATTTCATTTATTTCATCACGAACCTCTTTTACTTTATTATTTGGACACACTAAACCAGCTATACCCATTATTTTTGAAGATTTATCGGATTTTAAATGACAGCTTTCATCACAATAAATATTGTAATAATCCATTATTGATTTCATACTTTATAAACTTCCTCCGTACTTTCATAAACATATTAACATAGTAATTTGTGTTAGTCAATTTTTATACACAAAAAAAAGAACGGCTAATACCGTTCTTTTTTGTTTTGCTAAACTAATTAAGCAGTTAGAAGTCTGTCTAGTTCTGTCTTAGCATTTTCTGCTGTAACGTGGTCAGCTTGGATTGCAGCAATTTTAACTGTAATCTTTAATGTACCAGTTTTAGCACTGCCGTTCATAGCGCCATTAGAGTTAAATTCAACTTTGATATCGCTAAGTGCTGGAGCAGCTGTACCAGCTGCCAATTTAACAGCGTCTGCTGATGCGCCTGCTGGGATTGTAAAGTAAGCAACTTCTTCTTCTGTTAGACCGTCCATTGCTACTGTTACTTTGTAAGAGTAGTAAACGTCTACTGTTGAAGCGTTTTCAAGAGTAAGACCATTGATTGTCCAAGAACAACCGTCTACTGTAAGTTCTGCTTTGTGCTCCTTTGTAAATGTTGCTGTGCCGTTTACATTAACATCAACTTTACCAAATTTGATAGTTGTGTTGCCTTCGCCGTTTGCGCTATCTGTAAACCATGCACCTGTTGCTGTTAAAATTAGACTCAAAGCCAAAAGAAGGCTAAGAAGAATAACCGCAACTGTTGATTTACTCATTTTCTTTGAGTTTACCATTTTGTTTTTCTCCTTTATTTTTATTTTATCGTTTACAACTTTTGTTATAAACATGAATAGTATAAGATAGTAAAAAAAAGTAGTCAACAAAAAAAACGGGGTTTTTCAAAATTTTTAAAAAAGTTTTTTTAATCGAATTTTGTCGAAAAGTTTTTTTATTGCAGATTGAAAGGTATATATTAAGATTATATAACGATTAAGAATGATAGTATATATAATATAATTAAGCAATATTGGGCAATGAGCAAAAAGTGTTAGTTAAAAATTTTTAAGTGTGATACACTTTTTTTGTGAAAAAATTGCTTCATTACAGACCATTCTTTATATGTTTTGTTGGAATGATGGCAGGCATTTTGGCGTCTGGCAGTTTTTTGCTAGGCAAAAGTTTGGGCAAATATTTGCTAATCTTGTGCGGATTGCTCGTTGCTGGGCTGATAATTTCGATGTTCATTCAAAAAGACAAAGTGTGCAGACCACACCGACTAAAAGTTGTGGCTTTGTTTGTGCTGAGCATTGTTTTGGGAGCAAGTTTATTTTGCACAGTGATTGGCTATAAAGCACAAAAGCGTGATGACCTTTTGAATAGGTTCGGAAGCGAAAGTGCTAGCGGAGTGATTGTTGGCAGAGTGTGCGAAATTAAGGAAGGCGAAAGCAAAAACACGCTAGTACTCGAAAGCATAAAGATTAACGACACCACCCTTGACTGCAAGATTACAATCAGCACCACAGCAAGTGAAATCAAACTTGGCGACAACCTAAGATTTGAAGGCAAGATTTTTATAAGAAGCGTGGCAAGTTCCAGTTTCGACCAAAATTTGATAACAAAGAACATATTTTTTAGCGGATACGCAAGTGGCGACATTGAAGTTTTATCAAACAACATGACGCTGATTGAAAGAATACAAAACAAGACCACGGCTGACCTAGAACTTTATGGTGGCGAAAATGCTGGTATTTTGAAGGCGCTACTTCTTGGTGACAAAAACGGGATTGACGACAACCAATATATTGTGTTCCAAAAAAGTGGAATTGCACACATTTTGAGTGTGTCGGGTTTGCATGTTGGCTTTATTGTTCTGATGATAATGTTTGTTTTGAAAAAGTTAAAAGCAAACAGCAAAGTGCAATTTTTTGGTTGCATGGGATTTTTGATTTTTTACTGCATAATTTGCGGAATGGCAAGCAGTGTTGTTAGAGCCACGATTATGACACTATGTTTTTTGCTTAGCCGTGTGGTTGGAAAAAGAAGTGACGGCTTATCGAGTTTGGGACTGGCGGGAATAATTGTGCTACTACTCAATCCGCTATATCTTTACAACATTGGATTTCAACTTTCGTTTGGCGCTGTGTTTGGAATTGTTCTAATTGCAAGGCCAATTCAAACATTGTTTGAAAAGTGCCGTATTCCAGAAATTTTTGCAAGCAGTTTGGCGGTTACGATTTCGGCTCAACTATTCACACTGCCGATTGTAATCCGTGTGTTTGGCAAGATTGCGATACTAGGATTTTTGTCTAACATTTTAATTCTTCCGCTATTCTCTATTTACTTTGGAATACTGTTTGTGGTGTTTCTAGTCAACATTCTTTTGCCACTTGGCGTGCTTTACTACCCGCTTGGAATTGTGTTCAACCTGTTCCTATCGGTCAGCGCCGTGATTGGTTCTGCGGGCTTTATCACGCTAAACAAAATGCACAGTTTGGTGGAAGTGATTTACTATGTGGCGATATTCATGCTGTCGAACTACATACTAGAAGTGAACTGGAAGAAAGTTGTTTCCGTAATGCTTGTTGTGACCATGATTGTTTTAACTTCGGTGGTTGACACAACGACTTTTAACGACAACTACACCGTGTTTGAAAATATCGAAAACGCAATGCTTGTTCGCACAAAATCAAGCGGGAATATTTTGATTTTGGACGAACTTGACGACACCGAAATGTTAACGCTAAGACAAACGCTATCGAACATGGAAGTTTCCAAAATCGACTACTTGGTTTTGACAGGTGACTCGTCTAACATTGATAATTTAGGAATTATTGCAAGGTTGTTTAAAGCAAAGCGAACATATATCAGTTCCGCACTCGAACAAACCGAAATTGCTAGAATCAACTCCACACTTTCGTGCGATGTTGTTGCGTGCGATTTGTTGGGAGTGAACATTACGGCAAGCACATATTTTAGTGCAATCATTTTTGACGGCAAACTTAACGGATTTTATATTGACAATAGTGGCGAAAAAGTATGCTATTTTAACAGCAAAATTGATGCAGAAAAGTTGGGTAATCTTGAACACAGAGTTTGCTACTATGCCGTGTTTGACTACATTACGCCAGATATTTATAACGGCATTTTAGACGGTAAAATTTTGGTTAAACGAATTGCTTGCAAAAAGGCAGAAAACAACTTTTTAAAAACAATAAATAGTTATTATTTTACATATTCGTTTTAATTTGCTAAAATGATTATATGAAATTTGCACAGTTGAAAAAAAGTTTACAAACCGAGGTTTTGCCATGTTATATTGTTAGTGGCGAAGATTATTTTTTGTGCGAAAGCAGTGTTAGTCTTATTGAAAAACAAATGTTTGGCGAGTTATCGAGAACGAATATCAATAAGCAATCGTTTAGCACGGAAAATCTCGATATTAAAGAGTTTGTAACCACCCTTAACACCATGCCATTTTTTGCAGATAAAAAGTTGGTCATACTAAAAGAATACGATTGCAAGAACTCTAATGAGATTATTTCTCAGTTAAAGGAATATTTGAAAACACCTTGTGCTAGCACTGTTTTAGTGATTGTAACGCTACCAGATTCTTCGTTCTTTAAGCCACTAGAAAGTAGTGCCGAAGTTGTGGACTGTTCAAGGCTGGATGCACCTATTTTGCAAGGCTGGATAAAGCAAAACCTTAGTCAGTACAATCCGCCAGCAACCATAACCATTGACGCCATGGAAACGCTTATAAACTACTGCAACTCGTATCTTAGCAAGATTAGCAAAGAGATTACAAAACTCGTTTCGTTTTCGGGTGGGAAAATCGAAAAGCATCATGTTGAAGAACTTGTGCCAAAAGACTTGGAATATTCGATTTTTGAACTAACCGACAGCATTGCAAAAGGCGACAACAAAAAAGCAGAATTAATCAAAAACGACCTTATGGCAAACCGCAAAACAATGTCGAGCGTGCTGGGAATTTTGTCAAGTTATTTTAGAAGACTGTTCTACTCTATCGTGAGCGGTGACGACACAAAAACCATTGCAAGCAACTTGGGTGTTAAGGAATATGCCGTTATAAAATCCAAGGAACAAGCAAAAAAATTTGGTGCAAAAAAACTAAAAGATATTGTTACTATTAGTGCCGAACTAGACTACAAAACCAAAACGGGACTTATGAGCGTTGAAAACGCAACCGACTTTTTACTACTCAAAATTTTGGAACTAAAAGCCAATTAAAACTTTCTTTAAGTAAAATCGGTGGAATTAGTTGAATTATCAAAACTTCACTCTTGGTAAGTTTTAATGATTGTAAAGTTTTGAAAATAGTTAACTCAAATAGTTAAAAAACATATTTCACAAATAAAGCATGAATTGTAAAAAAATAAAGGAACAATACTTTTATAGTAAAGTTCCTTTTTTTAATTCATGCTTGATTATAAACCAACATTAAGTTGTGTTTGTTCAATGAAAATTATTTGTTAGTCACACAAAAGTTGGTTCTAAGTTAAACCCTATCAAACACCCTTGCACAGATAACTGTGCAGTCGTCTGTTGGGCGTTTGTTGCACCTTGAAAGCATTTCTTCCAAAATAATATTTGACATCTCTTGCGGATTGGTTGTGTCTATCATGCCAACAAATTTTTGTAAGTTTTCAAACTTTCCAAAGTTATCAATCACGCCGTCACTCAAAAGAATAATCATGTCGCTAGAAACGAGCAATTTTTTGTGGATTGTTGGAGTCATTTCTTCGAGAATGCCAAGTGGCAAAGCGCCAGCGGTTAGAACTTCGACTTCGTCCGTGTGTTTGATTACGCCTTCGGGCGCACCCACCTTGATAAAGTCGGCACTACTGTTTTTCAAATCCACAACACAAAGGTCAAGAGCGGAATAGTTCTCTTCACTGTTCATGCTCAAAAATCTGTTAACGCTGTTCAATATAATTTCACTATCAAAGCCCGCTTTATAAAAATTTTCAATCAAACTGATAGCAGTATCGCTGGTTTTATGAGCGTTTTCGCCCGCACCCATGCCGTCACAGATTGCAACAAGCACTTTGTCTTGCGTGAGTTTGATGAACGAAAAACTATCTCCACTAACCTTGTTGCCAAACTTTGGGCAACCGCTACTGCCATAGACCAAATCATACTTTGGAGCGGTCTTGTAGGTGTTAACAAAAAAGTTTGGAGTGTTAGAAATTGTTGACGAGCAAAGGAGCATTTTGCACTTGCAAATTTTATTCAAAACCTTGACGATGTTTAGGTCGTCCTTGTCGCTTTCCCGCACCACCATTGTTACGCTAAGCGTGTCGGTGTCGTTTTCAAAAAGCATAACTTCGCTTGCCAAAATGTTATGATAATTGAGTTCTTCCATGATTTGATTTTCTTTTGCGATGTCAAAAGTGACTTGTTTTTGAGTGTCGGTTGCAAGTGACGAAAGCAGTCTTGAAACACCTTCAAGTTGGTCAGCAATCAAAATTTTGCTCGTGTCCATTGACGACACCATGTTGGAATATTGTTTGTAACTAATGAGCAGTTGGTTAATCGTTTGCAAAATGATATTGATTTTGTTACACCTTGTGGACAAAAATGGTGGAATATCAAGAATTGTTACTTTGCCCCGTTCGAGTCCGCTCGCAACGATTTCGGCAAACACTTTTGTAGTTTCTTCTTCCAGATTTCTAAGGCACTTAAACCTTTCGGGACAATCCTTGCACACGCTTTGCATAACTTCTTGCGTGAGCATTTGCTTGGCTTCGTTTGGTGGCAAAACGCCCCGAACAGTGTTTCTAAAAGTCTTGTTCATGTCTTCAAAAATGTTTGATATTTCGTACATTTTTTTGCACAGTTCGTTTCGGCTTCGGTTGATAACATTTCTTGACGCCTGCGTGTTACGGTCACTTCCAAACAAAATTTTTAAAACGGAAATAGTGTTTTTATTAAGAAGTGCAAACATTCCCGCACCAATAAGAATTGGCAAAAACGAAAAGATTGTGTAAGAACCATATATGTTAAAATATAATCCAAGCACAACTTCGGCGAGCAATCCTGCAAGGATTGAAAAGTATGCGTGGCTGGTTCTAAAAGTTAGCGCACAAAGACTTATGATTGCGTATCCACCGCACACCATAATATTATTGGTGGCGAGTGCTTCGCCTAGTCCCAGCACGGTTGCGATAACAATGCTTTCCGTTCCCGAAAACAAGTAGCAAGACAGCAAAATCATAAACATTGCATATATTTTGGCAAGTTCGATGTGTGCTATCGTTATGTTCGACAGTCCCACGCTAACACTCAAAAGTACAAAACAAAGGCAGATGATTTCGTCAATCGTGAGTTTTAGTCCCACTCCCCTAACAAGCAAAGTTTTAAAAATTTTAATGCACGCCAGCATGAAAATTGCACTAATTAAAATGCTGATGAGAGAATTTAGTAGCACTTGATATGGCGAAATATTAAAGTAAACCAACAGTGCTTGACTCAGCACCAAGTATACTGCAAGTAGCCACACCTTGATTGGCTTTTTTGCGATTTTGTGAAAGAAAAACGCCGATATTATTACGATGCTGGCAAACAAGTTTACAAACAGCATATTTGTTGAAAAGTTGGCGAGATAGCCCGTCAGAACAAATATTGCCGACATTATTAAAACATTTTGATTGCACCAACATAGAGCCACAAAAAGTCCAACTGCAAACGGAAAAATTGTGTTTTTTATTACCGCTTTCCACATTACAAACATGAGAGCCAAAAAAATTATATACTTGATTAGAATAACAAAGTTAAAACTTTTTTTGCTTTCAAAAATTTCTTTTTTCATAAACACTCCCCTATCAAAAAAATTATAGTATTCATGAAAATAACACTGTTAGTAAAAATTTTGAATTTTAGGTGCTTGTTTTGTCAAATTCAAAAGAAATATGTCAAAATTGCGGGATTTTTAAAATTTTATTTGCATATCTTAGTAACATATAAAATAAAATATATAAATCAAAAATTGGAGAGTGATAGTGTGGAAAATCAAACGGTTGAAAAAGTAAAAAATTCCAAAATTGTTATAACCAACAAAAATCAAACAAGCATTGCAGGAGTAACAAAAGTGATTAGCGCCACCGAGCAATGCATCAACATGACGATTTGTGGCGAGCCTGCAAGTTTGGAAGGGAGCGGACTTCATGTTTTAAAACTCGACACCACAGCGGGTCTTATCGACATCGAAGGCGAAGTTAAGTCGCTCAAACTTAACTCGAACAAATCTGGCAAGAACTTTTTTAAAAGGATTTTTTCATAGGTAGCCCATGCTTTACGAAACACTTTGCCAACCCCTAATCTTTTTGGGAATGTTATACTTTGGCGTTTTGTCGGGCGCAGTATTTGAAGCAAAAAATCTTGTTTGCAAAACATTTAACAATCAAAAATTTGTTTGCCTTGCCACCGACATTGCTTTTGTCACTTTTTGCGCAGTTGTTTTTGTTCTAGCAAAAAACTTGTTAAATTTTGGCGAGTTTAGGCTCTACCTGTTGATTGCTTTTGTGCTTGGCAACATTATTGAACATATTTCGATAGGATTTTTAGTTGAAAAAATATTTTTATTCTTGTATAATGGTTGTGTAAAAATTTATAGGAGAATTTTTTGCACAAAGCCAAAATCAAGACTTATGCAAAAATTGTTGAAGTGATGGATAGTTCAAGAGTTTGGAAATTTGTAAAATACCTAGCGTTTAGCGTGATGATTGTGCTTGGCGTTGTGCTACTTGTTCAATATATCAGCCTTGCAAAACTAACAAATCAAAGCAATGCCCTTGATAGCGAATACGGCAAAGCCCAAACTGAGTACAACGAAAAAAGCGATTTTAAAAAAGACCTTGAAGACAACTACAACCAATATGTTGAAGACAAATGCAAGGAAAACGAAAACATGAAATATGATAACGAAGAAGTGTTATATTAAGGCAGTCTTAGTAAACTAAGATAGCCTTTTTTGTTATATTTTAAATTAATAAAGCGTTAATCTTTACTTTTTAAAAACACCGCAAAAATTGTGAATAGAATTTTTTTAAAACACTTTACTTTGTCCACCTTTTTTGCTACACTGAAAAAAAGAATTTCGGGCGGTTTTACCCAAAAAAATATACAAAAACAAACAAGGAATGTGATTAATTATGCTTGAAAACATTTTTTATCAAAGTGCTAGCGATAATTTGATTAATTTTATCAACATGGAGTGGGAGAATTTTCCACAAGGATTGCTCAATCAGTACATAAATTTTTTTAATAAACTAACAAACTACGAAGAAGAAGGCACTTGCATCAAGCCAAACATTTTGATAACCAACGACATCGAAAGTATCGATAGAGCCATTCCAAACTCCTACACTCTTGAAATGTTCCATGACGAAAACGAAGGTATGTTCATCTCTAGAATGAAAGCACTTGCCCCTTTCTGCGTTCACGACTGGAATATTTATATCAATGTTGAAGAAAACGGCAAATTGGTATATGGAATATACAGATGCATTAATTCTATTAAAGACAAAAATTTTAACACAATCTTGTTTGAAAAAAGGTCACTAAAAGAAAAGGCGGACAAAATCCATGCGTTTTTAACCAGTGCCTACACAAACAGTTGCATTATTGTTAAAGGCTTAAAAGAAAACGAACTTAGAATCAACTTTGGTCTATGTACCAAAAAAGTTTTGAATTACAAAGAAGAAATCAACGAGTTTGTGGACGCAAGTTTTTCTAAACTTAGAACAACAAAGAAAAAGTTAGAAGAAATTAAAACTCTCTACGGCAATATTTTTGAAAATGTGTTTAAAAATGTTCATGGCACTATCTGCGTTGTTATTGACAAAAACTACGAAGATGACGGCTTTTTGAAAGACGGAATTTGGCTAAAAGAACCAATCTGCTTTAATAAACTATTCACTCAATCCAAAAGTGCGAGTGAAGCAAAACTTATTGGAATGAGCAATTTGTTCTTGGATATGCTCAACTATGACGGCATAACCGTGGTTGACAATATGGGCAGAATTAGAGCATATAATGTGTTTGTAAAGAGCGACACCACCACTGTTAATATTTATGGTGGCGCAAGAAAAAGAGCCGTGTTCTCTATCATCAATGCAAAGAAAAAGAAAATCATCGGCGTTTACTTTAAGAGCCAAGAAGGCGAAGTTTTCTATCAAAGAGTTAGAAAATAGCAAAAATTTAATAAAAAAGCACAAAAAAACAGGAAAATTCCTGTTTTTTTATTGTAAAACTATTTCTTCTTCTGCTTCTTCAACTTTTTTATTCTCAACAACTTTTATGCTCGTTGGATAATCAACTTGATATAATCCTGTTCTTGCAGGTGAGTATACTGTGTTCAAAGTTTTCTTCTCTTCATCAGTAAGACTCAAATCTTCACCACAGCAATAGTACATCAACTCATGTCTGTCTTTATCTTCTCGCAAGTCAGCAAAACCAAGAGTATGCAATAATTCATGTTTTACAACAGTTGAAATATTTGCTTTATATTTTTGCACATTTTCCATATCAAACGAAATTGACATAGGATATTTTATCGTTGCAGACAAAAAGCCCATACGCAATGAAGTATCCGCAATAACTTGTAAATCACTATCTTTTTCAACATGCTTTTTTGTTTTAATATTGATACCTTTTGTTATTTCATTATTATCAAATGTGATTTTGTAGTTAAAGCCAGATGCATCTTCATCAAGACTTCTAATACCTTCTACAAGTTGCATTTTTTCTTCATCTGAAAATTCATCAAGAATGTTCAAATGAACTTCTCCATTAGAAATTGGCAAGTGTGCTGGGACATTAAAAATTGTTTTGATAAACCTTGATTCATCAACGCCTTGAAATCTGTTGTCGGCAACAATTTTTCCTGCAACACCACCTGCTATAGCACCAATTACAACTGTAATTTCTAATCCTAGAATAATATTGAGTGCTTTGTCTTTCCATGTTAATGCTTCGTAGTCAGCATATTCATCATCTGCAATTTTGTATTCATCTTTTTTTCTTCTCATTTTTTCTCTCCTAAAAAATTAGTTGTGAATCTTGTTCGCTAGAAGTTTCTGTTTCGGTTTTGTCGATTACTTCTAGTTCGGTTGGTCTAATAATTGTTGTTGGTCTAGACTCTTTTAATCCTGTAAAGTCTTTGGAGTAAACTTGTTTTAATATTGCTAGTTCTTCTGGCGAATACTTATCCTGTGGAGTATAACTATAATACATCATGCATCCAAAATGGTCATTGTCATACAAATCTTCAAAACCTAGTGTATGCAAAAGTTCGTGTTGAATTATTCTTGTTAGAGCCTTTGGATTTTTTCGTATGCTATCGCTATTAACAACAATACTCATTGGATATGTTACTCTTGCTGTAAAAGTATTGATATAACTTCTGGTTTCTGCCATAGCGTTTTTAATGATAGTTGAATCCGCACTTGTGATATTGATTGCTTTTTTTACATCTTTATCTTCAAATGTAACAGTATAGTTGATTCCATCAAGAATGTTGTCAAGTTTTGTAATTCCATCAACAATTTGTTGCTTTTGTGTGTCTGTAAAGGCATCTTTGATATTAATCAAAACTTCGCCGTCTTTTGTATCTAAACAAACTGGTGTTTGGAACACTGTTTTACGAATCAAATTTGTGTTGACTCCCGAAAATCTATCAAATGATTGCACGCAAGAATTTACTGTTGTTCCGCCAACGCCAAATAGCAACGATATACAAAATGTATAACTGCAAATGGTTTTGATTTTATCATTTTTTTTCTTTCTGTTTGCTTTCAATTTTTTAATTTTTTCACTGTCAAGAAACACCTTGTCGAGCGTGTTTTGTGAAAGCATATCGTCTTTAACTAAATTTTTGTAACTTCCCATGTTTTACTGTCTTCCCTATTTAACTTCAACTATCACTTTGATTTTTGCAGTGATGCCAACAAACAACTTAATTTCAACATCGTAAGTGCCTGCATTTTTAATAGATTGTGCAAGATTGATTTGCTTTTTGTCGATTTCATAGCCTTGTTGTTTTAGAGCCTGAGCGATTTCTGCGGTTGTAACAGAGCCAAAAGTTCTTCCGTTTTCTCCACCCTTGATTGAAACAAAAACTTCAACATTATTAAGTTTTTCCTTCATTGCCTGAGCACGCAACTTGTCTTGCTCGTAGTGATATTCTTTTGCTTGCTTTGCTTGTTTGTTTTCGTTTAGAGCAGTGTTGTCAGCAATCTTTGCCTTTTTTGTTTTTAGCAAAAAGTTTTGAGCGTAGCCTGCACTAACTTCGCAAACATCTCCTTTTTTGCCTGTGCCTTTAACATCAACTAATAAAATTACTTTCATAGATTTCTCTCCTGCGTATATTATATATCAAACAAAAAATTTAGTCAATACTTGATTGTGTTTTACAAGTTTTCAAAAACATTATTGACAAACAAAAACTTGTATATAATCACTATGTTTTGGCAAAAATTATAACCTAGGAAGGTGAAAAATGGATTTAAGATGTAACAAAACAAACTGCAAGTTTAACGACAGATATTCTTGCAAGGCAAACGGCATTCATGTTAGCAAATGCACCGACTGCCGAACTTACGAACACGACAAAAACAAGGACGGGATTGAAAAACTTTCAAACACCATGTTTGAACAATCGCCAGAGATTGCTCCTTTTAGAGCCAAAGCCAACATAGAAGTTTTGTGTCACGCTCACTGCTTGTTCAACAAAGACGGCAAATGCACAGCCAACGGAATAACAATTTTGGACGGCAAAAAAGATGGAATTTGCGGAACATTTATCGAAAAATAGTCATTTTTTTGATGTTTTGCTATAAAATATCTAAAAATTTTGATATTTTTTGAAGAAAATTGATTTTTGTAAAAACGGTTTCTATCTTTATTAAAATTAAACAAGCAATAAAAAATCACCCGATTGGGTGATTTTTTTTAACACATTATAAATAAACTACTATTTAAGTTCAACAGTAAGACCTGCTGCTTCAAGTTGTTCTTTCATAGCCTTTGCTTGTTCTGTTGGAACATTTTCTTTAACTGTGCTTGGAACACCGTCAACCAATGCCTTTGCTTCACCAAGACCAAGACCTGTGATTTCTCTAACAACCTTGATTGCTGCGATTTTCTTTGTTGCATCAACTGCTGTGATGTTAACATTGAATTCACTCTTTTCTTCTGCGGCTGCTGCTGGAGCACCTGCTGCTGGAGCTGCAACTGCCATAGCTGCTGCGCTAACTCCAAATTCTTCTTCTAACATTTTAACTAAGTCATTAAGTTCTACAACTGATAGACCTTTAACTTCTTCTACAAATTTGCTTAAATCTGCCATTTTTAATTTCTCCTTAATTTTTAAATAATTTTTTGATTGATACTATTACTTTTCTGCAATAGCCTTTAATGTGCAAGCCAAGTTTCTAATTGGTGCTTGCAACATACCAAGTAATTGAGCAATAAGAACATCTCTTGATGGAATGCTTGCTAAAACATTAACATAGTTTGCATCAACAACTTGACCATTGATAATACCAAACTTAACTTTTAGGTTTGCATTATCTTTTCCTGCGTTAACAACAACATTTGCTGGTGCAACTTCGTCATCATAACTGATTGCAACTGCGGTTGTGCCTTCAAGAGTATCTACTCCTGTGATACCAAGTTCTTTAAGTGCTCTTAGCATAAGTTTGTTTTTGTAAACTTTGTATTCTGCGTTGGCTTTTCTAATATTGCTTCTAAGTGCTGTTACTTGTGAAACTGTTGTTCCAGCGTATTCAACGAATACCAAACTTTTTGCTCTTGAAAACTTATCCTTGATTTCAGCAACTACTTGTTGTTTTTGTTGTAAATTTTCGTTCACGATATTTCCTCCTTTTATAATGTGTTATAAATAACAAAATTCCTTATGCCAAAAGCATAAGGAACAAAAAGAGTTCACTATATTCTTTAACCTCGGCAAGCCTATAATAATTTAAGTTGAAAACTCAACACTTGCGGTCTTTGGCATAGATATTTTATTTATTTACTGAGAGATTATACACAAAATTAGATAGTTTGTCAATAGTTTGTTAACACTTTGTTACAGTTTATTGATATATTTGTTCGTTTAATGGCTAATTTTTTTGCATAAAAAAATCCACTACAAAAGTGGACTTTTTTTAATATCTAACTCTAATGCCAGGTCCCATTGTTGTTGCGATTGCAACGCTCTTTAAGTAAATACCTTTTGCTGCTGATGGTTTTGCCTTGATAATGGCGTCCATAACTGCTGACAAGTTTTCAGCAAGTTTTTCTGTTCCAAAAGATGCTTTTCCAAAGATAACATGGACAATGTTGTTTTTGTCTAGTCTGTATTCAACCTTACCTGCTTTAACATCGTGAATAGCCTTTTCAACATCCATTGTTACTGTGCCACTCTTGATGTTTGGCATTAAGCCCTTAGGTCCTAAGATTTTAGCAACACGACCAACAACACCCATCATATCAGGAGTTGTGATACATACATCAAAATCTGTCCAACCACCGTTGATTTTTGCGATGATTTCTTCTGCACCAACATAATCAGCGCCTGCTTTTTCTGCTATTTCAGCAGGAGTACCCTTTGCAATTACTAATACTTTTACAGTTTTACCTGTTCCGTTTGGCAAAACAACAACGCCACGAACTTGTTGATTAGCATCTCTGCCATCTACACCAAGTTTAACATGAAGTTCAAGTGTTTCATCAAACTTTGCTTTTGCTGTTTGAAGTGCTAGGTCGATTGCTTCGTTAACTTCATAGATTTTTGACCTGTCAACGAGTTTGCTAGCCTCCAAATATCTTTTTCCTTGTTTCATAAATTAAAATTCCTTTTTTGTGGTTTTAGCGAGTGAATGAAAGATTTTCACTCTCCCATAAATTAATCAATAACTTCAACGCCCATGCTTCTAGCAGTACCTGCTACCATACTCATAGCGGCTTCAATGCTAGCGGCATTAAGGTCAGTCATTTTTGTTTCTGCAATTTGTCTTACTTGTTCTTTTGTGATTTTTGCAACTTTCAATTTGTTTGGAGTTGCAGATGCGGTTTCAATTCCGCAAGCCTTTTTAATCAAAACTGCTGCTGGTGGAGTTTTTGTGATAAAACTAAATGTTCTATCTTCGTATGCTGTAACGATTACTGGAATAATCATTCCCACCTGATTTGCTGTTCTTTCATTAAATTGTTTCAAGAACTCCATGGTTTGAATTCCGTGTGGTCCAAGGGCAGAACCTACGCTTTGACCTGGAACTGCTTTTCCGCCTGGGAGTTGTAATTTAATGACTGCTTTAATTTTCTTTGCCATTTTTTCCTCCTACTCTTATAAAAAGAGTCTTGTGGTTTATCGAAGTGCATAAAGATTTACACCTCTCCCACTATTTATTAATACAAACAATAAAGTTTGGATTAATTAAAACTGATTGATTTTTCTTATTTGGTCAAAAGCAACATCTACTGGTGTTTCTCTGCCAAACATTTCTACGACTACTTTTGCTCTGTTTTGTTCTGGTTCAACTTCACTAACTGAACCAAACATTCCATTGAGCGCTCCATCAAGAATTTCCACTTTGTCGCCAACTTGAATTAATGTGTCTACTTTGTTCTTTTCAAGTCGCATATTAATAATTTCTTGTTCGGTTAGTTCCAAAGGTCTACCTTTTGGACCAACAAAACCAGTAATACCACGAGTGCCTGTTACTCTGTGCCAAATGTCATCGCCGTAAATCATTTTTACAAGCAAATATGTTGGCATTAACTTTCTTTCAACTAGCACTTTTTTGCCATCTGGTTTTTCTTCGATAACTTCTTCGGTTGGAATTACGATATCAAAGATTCTGTTTTGCAAATTGTTTTTTTCTGTTACTCTTTGCAAATTTTCTTTGGCAACATTTTCATAACCAGAGATTGTGTGCAAAACATACCATTTTGCCTTGCCTTCTGGCTTGATTTCTTCCAAATGATCCTGCACCGCTAAATGCCTCCTTATACAGACTTAATTGAATTGATGATTAGTTCGTAAAGCAAACTGAGAAGTTTATCAATTCCAAACAAAACTAATGCTGAGAGTAAAACAAACCCAACAACAATGCCTGTTCTTTTGCAAACTTGTCCAAAAGAGAGCCATGAAACCTTTTTTAGTTCGCTAGTGGTTTCTTTAACCTTTCTAGCAACCTTGCGTTCTTTTGGTTTCTTGTCTTTTTTCTTATCTTTCTTTGGTGTTTTTTCTGCTGACTTTGGAGTGTTTTCCACTTTCGCTTCGCTAACTACTTCGGGACTCGATTCTTCCAAAACTTCCTTGTTTTCAAGTTCTGCCATTTTAAACCTCATTTTTATTATTTTGTTTCTTTGTGAACTGTGTGTTTCTTACAAAATCTGCAATACTTTTTAAGTTCAATACGGTCTGGTGTATTTTTCTTGTTTTTCATATCATCATAGTTTCTTTGCTTACATTCTGTGCAAGCGAGTGTAATTTTGTCTCTCATGGGTACTTTTCCCTCCTAAAAAATAGCACCTTTCAAAAGTGCAAAGTTATTGTAGCATATAAAAAAGTCAAAGTCAACTGTAATTTTGAATATTTGAAAAGATATATTAAAAATTTTGGAAGAAAAAAGCATGAATAAATTTCATGCCTTTTTTTAAAAGTTTTCTTCTTCTTCAACAAATGCTTCAAACTTGTTTTGAGTGAGTTTGGATTTTTTCTCCAAGCCGTTGGCTTCGGTCTTGATTTCTCCAAGCGAAAGTTTGGATTTTTTTGCTTTTACTTGTTTTGGAGCAGGTTTTGCAACTGGCTTTTTGATTTCCACTTGTTCCGCCTTCTTTTCTTCTTTTTTCTCTGGTTTTGACTCCTTGACTTCTTCGGCTTTCTTTGGCTCGATGACCTTTACCTTTGGAGTGGATTTTGCAAGTTCTTCATACGCTTTTTTGTCTTTCATTTCCAAGTTGTGGGTCAACTCGCTGGTCAAAATCATATCGGTTTTCATTAATCTTTCTGCATAAACAGAATTAACCTTTTTGTAGGCAGAAAGCAAATCTTTTTCGTCCGCAAGCAAGTAGCCGTACATATCAAACACACCGTCTAACACTTGATTTAAATGTCTGTAATACTGCTTACTGTTTTTGTCCAAAAATCTGTCTTTAACATGGAATATTTGACGATTAAATTCTTCCAAAAGTGGAGCACATTTTGGACTGGATTTTAAAACTTCAATACGCTTTTCAAAAAGTTCTTTTTCCACTCTTGCGTTGATATTAAGTCCCATTTCTTTTAGTTGTTTTAAAGTGGAGCGTCTTCTAATAATGTTAGGAAATTCAAAATCGTTTTCGATTTTTGCATCTCCTGTGATACTATCTTTGTTTAGAATGTTATATGTTTTGAAAATTTTGCTGTCGACATCTTTTGTGTCTGGGAACACTTTTGAGTCTATCATAACGGAGTTTGTGTTTTTATAGTAGCCATTAGTTCTTGAAATTTCTTCCAAAAGTTCTAGTGACGCAGTAACTTTTCCCTTGCTTGGGGAATTGGAAATGATATTGAGCCTGAACTTGTAACTTTCGCCGTCAAACTTTTTCAAACTTTCGCAAAAGATTGCTTTTGAATATGAATCGGTGAAAATTTTTTTCATTTTAATGAGTTCTGTAATCAAATTGTTGTTGATAACATAACTACCAACCATGTTAAAATCTCCAAGAAGTGAGTTGTCTATGACATCATTTCTTTGAGTCGTTCTAAAATAATCAATATCTTGCTTATCGTAAATATAACCGCCCTCAACATCTTGTCTTCGATATTTGAGTGTATTTGCTTCCAAAATAAGCACCTCCGTCATGTGTATTATATCAATTTATAACTAATTTGTAAACTTTTAATCACATTATAGTAATTTTTAGAAAATATCTGTAATATCGCTATCGGCAATCGAAGTCATTTCTGGCAACTTTGTCTTGTCGATTTTGCTAGCGTCAAAGTTTGGCATGGATTTTTCCAAACTGCTTGCTTCGCTATCCTTTGTTAGGTTTGTAAAGGTTGTGTGTTCCCTGATAAACTTCAAGTTGATAGTTCCAACTGGACCGTTTCTGTGCTTTGCTAAAATTAATTCCACAATGCCTTTTTTCTTGCTTTCGTCTGTTTCGTAGTTGTCTGGATTGTGAATGAACATAACAATATCTGCGTCCTGTTCGATTGCACCTGATTCCCTAAGGTCGGAAAGCATAGGTCTGTGGTCGGTTCTTTGCTCGGTTGCACGAGATAATTGAGAAAGCAATATGATTGGAACTTCTAGTTCCTTGGCAGCAATCTTTAACATACGAGTCATATCGCTGATTTGTTGCTGACGGTTTGCATCTCGACCGCTTGTGCTACTTGTCATAAGTTGAAGATAGTCAATCATGATAAGGTCAAGACCTTTTTCACGCTTCAACTTTCTGCACTTAGACAAAATATCAATAGGAGTGTTGAGCGAAGAGTCGTCAACATAGATTTCGGCGTTCATAAAGTCCTTGTTTGCCTGCCAAAGTGCTGCCCACTCGTCACTTGTTAGTTCGCCTTTTAAGGCTCTTTCCATACTAACAAAAGCGTGCGAACACAAACTTCTTTGAGCAAGTTGAACTTTTGGCATTTCTAGCGAGAAGATTGCAACATGGGCGTGTTCTTGAAGCGCGCAGTTGTTAACAATATTCATTGCGAGCGAAGTTTTACCAACTGCTGGACGAGCCGCAAGCAAAATAAGGTCGCCTTTTTGAAGCCCGTTTGTCATTTTGTCTAGTTGATACAAACCTGTTCTAAGTCCCCTAAGGGCATCTTTGTCTTGGCTGATTGTTTGGAATTTATCCAAAACTTCTTTGATTGCACCTGAAATTTTTTCAAGGCTGGAAACAGATTGCTTGTCGCCAATATCATAAATCAACTTTTCGGCAAACTTTAACGCCTGAACCATGTCGTCACTTTCGTAGGCATTTTGAACAATCTTTTCGCCTGCGTCAATTAGTTGCCTTAGAACCATGTCACGCTTTAAAATGTCTGTGTAGTGAGAATAGTTTGCAGCAGTTGGAACAATGTTTGTTAAGGTTGTTAGATATTCAAGTCCGCCAACAGTTTCAAGTTCGCCTTGTTTGTCTAGTGTGCTGGAAACAGTAACATAATCAACTGGCTTGTTTTCTTGATAGTTTTTAAGCATTGCCCCAAAGATTTTTTTGTGGCTGATTGAATAAAATGCATCTTCTTTGAACGCACTACAAATAAAACTTGCTGCGTTTTCACTAATCAAAACACAACCAAGAACTGCTTGCTCGGTTTCGATACTATATGGCATTTGTCTAACTTGTTTTTTGTTTTCCATGATTAATCCTTTGACACTTTTTCGTCTGTGTTTTCTATATATCTTGTTCTGCGATTATTTCTTGCATTTTCTCGTTTTTGTTCTTGTTTTTTTTGATATGCCTTATGCCAAATTTCTTCCAGCACAAAGGCTATCGCACCAATCAAAATGAACAAAACAACCGTCCAAACATTTCCAATTTTGTCCGTCAAAAATACTCCAATCAAAATAAAGATTGGCAAACAAATCAAAAATGTTATGAAAAATCGTTTGAAAATTTTTGCTATATCTTTTTTGTTCATATCGTTATTATTGTAAAATAAATGCAAACTAAAATCAAGTTAATGCTTAAAAAAAATAATTTTTGTGTGAAAATAACTCATCAAATTTTGCTGAGCCAACTGCGATTTAATTAGTTGTACAAAAAACAAGGCAAATAAACCTTGTTTTTTTATATTTTACTACTTGCTATTTAGACCAAGTTTTTTTGCTCTTTCTCTCATTCTCATTTGGTGGTCAAGAATGATTTTTCTAATTCTAATCGACCTTGGAGTAACTTCCAAAAGTTCGTCATCACCCAAAAATTCGATTGCTTCTTCAAGACTCATAATCTTTGGTGGTTCAAGTCTTAATGCTTCGTCACTAGAACTTGAACGGCAGTTTGAAAGGTGTTTTGTTTTGCAAACATTAACAACCAAGTCTTCGTTCTTTGGATTTTCGCCAACGACCATGCCCATATAAACTGGAACATTTGGGCCAATAAACAATTTGCCACGGTCTTGTGCGTTGAATAGTCCATAAACAATGCTTTCACCTGTTTCGTAAGAAATCAAACTTCCAACTGTTCTTCTTTCAATGTCGCCCTTGTATGGTTCAAAGCCAAAGTGAACAGAACTCATAATGCCTTCGCCACGAGTATCTGTCAAAAGTTCGCTCTTGTAGCCAAAAAGTCCACGACTTGGAATTTTGAACTCCATTTTAATACGGCTTCCGTGAGCGGTCATGTTTACAAGTTCGCCCTTTCTAATTCCCATTTTGCACATAACAGCGTTCATGTTGTCTGCTGGAACATCGACAACGAGCAAGTCGATAGGTTCGTACTTAACGCCATCTCTCATTTGATACAAAACTTTTGGCATTGAAACTTGAAATTCGTAGCCTTCTCTTCTCATGTTTTCAATCAAGATTGAAAGGTGCATTTCACCACGGCCACAAACTCTAAATGCTTCGGTGGTTTCGGTGTCGGTTACTCTCAAACTCAAATCTCTGTCGGCTTCACGATACAATCTTTCTCTTAGGTGACGGCTAGTAACAAACTTGCCTTCTTTGCCAGCAAATGGGCTATCGTTAACTCTAAATGTCATTTCAACACTAGGTTCACTAATCTTTACAAAAGGTAGTGCTTCAACTCTTTCGGTAGCGCACATTGTGTCGCCAATTCTAACATTAGCGCAACCAGCAATAGCAACGATATCTCCAACTTCGGCTGTTTCCACTGGAACTTTCTTCATTCCTTCAAATTGGAACACGCTGGAAATCTTGCATTTTTCGTCCGCTTTTTCTTTGTGATAGTTTGTTAAAACAATTTGTTGACCGTTCTTTACAATACCGCTTGTGATTTTGCCAATTCCAAGTTTACCAACAAAGGCGTTGTTTTCGGTTGACGAAACAAGCATTCTAAATGGTTCGTCAATATTGCCTTCTGGTGCTGGAATGTACTCAATAATCTTGTCGAATAGTGGAACAAACGAGTCTTCCATTTTATCTCTATTCAAACTGCTTTGACCTGTTCTAGCCGAGCAGTAAACCACTGGGCTGTCGAGTTGTTCGTCACTAGCATTCAAATCCATGAATAGTTCCAAAATTTCGTCTTCAACTTCTTTAATTCTTGCATCTGGACGGTCAATCTTGTTGATAACAGTGATAACTTTTAGGTTCAATGCAAGAGCCTTTTCAAGAACGAATCTTGTTTGTGGCATTGGTCCTTCAAACGCATCAACAACAAGCAAAACACCGTCTACCATTTTTAGTGAACGCTCAACTTCGCCACCAAAATCGGCGTGTCCCGGAGTGTCGACAATGTTAATCTTAATGCCGTTATGCATACACGCTGTGTTTTTTGCAAGAATTGTGATTCCCCTTTCTCTTTCAAGGTCGCCTGAGTCCATAACTCTATCTTGAACTACTTGGTTATCTCTAAAAACTCCGCCTTGCTTTAACATTTCGTTAACAAGACTTGTTTTGCCATGGTCAACATGGGCGATAATCGCAATGTTTCTAATCTTTTCGTTTTTCATTTTTCCACCTTTACAAATAAAAATAGGTTTTGCACCTATTTTAATATAGTATAACTATTTACAAAGCAAAGTATATCACTAATTTTGCTCATCTGCAATAGTATTTGTATTTTTTTTGAATTTTTTTTGAATTAGAATAACAACGAGTAACACCAAAACTAGCACAAGAGTTAACGCAAGAGCAAGCAAGTACCAACTAACTGGCTTGACTTCTATGGTGTAGATTTCGATTTCGTTATCTGTTTGGCTAGCCGAAAACTGCCAGCAATGAATTTTTATTCCGTCTTGATAGAACACCTTGTCTGCATTGGAGTAGACTTTTGAAGATGGCATTCCGTAGTAAAATTCATAAGTACAATCGTCCAAAGTAAATGCCGTTGTGCCTTCTGTTGAACCGTCAAAATATTCAAGCATATCTTGTGCAAAAGGATTGTTTGCAAGGTCTGCATACGCAGTGGTCGAACGAGTAATGTGTTTAACATAGAAAAAGTGTTCTTCTAGTATTTCGTCATCTTCTGCTGGTTCTTCCGTTGTTCCGCTAGTAAACCTGTTGTATGCATTAAATGTTCTTGCTGAGTCAAATTCTATGCAGATATAAAGCGACTGGTTGCTAAGTTCTTGCACATAACACTCAATAGAGATTGCATCTGGGTTTATGATGCTGTTTTTGAAAGATGCAATTCGCAAAATCTGTCTTGACCTAACACTAGCAAGTTGATTTTCGATATGCTGTTTGGCATCGTCATAGTTATAGCCCGCAGACTCAATGGCTGACTTGTCAAGATTGATTTGAAATCCCTGAACGATAGAGCCGTCTGTTCGCATCAAAACGGAATACTTTACTTCTGCACAACCTGCAAAGCAAAGTAATCCACAAATAGCAACACATAGTACGCAAAAAAACTTTTTCATATAGGCTATTATATTACATTTTTTGAAATTATAAAACAAATTATGATTAAAAATTTACAAATTAGGCAATCATTACAAAATATCAAATAAGGAGATTTTTATGAGCAAAGTTGATTTTGAAAAAAGCAAAACAAAAGTTAATTTGGCACGAAGTTTTAGTGCCGAGTGCATGGAAGGAGCAAAATATCAGTTTATGGCAAAGCAAGCCGAAGCGGAAGAACTAGAATTTGTTAAGACCACCCTAAAAACACTCGCAAAACACGAAATGAGCCACGCAAAAATTTTTTGGGATTATTTGCAACAAAATTCCAAAAAAGTGGAAAATAACATCGACATGACCTACGGCTACCCTTTTGAATGTGGAACGCTTTGTGAAAACTTTAAGTATCACTCAAAAAACGAGTATGAACTTTTTGAAAACATCTATCCCGCTTTTGCAAAGATTGCCCAAGACGAAGGCTATGACGACATTGCACACTCGTTCAAACTTGTTGCCACGGTGGAAAACTGCCACAGCAATTTGTTAAAACAATTATGCGACAAAATGAAGTCTAAAAAACTTTACAAAATGCCAAAAAGCACAAAGTGGAAATGTGGTCAATGTGGATTTGAACACACCGCAAAGGAAGCATGGAAGGAATGTCCGCTCTGCCACTTCCCACAAGGCTATGCCGAAGTTCCGCTTGACATGGGCGAATAAGCAAAACTCAATAAGCAACAAAAAATGGTCAGTTTTGACCATTTTTTTATATCTTCAAGAACATTAACTTTTTTAGTTGCCGAACTTTTTGATTTGTTCTTTTTCAAAGGTGTCGCTATCAAAATAGTCAATGCACATTGCTTTTTTGATTTCGCTTAAAGTTTGATTTGCAACTTTGTTTGCCTTTTCTGTTCCGTCCTTTAAAATTTGCATAATTGAGTGAATTTGCTTTTGATATTCTTTTCGTCTTTCCCTGATTGGTTTTAAGGTGCTTTGCATGATTTCGTTTAGGAAACTCTTGATTTTTCCATCGCCAATGCCACCTTTTTGATATGCAGATTTTAATTCGTCAAGGTTGTTAAATTCTGGGTAGAACATTTTGAAGTGTTCGTCCAAGCAGAATGCGTCAAGATAAATAAATAGCACATTATTTTCCAAAATTCCCGCTTCCGTGATTTGTCTTGGGAAAGTTTTGATAGAATTGATTTTCTTTTTGATAACTTCTGGTTCGTCACTAAGATAAATGCAATTTCCAAGCGATTTGCTCATTTTTGCATCGCCGTCTGTCCCTGGCAAACGAAGACAAGATTCGTTTTTGGCTAGGATTGATTTACATTCCACCAAACAATCGGTGTTATATGTGCGGTTAAAACTTCTAACAATCTCTCTGGTTTGTTCGAGCATTGGTTCTTGGTCAATTCCAACTGGAATTAAGTTTGCCTTGAATGTTGCAATGTCTGCTGCTTGACTGATTGGGTAGTTTGCAAAGCCAACTGGAACGCCTGAGTTGTCAAAACCACGAGCCTTGATTTCGTTTTTTACGGTTGGATTTCTAAGCAGTCTTGGAAGCGTTACAAGGTTCATAAAGTAAAGTGTGATTTCTGGAAGTGCCGAAATTTGAGATTGCACAAAAAATGTTGTCTTTTGTGGGTCAAGACCAACCGACAAATAGTCAAGCATAACTTCCATAACATTTTCCCTGACTTTTGTTGGATTGTCGGCGTTGTCGGTTAAAGCCTGAGCGTCTGCAATCATAACATAAAGTTCGTCATAGTTACCTTCGTTTTGAAGTCTTACTCTTTCTCTTAAAGACCCAACATAGTGACCGATATGAAGTCTGCCTGTTGGACGGTCGGCTGTTAAAATAATATTTTTCATGATTAATGCTCCTTAAAATCGAGTGGCAACAAAACACCACCAAGTAAATTAATAAATATAATTTAAAGTTACAACAATTAATCAAAAATGTCAATTCTTTAAAGCGTGATAGTCGTTTTTATACTGGGAATATCAGTAGAATCTTAAAGAAAAAGCATATTTATTAAAGCAAGCAAGAGATAAAATCACATATTGATATTAATTCTCAAAAGTAATTTTTATAAGAATAATATAAAAATTTTAATTTGTTTTTGTTAGTATAAATTTAATTATAATTATTAAGAAAAAGTATCAATAAATAAAAACACGGAAAAACCGTGCTTTTTGTTCAATATATCTTCAAATTTTTATAAGTTTACGCCAGTAAATCTTCAAAACTAATAATCTTATCGGCATTGTTTTTTACAAATTCTTTGTCGTGACTAACAAACAGAACTGTTCCGTCAAACTTTTTGATTGCAAAAGATAGTTGCTTGATTGCATTTGCATCTAAGTGATTTGTTGGTTCGTCCAAAATTAGAATGTTGCAAGGTATGAGCATCAGTTTACAAATTTTGATTTTACCTTGCTCTCCGCCACTGAGTGACTTTATCGGTTCTAAAACTTCCTTTGCGGTGAGGCCCGAACGAGCGAGAAACGAACGAGCTTCGGTTTGCGTGAGTTTTGGAAATTCGCTCAAAATATATGCTAGCGGGGTCATGCTGTCGTCTTCAAAAATGTTGTCCTGCTCGTAGTAGCCAATGATTGTGTTGGTTGCAAACTTAAACTCTCCGCTGATTGCTGGAATAATTCCCGAAAGCGTTTTTAAAAATGTTGACTTTCCAATTCCGTTAAATCCAGTGATAGCAAGTTTTTCGCCTTTTTCAAGCGTAATATTGATAGGTCTAGCAAGAAGTGATTTGCCATTATAGCCAATTTTTAGGTTGGTGACTTCTAGCAAAATTTTTGAGCCAAGTGGCTTGTAGTTAAACAAAAAAGTGGGTCTTGCGTGTTCGCTTGGTTTTTCGATTAATTCCAACTTGTCAAGAGCCTTGATTCTGCTTTGCACCATGCTAGCCTTTGTGGCTTTGTATCTAAATCTATCAATAAGTTTTGTTGTGGCCTCTATCTTTTTTTGCTGACGATTGTAGGCATTGGTTTGCTGTTCGTGTCGCAACTGTTTTTCCTTTACATAATCCTTAAAGTTTTGATTATATCTTGTTACAACCTTGTTATCAATATCGCAAATGCAAGTTGTAATGCCCTGCAAAAATGTTTCATCATGGCTGACAACAACAAAAGTGCCTTCGGTGTTTACAATATAATTTGTTAACCACTCAATATGGCTTGCGTCCAAAAAGTTGGTTGGCTCATCAAGCAAAATAACATCGGGTTTTTCAAGGAGCAATTTTGCCAAACGAACTTTTGCTCTTTGACCGCCACTCAAAGTTCTAACAGGCGTATCTAGTCCAAAATCAGTTATACCAAGGCCATCTGCCACTCTCCTAATTTTTCCATCAAGAGCATAAAAATCGTTAGTATCCAAAAATTCTAGCAACTTTTCCGTTTGATTTGTCAAAGCAATCAGTTGATTTTCGTCAGTGGCAAACGCCATTTTGTTATATGTTTCGGCTAGTTTTTTGTCGGCGTCATAAATCTCTTTATAACTTTCTCTAAGATAGTCGAACACTGAAAGATTGCTGTCTATTAATGCGTGCTGGTCAAGATAGCCAAGTTTGATGTTTGGATTGATAACAAGTTCTCCCTTGTCGAACAACACTTCGCCAGTTAGCATTTTTAGAAGCGTACTTTTGCCAGCCCCGTTGACTCCAACAACTCCCATTTTGTCAAATTTGTTCACGAAAAAATTGGCGTTTGTAAAAAGCACCTTTTCGCCAAATGCGAGTGAAAAATTGTTAAAGTCGATTAGTCCCATGCATTAATTATATCACAAACTTACAAAAAATCAACGCTAAAAATCTATTTAATTAGACAATAAAACAATATTTAATGATAAAAAGTATCAATAACATATTTTTGCTTTGCAACTTCTAAATTTAATTTAAATAACGACTCATACAGATTGACAAATATTTTACATATTGAGTCTTATTATCATTAATAAAAGATTGCTTTGATTTTTTCCAAATCAAGAAACTTTTTCTCATTGTTTAATTACAAAATTTACTTTTTAAAACATAAGGGCTAAAACAAGTGTTAAATAATTCTTACAAGTCCAAACAACTTAGCACTTCAACAAAAAAAGTTCACAAAATGTGAACTTTAATTTTTAAAAACATATTATAGTTTGCAAACTTTTTGGAGTCTTGAAACAACTTCATCTTTTCCAAGAAGGTTCATGATTTCAAAAAGGTCTGGTGTGTTGGTCTTTGTTGTTAAAGCAACACGAAGGATTGTTGAAACATCGCCATAGTGACCTTTAAAGTTTGCAGGATTTGCCTTGTAGGCTTTCATGTCGTCTGCAAAACCAATATCGGTTGCAAGGTGTTTGATTTTGTCAAACCAAACTTGCTTGTCGGTTTCTTGTGTGTAATTTCTTGCATAGCGTGAACAAATTTCTTTGATATCGGCAAGGTTAAACTTTGTTAAATCAAAGCCATAGTCTTCCACTTTTTGTGGATTGAAAAGTTCCTTGTAGAAATAGAAATATGTTGATTTGATATCGTTCCACTTTGCAATGTCTTTTCTTGGCTTTGGAGTTCCACGCTCGATAGACATAATAATCAAAGTGTAGTCCTTGTGGTTTTTCATAATTTCAGCAAATTCTTTGTCGTATCTTTCTGCCCATTCGTAAGCCAAATCGTAAACATAGTCTGCTGTGAATTTTGAAATAACATTCTTGCTAACATCGTTGAGTTTTGGCATATCAAATAATGCTCCGCTCTTGCTCATTTTGTCGAGCGAAACAACAAAATCTTCGTTACTACGGTCTGGATTTTGTTTTCTCCATTCTTCAAAGTTTGAGTTTGCTACTGTTAGCAAATATTCCCTAACCGATTCAACTGGGTAGCCTTCTAGCATATAATATTCAACATTTGCTTCTGGGTCTTTACGCTTGGAAATTTTACGCTTTGAATCGCCTTCCATTTTTTGAATTGGCGCAACATGAGCATACTTGATTGGTTCAAATCCGCAAGCCTTAAAAATTTGCAAGTGTTCTGCGATTGATGGAATATACTCATCACCACGAACAACCAAGTTAACTCTCATAAAGTGGTCATCGCAAACATGAGCAAAGTTGTATGGTGGCAAGAAATCTCTTTTTAGAATAACAACATCTTTAAAGTTGTCGCTGAGTTTTAGCGTTCCACGAATTGCGTCTTCAACAATAATCTTGTTGTCGGCATTGCTTTCGCATCTAAGACGAATAGCAAACTTTTTGCCTTGTCTTAGGTTTTCTTCAACTTCTTCTAGTGTCAAATCTCTGCAATGAGCATAAGCCCCGTAGTAGCCGATAAGTTCCTTGTTGGCCTCTTGAATCATTTTGTCACGAGCGGTTGTTTGTTCATCACAAAAACAAGGATATGCTTTGCCGATAGAAACCAAGTATTTTGCCATTGCCATATAGATTGGTTTTCTTAAACTCTGCATATATGTTCCGTAGTCGCCAAAGTCTTTGCCGTCTTCGGTTCTGCCTTCGTCAAACTCAATTTTATAGCGTTTTAATCCGTCAATAATAAGACCAATAGCCCCCGGAATAAGTCTGTTTTGGTCGGTATCTTCAATTCTTAATATAAATTTTCCACCAGATTTTTTTGCAAAATTGCTTGCAACAAGGCAAGTAAACACACTTCCAATATGCAAAAAGCCTGTTGGAGATGGAGCAAATCTTGTTACGATTGCACCTTTTTCTAGTTTTCTTTCTGGATACATCTTTTCTAGGTCGTCAAGTGTTAATGTGACATCTGGAAAAAGCATATCAGCAAGTTTTTTATAGTCCATATATATTTCTCCTTAAACTAATAGATTATATCACACTTAAAAAAATAAAGGCAAATACTCGCCAATATTTTTTTTATAAGTTAACCAAGCATTGAAATGATTAGGTTAAGATATGCAATCATCTCGTCTTCGTAGTTCATAAAGTTGTTATAAACTGCCAAGTTGTGTTCGTAGTTCTTGCTACCTTCAACTGGCTTAGTGCCGTTTAGTTGATTTATTGCTGATTGATTGATTTCAAATTGATTGCGAATGTTTTTTTCAACCATTCTAAGATAGTTGTAAGTGTCAAGGTCTGTGCTTGTTTTGCCAGTTTTCTTTGCGTTTTCGTTTAGGGTTAACATTTGATTTAGTTTGCTAACCAAGTTGCTATCAAGAAAACTTAGTTGAGTATTTTTGTCAAACTGCATATATTTTTGATAAATATATTTTGTTGCGTAAAGTTCAAACGCATCAACAATGCGGTTGAGTTCAAGAAGCGAAACTTCTTCGCTACCGCTAGCATAGTCGAACAAAACACCGTCTATAATTTGCTCGGTTGTCATGTTCATGTCGATAACTGAGCCAATCAAGTTTTTGTAGGCATTTAACAAATCTTCAAGAGCAAATTTTGTGCTTTTGCTTTCTGGGTCAAGTTCGTTGTAACTTGTGATTAACTTTCTTGTTCCGCTAGCAAAGTTGGAGATGTTAGAAGTAACATCGTCAACTTGATTGTATAGTGTTGTGAGCAAATTTTGTGGGATTGTTTTTAGTTTATCTTCGCTATAAACAAGCATTGCACTGTCATTAAACTTTTTGAAAAAGTAGTTTGACGCATGACCAATAACAACGCCATACTCTCTGTTGTTTGCAAGTGCATTGAAAATATTGTTTTCGCCTGCTGAGTTTACACGCTGTCTAAGGTTGGCGTTCGCCGAGTCCAAAGTGAACTCAAAGTAGTAAACATCTGAACCTTTTTTGCTGATAATATATGAGCCAACATTGTTGTCGTCAACATACACCTTTGAAGCCACATTGGTTTTGAAGTGGCTATATACTTCGCTATAACTAGCGGAATTTGCTTTTGTACAGCCCGAGAACATTAATCCCGTAACCATAATTGCTAGCACAAAAATACTAAAAAATTTTTTGTTCATATTATTCTCTCCTATGCACCAATTCCAAATAATACTTGTGCAAGATATTTAACGCTTTCGTTTGATGAGTTGTTAACAAACTCTTGTTTGTCTTTTGCACTTAATAGCAGGTTAATATCGCCTGCGTTGTTATAGTTCAAAACAAACTGTGGTTCATCAACTGTCAATATATTTCTGCTAAGTGCTTTGTATTCGTCAAGATAGTCATAATCACCAACAAAGATATTCATCATGTTAACTTTTACACTGTCGACAATAAAAGCAAAGTTGACAGTTTGTCCAGCATAAACATCTTTCAAAACAAAATTACTCATTGCTTTTGCAAGGTTTGTGTAGTTTGTTAAAGTTGTCTTTACTGATTTAGCAAGTGCGTTATAGAAGAACAAAAAGTCGCTTTCGCTAACATTTGACTCTTTTAAGTAGTCGTTTAGTTGGCTTGCAATTTCGTTTTGACTATTTAGACTGGAAACTGTTTTGTTATAGTAAAATTTTACGGCTTCGACCAAACTATCTGTTTGAGAGATATTTAGGTTGATTAAATCTTTCAACTCGCCGATGATAGCGTCACATTCTTGATACATTTCAAGATATGCCTTCATTTCTCCAACCGACCAAGACACTTTGATATCGCTTGGGAAAGTGCTATCTGCGTTGTGAGTGTTGTAGTAGTCGCTCATTCCCTTAACGCTTGCCTGCATTTTGGAATTATCAATCTTTTCGAGTGCTTGTTGATTGATTGTGGCATAAAGATTGTTTGACTCGCTTCCACGGTCAATCAAAGTCTTTACTCCAAAAATAATAGCAACAATTAGCACGATTGTTATAAAATATTTTAAAAATGTTTTCATTTTAAACCTCTAACTTTATTATAAATATAATAACGGCGTTTGTCAATATTAAAACAAAAAAACCTAGCGGAGCGCTAGGTTTATATATCAATAAAACAAAATGGTAAAAATGTTTTACGGTGCTTAGTTTATCACAAAATTTTTATTTGTCAATACCTAAATGCAAAATTTTTTGAAAAATTTTTCGACATTTTTGTTGTTTTAGTTTTTCTCATTCAAGTCTGGTGGCAAGATTACAACCTTTTTGATTTTGGTTTTTGACTTGCTCATATAGATTAAAATCAAAATGATTGTTATCGTCAAAATTGCACTGATTGAAATTCCTGCAATCGTCCAAACTGTGCCAATTTCTCGCTTGATATTGACTTTGCCCGCAAACAAATCTTTGTAGTTTGTTGTTTTGGTTTCGTCTTGCAAGGTTACATTTTCGATTGTCCTAAAATTAACATCGAGCGTGCCGATAAATCTTGTGCTAACTTTTTCCCAGTACTTGCCAGTAAAATCAAGGTTCTTGGTTAGCATATAGTATGCTTTGTGATAGTCCACTTTTTTTGTGTCCGACTGCCAAATTGAGTTGTTGACAGCGTATGCAATAAAGGCAAATTCTTCGGGAGTGGTAATCATATATGGGTCGTCTTTTGTTCCACTGCCAGAAGGCATAGTATAGTGTTGTGACCACAAAATTTGAGTGAATGTTGCACTGATTTCAAAGTCTTCGGTAACATCAAATTCATACTTGCCGTCTTGAAGTGGGAGCAAATATTTTGTTTCTCTTGTTTCAAGATTTGTATATTTTAACTCACTGAGTTCATACATATTGTTTGGCAAAAATTCCATTTTGTAGGAAGTGTTTAAAAGTTTGTTTTGAGTAAATCCAGTGGTGGACGAAACTCCGTTGGTCGAAACCACTCCACCGCCATACACAACAAGGCTTGCGTAGGCATATTCTTTAATAATACTTGCTGTAAAGTAGATATTCCCCCTTTCAACATCTTGCGCTGTAACGGTGTAGGTCAAACTTTCGCTGTTTAAATCAATTTGTCCAGAAGCGTTTGTTAGCCAGCCAGTAAACTTGTATCTTTCGCCCACTGTAACATTCAAGCGAACGGTGTCGCCAACATAGTATTCAATGTTTTCGGTGTTGGTTGAGCCTTCAAGCGAACTGTGGTCGATATTTGTTGAAGAAATTGTGATGTTTGCACCCTTGCTTTCAAAAATACCTTCAATTGTGACTGGTCCAGAAACTCTAATTCTAAAACTTGATGGATTGCCCGCATAGGCGTCTTTGAAGTCGACAAACTTGTAGCCATTGTTTGCCACCGCCTCCACAATCAAATCGGTTTTTGGTTCGAAGTATGTTTCGGTTGTCAAAACGCCGTCTTTTAAGACATTGATTTGTCCATTGTCGTTTGGAACGATATTTAACAGATATTTTGGAACAACTTTTAGTCTTAAATCTTGACTTGCCGTAAAGGAATCTGTTTTGTTGGTAGAAAATGTGGTTTCGGTGTCACCAACAACACTGACCCATCTGCTAAATATTGCAGATGCTCCGTTTGGCTGAGCGTTAATCGAAATGGGACTGCCAACAATATATTTTCCTGAACCTGTGAACGAAAAATATTCGTTTGACTCAATTATGATATTAACTCTTTTTAAAGTAAACTTAACATACAAGTTGTTTGTGTACAAAACTGCGTTGCTTAGGTCCACGGTGTAGTGGTCGTCTTGTTCTGTGAAGTCAAAACTTGTTCCGCCAAACATTCCGCTTGCATATTCGCTATACACTCCTTCCAAAGTGTAGGAGTCGCTAGTTTTGATATATAGCGTGCTGGACGAAGTTGTGTCGGCAATAACTTGTGCAGAATATGACGCATTGTCCACGCTGACCGTTCCACCATTTCCACCAAAACTATACACTCCGCCGTTGTTGTTATTGTTTTCTTCGTAGTATGACTGCACCAAAACATCAGTTGCAGACGCACTCACATTTTTTGGACTAGAAAACATAGGAACAAACGCCGTTAAAACTAGTGCAACAAGCGTTAAAAGTGAAATTTTTAAAATTGAGTTACGAATGTTTACTTTCATAATTATCCTTAGTTTATGTAGATTTTACATAGATATTTTAACAAATACAGACCGAAACAACAAGAAATAAGAATAGTTATTAAAAAAATTATCGTTTTTTTTGTTTTGATAGCACTTTGGCTAGTTTTTTGTTAGAAAATCCTTGATTTATAAAAGATATACATTGTTTTAATAAATTAACTCATTTTGTTTTAGAAACAAGTTGCATTGTTTTTATTGATTATGAAATATTTTAGGTTAATAAAAATTATTTTACAAATTCGAAACTATTTTATAAAACTATTTGCAAACCTTTTATATTACTTTTATCGACTATTAAAAATGGTTTTTGTCGAGTGTTCAAAACAATAATCGTAAAATGTTAAAATTATAAAATCTTTTCTTATGTTTTTTTGTTGGGGAAATCGTCAAAATGTGATATAATAAATATATGAGAAAAATAGAAGTTGTTAGACAAGATGCCATTGAATATGGTCAAACAGAATTTAAGTGTCCAGTTAGAGCCACAAAAAACAGTGCGGGGTATGATTTCTACTCTCCAATAGATGTTGTTATAAAACCACAAACCATGGAAATGATTTGGTCAAACTTTAAAGCACAAATGAACAGTGACGAAGTTTTGATTTTGTGCGTTACAAGTGGCATGGGAAAAAGGGGCGTTATGATTGCCAACACGATTGGCGTGATTGATAGCGATTACTACTCCAACATTTCCAATGACGGAAACCTTGGTTTCAGGTTATATAATTTTTCAACTCAGGACTATGTGATTAAAAAAGGCGATAAAATCGGTCAAGGAATTTTTATGAAATTCCTAACAGTCGATGACGAAAAAGAAATCACAGAAACCCGTGTTGGCGGATTTGGAAGCACAGTTAAAAAGTAAAAAAAGACAAAATCAGTTGCTTTGAAACATTTTAAGCGATTGATTTTTTTGTCTACAAATGGTATAGTAAAGATATGACAAACAAAGAAAAGGAATTAAAACGATTAAACAAGGAAAAAATTAAAGAATACAAAAAGCAGTTGAAAAGTGAAATTTTTGACCCAGACAACGAGATAATCTATAACGAAAACGGCGAAGCATTGATTGAATGTAAGATTGGAAAAGCGGAAAATATTTTTAATCAGTACGACCTTGCCAAACAAAGAACAATCACAGACGACTTTGAAAAGTATTTGATGGACGAAGTCGAGATTATTCCAATGACTGAAAATGTTGCAATCAAGATGTATGTTGACGACAACTTTACAACCGACAATGAAAATCAAGTTAAAAAAGCATTGAAAAATCACTTTGGATTTAAAATCACAACCGACAAAGTTAAAATCAGGCGTAATGACCTTTGGGCAGGACTATTTTTGATTTGCGGGTTTATATGTTTAATACTCTCCCCTTTTGTTTACAAGTGGTTTCAAGATAGTTACTTTCCTGCCTACGAAAGCACTCTTATTATGACATGGTTCTTTTTGTGGGAAGGCACTGGAATGGCGTTTTTGGATAGGAGCGAAATTTCCGCCCACCGATATAATATGTTAAGGCTCTACAACGCAAGCATTTCGTTTGTTAGAGTCGGCACTGGAATTCCTGCTCCAACAATTCCAACAAAGCAAGAAGGCAAAATTACACCAAGACCAATCGAAACAAAGCCAAAAAAGCGTTTTTCGATTTTAAGTATTTTTAAAAAGAAAGACAAAGAATAAGCAAAAAAAATCTCAGCCAAAGCGTTTGAAGTTCAAACAAGTTGAGATTTTTTTTTAATATTCTACAAATTTTACTTGCCTTTGCTAAGTTTCAAACTTGGGTCTGGCGAAAGTGTTAAGTCTGCGATTGAATAATTGTTTATAAGGTCGTAGTATCCGCAACAACCAATCATTGCTGCATTGTCTGTGCAAAGAACTAGTGGTGGATAGAAAACTTGAATGTCAAATTTCTTCGCTTCAAAAGTTAGTTTTTCTCTAAGATAACTATTGGCTGCCACACCGCCTGCAATGGCGATTTTTTTAAAGCCATAGTCTCTGGTTGCCTTTACAACTTTTTCAACTAGCATATCAACTGCTTGATATTCAAAACTTGTTGCAATGTTGGCAACTGGAAGTTCCTGCCCCGCTTGTTCAAGTTTGTGGACATAGTTTATAACCGCAGTTTTTAGTCCACTATAACTAACATTATATGTTTTGTCAAGGCTAGATTTGTGAGTGAACTGAATGTTATTTTCTCCCACCTTGGCAAGTTTGTCAATCTTTGGCCCACCCGGATAGCCAAGTCCAATAACTCTTGCCACTTTGTCGAACGCTTCTCCAATGGCGTCATCAAGCGTTTCGCCAATCAATGTGTGGTTTAGATAATCGTCAATTCGCAAAATTGCGGTGTGACCACCACTAACAACCAAACAAATGAAAGGTGGCTCTAAGTCTTTGTTTGCAATATAGTTGCCGGCAATATGGCCCTTTATGTGATTTACAGCAACGAGTGGAACACCCAAACTATATGCCAAACTTTTAGCAAAACTAACGCCAACCATGAGCGCACCAACAAGTCCCGCACCATAAGTTACGCACACGGCGTCAACATTTTCAAGCGTGAATTGTTGCTTTTGCTTTTCGCTATCTGTCAACTCTCTGCCAAGTTTTTCTTGCTTTTGCTTGATTTGATATTCGGTTGCTTTTTCCAAACTATCAGCCAAAACATTATTGATTGCAACAACATGATTTCGACTTGCAACTTCTGGAACAACACCACCAAAACGCTTGTGAATTTCAATCTGGCTGGAAATAACATTGCTCATTACTTCTCTGCCGTTTTTTACGATTGCGATGCTGGTTTCATCGCAACTTGACTCTATGCTAAGAACGATGATATCTTCGCCGTTTTTCTTTTTTTGCTGAATTTGATTCAACTTCTCTTGTACTAATTCTTTATATTCCATGCCTATATTATACTCCAAAAAAATTAAATAACAAATATTTAACAAAAAAAGCCAGAACAAACTGACTTTTTTATATTATGTTATATCAAATGCTTAAACTAACTTGCAGTCATACAACTTTTAATGCAATTTAAAAGTTTCTTCGACCGCCGATTTATAATCTTTTTCGTTTACGGTGTAGGTTAACTGTTTGTTGCGATATAGTTCTGCCAAAACTTTCAAGCCTTCGCCAAGAGTATCAAAATTTGAAATCAACGCATTTACTTTGCCAAAATTTAAAATATCGTCTTTGGAAAGTTTGTAACCATATTTGTGTTCAAGATATCTTGCATATTGCATATAGTACTCTTCACGATAATAGCGTGCTTTGTAGCCATATCTATCTTTGAAATCTTTAACAACTTGTGAGTAAAGTTTGCTGGCTCTGTTTTCCGCACCTGCTTCGTATGGAAGCGAAGCATATAGTAGTTGAATTAGATAACTAGTTTCTTGATTGTTTGGCTTTGACATTTCCAAAAGCGTGTTAATATCTTCGTCTGTTAGATTTCCACGAACAGTTTTGTTTACTTTGATAACATTGTCGATTTGCCACTCGTTAAGAACATTTCTCAATATTTTTAATGTGCTATATGAGTCAATCACAAGTTTAGAAAAAGTTTGAGCATCTGTGATATTTTGTTTAACAATTCTTTCTTGTTTGTCACGCTGAGAAACATGAGTTAGTTCGTGGAACAAATTTGCAAGAAGTTCAAGCGAACTTTCAGTGTTTAAAAACAAATACTTGTCGTTAATATATAACATTCTGTGCGAGTCATAAGTTGCAATATATGCACTAGCACCCGTGTTGTCTTGATACGCACTAATAAAAGAAAGTCTAAGTTTTTTGGATTGATTGAGTTGGTCACGATTAGCAAAATAATTTTTAACCATGTTGATTGCAGTCATTCGTTGCGAAATTGTTAGCATATCCCAAACTTCTGGAATGAAGGCGGAAAACGGATAAGACTCGTCAACCAACACATCAACAACTTCGTCATTGATTGGTGCTTGAATTACAAAACTTGCTTTTGGCAAAAGTCCATAGTAGCCGTTAAAAAAATTTACAGCATCAAGATAAGACTCAGGCTCATAATCATGCTCCATAAAAAACTTTTTGATTCTAAAATTTTTGATTTCAAATTTTTCCACAAACACTTTCCTTTAACTTGCCTAGTTTTGCAAATTATGCACCGATAACTTATATATTAATATTGTAACATAAAAAAAGAAAATGTCAATATTTAAAACATTTTCTTTATTGTTAATATTAATGTAGTCATCAAGAATTATCTGCTTCTTTAAATTAGTTTATCAAAGTTTCAAAATAATAATGATATGTTTTTTTGAAATATTTTTGTGAAAAATCAAAAGCACTTTTTCATAATTTTTGCAATTTTTTTGATTTTTTATGTTTTTTTTACTGTTTTTTTAGATATTTTTTTAAAAAATCAACTTTTTGCAACAGAACTCTTTTTTAAGTACTCGCTAATAAAGTCGCCGATGTCGCCGTCCATAACCGCCTGAATGTTTGCCGTTTCAAAACCTGTTCGGTGGTCTTTGACCATGGTGTATGGGCAAAAAACATAAGACCTAATTTGACTGCCCCACTCGATTTTTTTAAGGTCGCCTTGAATGTTTTTGAGTTCGGCTTGTTCCTTTTCTTCTTTTAGTTCGGCAAGTTTTGAATAGAGCATTTTCATAGCACTTTCTTTGTTTTGAATTTGACTTCGCTCGCTTTGGCAAGCAACAACAATCCCAGTTGGAATATGCGTTATTCTTATTGCGCTATCTGTTTTGTTGATGTACTGTCCACCCGCCCCACTGCTTCTAAAAGTATCAATTCTAAGGTCGTCTGGGTTAATTTTTATTTCGTCATCGTTGATGATTTCTGGAACAACATCAACGCTTGCAAATGATGTGTGTCTACGCTTGTTTGCGTCAAAAGGGCTGATTCTAACAAGTCTGTGAACGCCTTTTTCGCTTTTTAGATAGCCATAAGCATTGTCGCCTTCGAGCATAAAACTAACCGACTTTATGCCCGCATCATCGCCCGCTTGATAGTCGAGCATTTTTACTTTATACTTTGTTCGCTCGGCGTATCTTAAATACATTCTAAGTAGCATTTCCGCCCAGTCCTGACTCTCCGTTCCGCCCGCTCCCGAGTGAATTGTGATGATTGCATTGAGCGAATCGTACTTCCCGCTTAAAAGCGATTCCAAATATGTTTGGTCGATGAGTTTTGTGAGTGCGTCAAGTTCGGTCAAAAAGTCGTGATACAAACTTTCGTCATCGCTATCTTTTAAAAGGATTGCAAAGTCGCTCAGCGAAGAATACTCCTGACTGATTTTTCCAAAGTGTGCAAGTTTGTTTTGAATGTTGCTAACCTTTTTGTTTACGGCTTCGGCGTTTTTGATATCAGTCCAAAAATCGTCCTTGGCTTGAAGTGCTTGTAATTCTTTTAAGTCAGCGTTTAGTTTGTCGATGTCAAAGGCAGTGCTTTATTACATCTAATTTTTGATGACAGTTTTCTAATATTTCAATTTCCCTATCAATTAACATAATAATCTCCTATATAAAAATATTATATCATAATTTTGGGATTATTGCATTAGATTTTGCAAAGTTGGATTGTAAAAGTTTGTAGATTTTTTTTATTGAATAAGTGTGAGTTAAAACGCTAAGGTTTTCAACAATGATTTAAAAAATTATTATATAAACTTTTTGCTAGGCTTTGCACTATGACTTTTTGGGTCTTGCTTATAATTATTTTTTCAATCTTACTCTTTCAATGAATAACTAATTCATGCAACCTTAAAACTAAGTTATCAAAACTAGTAATATTAATTTTACAATGAAACTTAGATAGAAAAATATTTAATCATAAAACTTTAATGAAAAATTAACAACATTTAATAAAAACAACACTTAAAAACGATTTTTTATAAGAAAAAAAAGCAAAAAACCTATTTTTTTAGGCTTTTTTGCTGATTTTTTAATGTTTTTTGTGGTTTTTTAATATTATTAAAGCAAAATTATAATTTTTGTTTGTCCAACTTTTTTGCAAATTTTGCTCAACTGAGCCAGTTCTAATATTGTGGAATTGTTTGAGATTTATAACAGCAAGGGTGCTTGTCCAAAGTTAGAGTTGTGGTCATAATTTCGCCGTTGTGGGAATATTCAATTTCCACTTGCTCGCCACAGTCAAACGAATAAAGCAGTTTTCTAAGGCTCATAGTGTCATCAATCGTTATGCCGTTAACTTTTAAAATAATATCCCCTTTTTCCAGTCCCACCATGCTGGCTGGACTTTTTGTCGCTACGCTTTGAACATAGTAGCCCGTCTTTCCGCCAAAGATGTGAGTAAGATTTGCATCATAGCCAAACACACCCATATAAGCAGTGTCGTAGTGACCGTTTGCCCCAAGTTTTTGTACAAGTGGGTGGATTGTGTCAACTGGGATTGCAAAACCCATACCTTCCGCATCGGCAACTTTTACGGTGTTGATGCCGATAACTTCGCCTTGCATATTGATTAGTGGGCCACCGCTGTTGCCGGGGTTAATGCTCGCATCGTGTTGAATAAGATTGTCAAGAGTGCTTTCGCCAAGCGAGTTGTCGACCTGCACAGTTCGGTTGGTTGCACTAACAATTCCCTTTGTTGCACTATGTTTGAACGCAAGTGCAAGCGGAGTCCCAATGGCGATGACTTCTTCGCCCGCACTATAACTTCCGCTTTCCGCCATTTTTAGATATGGGATTGGGTTTGTTGCTTGGAGTATTGCAAGGTCATAGCCCGCATCTCGCCACACCAGATTAGCCTTGCAAGTTGAGCCGTCAAACAAATATAGCGTTAAGACATCGCCATTTTCGACCACATGATTGTTTGTTAAAATATACGATTTTGAGTCTACACAAACGCCCGTTCCAATAGACTGTTCTCTGCCACTGATTGCACTAATGCCAACCACCGCTGGCGAAACAGTTTTTAAAAGTTCTTCTTGCGTTTTGGACTCGCTTGCGTCAATATACGAAGACGATTGAATGAGCAAATTTGGCTCGTTTTTGACGCTTCCACTACTACTCATATTGCAACCGCAAAAAATATTTGACGATAATATTAAAATTAGCAATACTAAAAAAATTCTACTTGTTTTCATACTTTTAGTATGCGTAAAAAGTGAGTAAAAATTCTTTTGAGAGCGTATTGCAAAATATTGGAAAAACAAACGGAAAATGTAAAAAATTAGCAAAAAACTGCGTTATAATAGTAAAATTTTTGAAAATTTTGTGATATAATTAGTGCGTTATGAAACTTATCACACTCGCAAGTGGTAGCAAAGGCAACTGCACGCTACTACAAACTAATAATACAAAGATACTTATTGACGCAGGCATTACACTTCAAGAAATCGAGCAGAAACTAAAAATTCTTGCCGTTGCACCCGAGCAAATATACGGAATTTGTGTAACTCACGAACACAGCGACCACATAAAAAGCGTGGGAGCGTTTGCAAGAAAATATGGCTGTTTTGTGTTTGCGGAAGAAAGAGAATGGCAGACTCTTGAAAAGAAAATTGGCAGACTTGACGATGTTCAAAAAATCTCGTTTAGGGCAGGAACTTTCTACATTCAAGATTTGACCGTTTGTGCTTTTGAGTTGTCGCACGACTGCAATCTTTGTCTTGGCTACTCGTTTTATCACATGGGCAACAAAATTAGCATTGCCACCGATTTTGGCTATGCCACCAAAACTGTTTTGGACAACCTAAAAGACAGCAATATTTTGATTTTGGAATCTAATCATGACGAAAATCTTTTGCTCAACAATCCAAAATATTCATCTTCGTTAAAACACAGAATTTTATCGAGAGTGGGTCATATTTCCAACAGAAGTTGTGCAGGAATTATTCGAGATATCTACTCCACAAACTTAAAACAAGTGATACTAGCACACCTTAGCGAAGAAAACAACAATCCACTCCTTGCCTACAACACCGTTAAGGCAGAACTCGCTAACTACGGCATTATTGAAGGCAAGCACCTATATATTGATGTTGCAACTCAGCACAACCTTGGTAACTTGTTCGAGATTGACGAAAATTAATCGCAAAAATCCCACTTTTTTAGCGGGATTTTTTTTGTTTAACAATGTCAAAATTTTGTTTGCAGTTTTGGTCTTAAATGCTAAATCGCAACAAAATATAACTATGCAACTAAAATATTTCTTAATAAAACCTTGACTAAGTTATCAAAAACAAACTAGGAGTTTTGATGCAAGACTTCTTTTGGAACAACAACCACTTTGCCGTCAATCCAACTATCAAAAAAACTGTCAAGATTTCTAAGACTCGTGCTTTCAAAACTATCAATCATGCTTTGCGGAGTGGCATTTTTGCCTTGATAGGTTTTGAAATAGTTTTTTAGACACTTAAAAAATGTTTTGCTTCCAAGCACATCTCTAAGGCTATCAAAAAGTAGCAAGCCTTTCACATATGAAATATAGATATATTCTGGCTCGGTTTTATACTCGTTCAAGGCTCTATTCATGCTGGTGTCGACCTTGCCAAAAATGTCGTCATACACTTCAACAAACATACAATACGAACTGTTTGCATTCTTTACAATCTCGTCATAACTAAGATTATATGACGGATTTTTTTCGTAGAACAGCGCTGTGGTGTACTCGGTCAAGCCTTCGTCCAGCCAGCCATAGTCATACTCGTTGTTGCCTACCATTCCATACCACCACTGATGAGCAATCTCGTGAATAATGGTGTTTTGATAATCTTCGTACTTTTCTAGGCAATCGCTGATTAAAACTAGGTTTGGAAATTCCATTCCACCATGAACAAAATTACTTTCGACCACCGCAAGCGTTTGATATGGATATAATCCAATCATGCTGTTAAATGTGTTAAGGCTATCCACCGCCGTTTGCAGTGACTTCTCTGGATTTTGGTCGCTGTAGTAGTAATAATTTATTGTTGTGTTTTGAACTTTTGCGGATTTAACTTGAAACTTGCTACTAAGAACCATGGCAAAATCTCTAACTGCAAACGCTTTGATTTTTTCGGTGGTTTGGTGGTCAGTGGTTTCGCTAGACACAACATTTCCAGTTGACGCTAGTGTATAGTTATCGTAGTGGCTAATGGTCACATCATAGTTTGCCATATCGCTATAAAATGGGTCGCCATTGTAGTGATACTCGCTTTTGTTAAAATCGCCGTTTTCAAACACGCAAGCCACGGGATAAAAATTACCAAGATTGATTGTGTTGTCGCCATAGCCAAAACGATGATTAATGTTTGGCAAGTCGATTGTGTATTCAAAATCAATTTTTACTCTTTCCCGTGGGCAGAGTTCTTCCGCCAAGTTTACTTTTAAAATTGTTTTATCCGTGCCTTCTCGCTCAGTGTTTGCTTCCTTGCCGTTTAGGCTAACTTTTAGGCTAGTTATTCCGCCAAAACTTTCGCCGTTTGGATACGCCTTGTTTTCATACAGCACGCTAACTGGCTTGTTTGATACGCCCTTTTGAAAGGAGTCTGCATACAAGTGAAAGCACACATTGGACAGATTTTTGTCTGTCTTGTTAATGTAGTCCACCGACTGCGTGGCGGACAGTTTGTGATTGACTTCGTCCACCGACACGCTAAGAGTGTACTCGTTTACATCTTTGCTAAAACTAGAAATAAAGTTGTTCGAACACCCAACAAAACCGATGCTGGAAACAACAATCATTCCTATAAATAAAATTAGTGCAAGTTTTTTTCTTTTACTCATAATTCCACCTTTACAATATCTATATGGCTTGTCCAAGCAAAATATGAATAAACAATTCATCAAACGAAAAGTAATTCACAGTCCAAAAAAACTTATCAACACCAATTTTTAACGAAATATCAAGCAAAAACACAAGTGGCACAAAGTTATCCACTTATACACACACTTATAATTATAAATTTGCATGAATATTTATGAATTTTGCATAAAAATGCACCCTTTGAGTCATAAATATACAAAAGTTATCCACTTATCCACCAAATATACCCAAGTTATCCACAATTTATTTTTGTAAATTTTTATTTGGTGGCACTTTTTGTGCCAAAAAAGTGAACAACTGTGAATAAGTGTGTATAACTTTTCCACAAAAAAGAGATAGTTTGCCTTGTTTTTAAACTATCTCTATATTTCTATTCACATTGATTTGTGTTTATGCACGCCGTGTGAATATCGTATTCACTCTGCTTTTTAACTGACAATTTGTTATGCAAAATTGTAAGCGTTTCCAAACTTAGCACACTTAATATCTATGCTCGCCATTAATTCACAAATTTTTTAAACACACTTTATATTTGTAATATCAAACATTCTTAACTAAGGATTGAATTTTGGTGGGTTTTGGTTTTTTATTTTTTTAACAACTGTTTCAACATTGGTGTTTTCAATTTTTTGTGGTTTAATAAATTCAACATCTGTTTCTGGAATAACATAATCTTCTGGTGGCTCTTTTGCGCCTTCCACGATTATGCCGTCTATTGGCTGATATTTTTCATGCCTGATTTCTTCTTTTTTGACAAGTTCGCCATTCTCAAAAGTTTCCTTGTATGCTTTGGCTTCGTAGCCTTCTCGTGGGTACTTAACTCGATAGTACTCGCCTTTGTAGAGAACCTTGTCGGCATACTCGCCTTTTTCGTCAACAATAATCTTGTCGCCATTGTGTGGAATATTGCCGATAAATTCCGCAACTCGCTTGATTGTTACACCGTCTGGAATGCTGTTGCCATAGATTTCAACAACTGCTTCGTCTTGATTTGTGTAGCATTTGATATAGATATCGTCTTCGCTGTTATTTGTAAACACCATGTCGCTATATCCTTCGCTGACCATTGCATCAAGCGATAACTCAACATAGCCAACTGGCAAAGTGTGCTTGTGAACTTCGTCAATTTCCAAGTTTGCTAGCACAAGAGCATTGTAGAGCGTTGTGCTTGCCTGACAAATTCCACCGCCAATTCCAGTTGTGAACTTTCCATTGTAGATAACAACTGCTGGCTTATAGCCACCTTCGGCTGTTTGTGGGCCTGTGATTTCGTTGAACGAAACTTTTTCGCCCGCCTTGACAACTTTTCCGTTAAATTTTTTTAGAGCCAAGTCAACATTTGCCCTTCTGCCTTCTTGCGAGTCTTTTAGGGTTGTTGAAAATTTGCTCATAAGGTTTAGTTTGTTGTCGTAGTATGATTTGTCGATTTCTGGCTTTATGCCCGTTGTGTTAACATAAACTTTGATGTCTTTTGTTCGCAAAAACTGATTTTCTAAGTCTTGATAAAGTTTTTCAGTGTCGACTTGTATTCCACTTTCGCCTTCGCTAACTGTGAACATTTCGGTGGCGTCTGGATTGAACGAAACAATCGCATTTTTTGGCTCTTTTTGAATTTGAGCAACGATTTCGTCAATCTTTTCGTTAAAGTTTTTGAATGTTGATTTGAGCGAAACACGATAGGTTTTGTCGGTAGAACTTAGTCCCTTTAAAATATTAGAATTGCTTGTTTTTGAATTATTCACAGTGCTGAACTTATAAGTGTTATATGCGTTTTGAACCACTGTTTTTACGGCTTCGTTAATTTCAAAATCGTCTTGCGTAAAAGTCCAAATTTTGTCTTTATAGATAATTTCCACTTTTATGCCGTCAATCTGGTCTTTCATTTGGTCAGCAACAACTTGGCTAGCCTTTTCGACAGTGTAACCCGAAACGGACTGCCCGTTGATATATGTTCCGTTCCCAAAGGTGTCGTTTGGCGTGTTGGAAAGTTGCAGTTGCCCAACAAGAGCAATGATTAAAACAAGAGCCAAAAAGCCCGAACCTATCCAAAAGTTTCGCTTTTTCGACTTGTTTTTCATGTTTTTTTGATGTTCATTAAGATTTCTATTATCCATATCTTTCTCCAATTTCAAATTAGTTTTGTGGAGAAAAACAAAAAATATGTACAAACAAAAAAACAACCTGAAAATCAAGTTGTTTGTTTTTTTATTCTAGCAAGCCCGTGCCGTCATCAAAATCAGTAACTTTTGAAAGTTGCTTTTGAATTTTAGCCGATTTTTTTGTTGCACTTTCGATAGTGTCGGTGGCTTCGCTAAGTTTTTTCTGTGTTTTGGTTAAGAGTTCAACATAGGTTGAAAACTCTTTTTTGAAAGTGGAAAGCATTGTCCAAATTTCACTGCTTCGCTTTTCAATCGTTAGAGTTTTAAAGCCCATTTGCAAACTGTTTAGGAGTGCTGAAAGTGTTGTTGGACCGCAAATTGTAACCTTGTAGTCCCGCTGGATTTGTTCGAACAAACCTGCTTGCTTGATGACTTCGGCATACAAACTTTCGGTTGGCAAGTACATGATAGCAAAATCGGTGGTGTCTGGCACTTGAATATACTTTTCACTGATTGATTTTGCCTCTTCCTTAACACGCTTGGCAAGTTGCTTTTGGCTGGCTTGAATCATATCAAGCGTGCCTTGTTCGGTGGCGTCAACGAGTCTAACAAAATCTTCGATTGGGAATTTTGCGTCTATTGGAAGATACAAAATCTTGTCGTCTTTTCCCGGTAGGTTGATAACATAATCCACACGCTCGGTGCTGTTTTTTGTGAGCATAACTTGGCTTGAAAACTGATTTGGAGCAAGCATTTGTTCAAGAAGCGCTCCAAGTTGAACTTCGCCAAAAGTTCCACGAGTTTTAACATTTGTTAGCACTTTTTTTAGGTCGCCAACACCGCTAGCAAGCGACTGCATTTCGCCAAGTCCTTTGGTTACGGCAGAAAGTTGTTCGCTGACAACCTGAAAACTCTTTGTTAACCTATCATTTAAAGTGCTAGTCAACTTGTCGTCAACGATAACACGCATTTCGTCCAATTTTTTGGAGTTGTTTTGGTTGATTTCGCTCAAACTTTGATTGGTTTGATAAATCAACTTGTCCATTTGATTTTCGGTTTTTGCACTGAGTTCTGCAATCTTTTCTGCCATCATTTTTAGGTTTTGTTCGGTGGCTTTGTTAATATTATTGATGTTTGCAACAACGCTGTCGTTATATAGTTTTATCATTTCCAGTTGCGAGTCATGAAGTTGCTTAATCAGCGAGTAAAGATTGGTTAAGTCCTGCTTGTTTTTTTCGTTTAGGTCAACGACCATTTTGTCGATATTTCCGCCAAACTCCACTTTTGATTTTTTAAAAATTAGAATGAGTAGAAGCACCACGCAAAGTGCGATTAATCCAATTAAAATATATTCCATACGATGATTATAGCACAAAAAAACCACAAATCAAAAAGTTTGTGGTTTAAAATTAATACTGAACTTCCGAGTAATGAATGTTGCGGGCTTTTCGCTCCCTTTCAACAACATCAGTGATTAAGTCTTTTACTTGATATGGGTTTTTAACATTTTTAAATACCAAAACATCGGTTGAAGCGTCTTTGCAGTAAACTTCAACATTGCCGACATTAAAAAGTTTTCCAAACACCGATTGATACACGCCCACATCGTCAACACGATAAGCCATAACTTCTTCTACATTGGTGGAAAGAACTCCGCTTTCCTCAACAAGTTTTACCCATTGACCTGGTTTTGAAATGATTGCATACTTTGTAAACGAAAGTGGCATTCCAAAAATACGCTTTGTGTCCTTCCATAATACTTCAACATTTTTTGTTATTGTCTTCATAATTTTTCTCCAATTTCTATGATATTTTATCACATAAATTATTGTTTGTAAATATCTAAAACTTATTTTACTCGCTCTATTCTTAGTTTATCCACCAAAAATTTGGAAAGTTCTACAAAAGGAATAATGCAGATTGATGACGCTAGCACGATTAACCATTGCACCCATGTGAGTGAACATAGTCCAAAAATGCTTGTTAAAAATGGAACAAAAGCCACAAGTGCGATTAGTCCAAATTCTATCAAAACGGAATAGTTGAACACTTTATTTTTGAAAATATTGATGGTTTTTAGGCTATGATTGGTTTTTAGATTGAACGAGTGGAACACTTGAATAAGGCTGATTGTGAAGAACACCATTGTGGTTGCAACCTTGTTGCCGTAGAACTTTACGCCAAGCGTGAACATTAGCATGATTATGACAATTTGAAGTCCCGCTTGATACAAGATATTGTAGCCAACTCCGTTACTCAAAATGTTTGAACTGTTTTCCCGTGGTGGTCTGTCCATGATGTCGTACTCAGCGGGTTCAAGTCCAAGAGCGATTGCTGGCAAACTGTCGGTTATAAAGTTGATAAACAGTAGTTGCGAAGGAACTAAGAAAGTATATTGTGGCAAGAAAATACACGCCAAAAACAGTGTTACAACTTCGACCGCATTGGTTGAAAGCAAAAACTGAATTGTTTTTTGAATGTTGGAGTAGATTTTTCTGCCTTCTTCCACCGCAACAACAATGGTTGCAAAATTGTCGTCACTAATAATCATATCAGCAACATCTTTGGTTACATCTGTTCCCGTAATTCCCATGCCAACGCCGATATCGGCAATCTTTAAACTTGGTGCGTCATTTACACCATCGCCAGTCATTGCAACAACCTTGCCAAGTTTTTGATACGCTTTTACAATCCTTACTTTATGCCCTGGGCTTACACGAGCAAACACCGAATAACGATTGATTTTTTCCAAAAATTCGTTGTCGCTGAGTTTGTCTAGTTGTTCGCCAGTGATAACCTGAGTTTTTTTGCTAGCGATACCAAGTTCCTTTGCGATAGCAAAAGCAGTAACGGCGTGGTCGCCAGTAATCATGACTGGTTTTAAACTTGCATTAAAACATCTTTTGATTGCTTCTATTGTTTCGGGTCTTGGTGGGTCAATCATTCCAACGAGTCCCAAAAACACCATGTTTTCTTCAAACTTTTCGTTTTTATCAAACTCGTCATGTTCTTTGTAGGCAAAAGCAAGAACTCTTAACGCCTTGCCCGCCATTTGTTCGTTTGCGGTGCTGATTGCTGAAATATCTTGCTCGGTTATCTTAACTTTCTTTCCGCCAAGCAAAATGTGCGTACATCTTTTTAAAAGTCCGTCAACCGCTCCTTTTGTGTATGAACAGATTTTGTCTCCGCACTTATTGACGGTTGTCATGAGTTTTCGGTTGCTATCAAACGGAATTTCGTAAACTCGCTTACAATCTTTGATAATAGAATTAACATCTTGCCCACACTGAAAACCAAAATTTATGAGTGCAGTTTCGGTTGGGTCGCCAATGGCAACTCGTTTGTTAACAGACGAATCATTGCAAAGCACCATGTCTTTTAACAGTTCTATAAACTGCTTGCTTTGATAGTTGTGGGTGGCGTTTTCGTCAAACATTGTTCCTGAGTAGAACAGGCTTTTAACCGTCATTTTGTTTTGAGTGAGTGTGCCTGTTTTGTCCGAGCAGATTACTTGACAACTGCCCAAAGTCTCGACTGCGTGGAGTCGTTTTATGATTGCATTTTTGCTGGCAAGTTTTTGAACGGAAAGAGCCATAATAATTGTTACAACCGCTGGCAAACTTTCTGGAATTGCTGCTACAGCAAGAGCAACGGCTGTTAAAAATGCTTCGATTATGCTATTTTGATGTGCAAAGAAAATTTCTATAAAGAATATTATAACTGCTATTGCTAGAACAGAATAACTGATGATTTTGCCAATTTTGTTTAAACTTTTTTGAAGTGGAGTGAGTTCCTTTTTACCCGTTTGAATTAAAACAGAAATTTTGCCAAACTCGGTGTCTGTTCCAATTTCGGCCACAACACCCATGCCCCTGCCATAAGCCACAACCGTTCCAGAATACGCCATGTTTTTGCGTTCGCTAAGAGGTGTGTTTTGAGCAAGTTCAAGGTTTGCATTTTTTTCAATCGTCAAACTTTCGCCCGTCAAACTGGACTCGTCAATTTTCATGGAATGAGTTTCGATTAACCTTAAATCGGCGGGAACGATATCGCCTGCTTCCAGCACGACAATATCGCCTTTTACAAGTTCAACAGTCTTGATTTTTTGTTGAACGCCGTCACGGATTACTTCGCAAAACGGCTCGGTGCTTTTTTTCAAACTTTCAAGAGCGTTTTCTGCCTTGTTTTCCTGAATAACGCCCATAGTCGCATTTAAAATAACGATAAAAAAGATTATTCCGCCTTCAAACAAGTTGGAATATTCCTTTTGATAGATTGCAAGTGCTGTGCTAATAACGGCAGCAATCAGCAATATAATAACCATTATATCGCTAAATTGCGCAAAAAACTTGGCAAAGATGGATTTTTTCTTGCCTTCGTGAAGTTTGTTTAAGTGACTTGGGTCAAGTCTTTCCTGAATCTGTGAAGAAACGAGTCCGTTTTTGCTAGTTTCAAGTTTTTTTAAGACTTCGTCAGTACTTTTTGTGTAATAATCCATACTTCTCCCATAATTACATTAATTTATATATGTTATATCATAAAAAAATATTTGTACAAAAGCAAAAATCAGTGAAAAAAATGCTCCCAAATTTGAGAGCATAATTGTTAGTCTATTTTTGATTGAAGAAAACTAACCAAATTGTCAACCGAAACAATCTCTTGCTTCATCGTATCTCTATCTCTAACAGTAACTGTGTTTTTTTCGAGAGTATCAAAGTCGATTGTAACGCAATAAGGTGTTCCAATTTCGTCTTGACGGCGATATCTTTTACCAATACTTCCTGCTTCATCATACGAAGTCATGAATTTTGATTTTAAGAGAGCAAGAACTTCTTTCGCTTTTTCACTTAAATTTTTTTGAAGTGGCAAAATTGCAACCTTGTATGGAGCAATTTGTGGCTTGAAGTGCATAACAACTCTTGTTTCGCCATCGTCCAAAAGTTCTTCATCATACGCTTCACAAAGAAGTGCAAGCACGAGTCTGTCGCAACCGATAGAATACTCAATATCGCAAGGAATATACTTTTCGTTTGTTACTGGGTCGAGATAAAGCATACTCTTTCCAGAAAACTCTTGATGACGACTAAGGTCGTAGTTGCTACGGTTGTGAATGCCGTTTAGTTCGTTCCAGCCGATTGGGAAGTTGTATTGAATATCGCAAGCGGCTTTTGCGTAGTGAGCAAGTTTGTCGTGGTCTTTAAAACGCAAATTTTCGGCTTTTAGACCAACACTTGTTGCAAAATCCCATGCTTTTTGCTTGTATTCGTTATAGAACTTTTCGCTGTCTTCCTGCTTGCAGAAAAATTGGTGTTCCATTTGTTCAAACTCGATAGTCCTAAAAATAAAGTTGCCCGGTGTAATTTCATTTCTAAACGCCTTGCCGATTTGAGCAATTCCAAAAGGCACTTTTGCTCGGGTTGTTCGTTGAACATTCAAAAAGTTAACAAATTCGCCTTGCGCTGTTTCTGGACGAAGATAGATTATATCCTGACTATCGTCTGTTACTCCACGCTTGGTTGAAAACATAAGATTAAAATTCTTGATTTCAGTAAAATCGCATTTTCCGCAATTTGGGCACTTGATTTGGTGTTCCAAAATGTAGGCTTGCATTTCTTCTCTTGTCATGCTATCAACTGGCATTTCAATGTTATGCTTTCTGTTGTATTCTTCGATAAGATTGTCGGCTCTGTGACGAGTTTTGCAATTTCTGCAATCCATTTTTGGGTCACTAAAACTTTGAGTGTGACCGCTTGCGTCCCAAACTCTACTGTTCATCAAGATATCTGCGTCAACGCCAAAACTGTTGTCGTTTTCTTGAACAAACTTTTTCCACCATGCTCTTTTAACATTGTTTTTTAGTTCAACACCAACTGGACCATAGTCCCAAGTGTTTCCCATTCCGCCATAAATCTCGCTACCTTGAAAAATAAAGCCCCTAGACTTGCAAAGATTTACGATTTTATCCAAATTTTTTAGTTTTTCCATATATATACTCCTTACTACGCTGTGTATGGTGGCGGATTGCTCTTTACATTCCCCGCCAACGATAGCGTTCTTAATTTTTTATCAAAGTCGTCCATAAGTCCGCTTTGTTTAAAACTATAATAACTATTGTCTTGTCTGCCAACGATTAAGTGGTCCAAAACTGCAATCCCGTTTAACATCAAATTGTTATAGATTTGATGCGTGAGTTTAACATCTTCTGGACTCGGTTTTGGCTCGCCGTTTGGGTGATTATGCATCAAAATTATGCCAGCGGCTTGTGTTCTTATTGCATACTCCAAAACTGTTTTTAAAGAAAATGCGACTTCGTTGTTAGAACCTTTTGCCACCAACTTTTTGCTGATGAGTCTTCCACTAGAATCAACACACAAAATGTGGAATTCTTCCATCGGCATATGGTTGAACGCCGTTCCAAAATATTTGAAAACATTTGACGCACAGGTTAGCGTTGGCTTTTCAGCAACCTTGCTTAGTTTATATGCTTTAAACAAACTTGGTATGCTATGAAGAAAAGTCGCTGTGACTTCGCCAACACCTTTGATTTGCATTAGGTCGTAGCAACTAGCATCTAACACATTTGCAAGACTTCCAAACTCTTCGATTAAGTCGTGAGCCAGCGGGTTTGTATCTCTGCGTGGAATAACAACGCTAAGGATATACTCCAAAAGTTGATGCTCGTTGCAACTTTCCCACTGACTAGCCGTTAGGGCGTGCCTAAATCTACTTCGGTGTCCTGCGTGAACATTCGCTTTTGAATTACTGTCTCCCTGCTCGCTTTCGTTTATGAAATCCATTTTATCCCCATATTATCTAAAAAGTACTATATCTTATTTAATAAGATTGAACATATATAATTATAGGTTTAAAACAAAAAAATAGCAAACGATTTTTTTATACTCACCGCCTAATTGGCATTAGTCCGCATGATAGCATAGCCAAAATCGTTATATTTGTTGTTTTTCGTCTGTTTTTTGCACCAAAACCTAAATAAATTATGTGAGGAATTATGAAAACTTTATCACTTGCAATGATTGTTAAAAACGAAGAAAAAGTGCTTGCTAGGTGCTTGAACAGTTGCAAAGGCGTGTTTGACGAAATTATCATTGTCGATACTGGCTCGACCGACTCTACCAAGAAAATAGCAAGAAATTACACCAACAAAGTGTTTGATTTTGAGTGGAAAAATGATTTTTCGCTCGCCCGAAATTTTGCGTTTTCCAAAGCAAGCATGGACTATGTTATGTGGCTGGACGCAGACGATGTAATGCCAAGCAAAACCGTTAAGCAACTAAAAAAGTTAAAACAGAGTCTTGAAAAAACGAATTTTGATGTTGTTATGCTAAAATACGACATAAGTTTTGACAGCGCTGGCAAGCCAAATTTTAGTTACTATCGGGAGCGAATTGTAAAAAATGATGGCTCGTTTTTATGGCAAGACCCCGTGCATGAAGTAATCAGTCCGCACGGCAAAATCTGCTATCTTGACACCAGCATAGAGCACAGAAAAATTGTTCAAACAAAAAAATCCAACCGCAACCTAAAAATCTACGAAAACCTTAGAAAGCAAGGCATAATTTTTAGCGAACGACAAATGTATTACTACGCTCGTGAACTGATGTTTAATCAAAAATACTCTCGGGCGATAAAGGAGTTTTCAAAATTTTTGAAAATGCCAAACATTTGGAGCGAAAATGCAATTTCTGCCTGCAAAGACATGAGCGATTGTTTTTTGGCTATCGGTGATAGAAAAAGTGCAAAGTATAGCCTTTTGATGAGTTTGCTTTTTGGACTGCCGAGAGCGGAAATCTGCTGTAAACTCGGCGATTTGCTCATGCAAGAAAACGATTATAAAACTGCCATGTTTTGGTTTAAAAACGCATTAAAATCTTCGCCAAACTTAAAATCCGGTGCATTTGTTGAGCGAGAATATTACGAAATCTACCCTTGCCTACAACTTTGTGTTTGCAACTACAAACTGGGCAATATAGCAAGTTCCAAACACTACAATTCTCGTGCTGAAAAATTTGATAAAAACAACATTTCAGTGCAAGCAAACAAAAAGTTTTTTGCAGAACTTGACCGTAAAAGTCCTAACGATAAAATGTAATTTTTAAAGCATTTTTAGAAAATTTTTCAGCGTTTAATTCAAGTTTTCTGAAATTTTTATTATATTTTGGCATAAAAAAACGGAAGATTATTCCGTTTTATTTTTTTCTAGCAATGTGCGAATATCTTTTAAAATATCGTCTGTGGTTTCTGGTTTTGGCTTGTTGGCTTCTTCAAGCACCTTTTGTTCTTCGAGTGCTTTTTTCTCGGCTTCTAGTTTTGCCTTTTTGGCTTCTTCATGTTCTTTCCAAGCCTGTTTAAAAGGTTTGCCTTCTTGCTTTGCTTGAATTTTTACAGCCTTCTTCTCTGCCTTGATTTCCTTGTTGCTTTGCTTGATTGCATATTCTTCAATTTCTTTGAATTTCTTTCTTGACGAATTAACAATTTTTACCATGCAGAACACTGAGAATGCAATAATCAAAAAGTCGATTACTGTTTGAATAAAGTTGCCGTATGCCCAAGTTAATGTTGGTTCGCCTGCTTCGTTCCATCTTAGAACAACACTCAAATCTGCAAGACTTGCTGCACCTGTAGCCCATGTTACGAGTGGCATGATAATGTCGTTAACCAAACTGGAAACAATTTTGTTGAACGCAGTAGCAATAATCAAACCTACTGCCATATCAAACACATTGCCTCTTGAAATAAATTCCTTAAATTCTCTAAAAAACTTTCTCATATTTTCTCCTAAAAACATATATATTCTAACGCATTACTCAAACAAAATCAATCATTTATACAACACTTACATCGATTACCACATTAATGGCGTTATTTCTAATTGCAATCGTTGTTGTGCCAACTTTTTTGGCGTTGACGATTAGAAAACTACAATCGTAGTCTAGCACTGTCAAAATACTGTCGTCCAAGACTGAAACATCATTCATATTTGGAACAAACTCCGCCGTTATCTCATCACCAAAATCAATTTTGGTGGTAGAGTTTAGGCTAATTGTTTTGCTAATTGTAGTCACATTGTCACGGACTTCAACTGTGAAACTTAGAATAAAATATTCGGTTTCGTTCTTTGGTACATACACAAAAACTGTGTCCGTTCCAGCAGTGTTCCCGCTTGTAATCACACCAGTTTCTGGGTCGTATGTAACGAGCGAGTTTTCATATCTAACCAAAATTTCCAGATTGCTTCCGTTATGCGAAAGTTGGTTTGTTGTGGTCGAATTTTTAGTCAAAGTAACAGTTTCTTTTTCAATCACAGCGTTGGTTGCAAAAACCGTTTCGTCCAAAATTGTTATGTCGATATCTTCACGAATCAAGGTGTCTTCGTCCACCCTGACATTTACGGAAACGACCGCTTGACCGCTCGCCAAACATTCAATCACACCGGTGGTTGGGTCAATTTTTACAAGGCTAACATTTCCGCTGGTGTAAAACGGACTTTGATTGGTGTTTTCAACTCTAATCCCGCAGGCTTTGTTGATGTCAACTTTGTCGTGAATTGTGAGCGTTAGGCTGTTTTGGTCAATGCTAATTGTGGCGTCTTTTCGTATGCCATTTTTGATTAAAACCATGCCCGTTATTGCAACCGCAACGATTACTACTCCTATGATTATCTTCCGTAAATATTTCATTTTTTCAAACCTAAAATTATATTTTTTCTAAAATATATTTTACATTTTTCGACAAAATTTATCAAGTCTTTTTGTTTTAAACTCCAATTTTTCTTGACAAACTAAGCAAAAATACTACGGATTTAGTATATCCCCGCAGTCAAAATTAAGTCAAATATTTACCTATTTGCACAAGAAAATCACAGAAAAAACCACCAAATCTGCAACGGTATATTTCAGTCCACCCCACCTAAGTCGACATTACCCGACAAATTCGACATTTTTCGCAAAAATAGCCAGCGTTGAAAAATGTTTTTAATTTAAAAAAAACACAAGTTTAATATTATTGTAAAATATTTTGTAAAATTTATAAAAATATATTTCGACAAGCTAAAATATTGACAAAAATGCAACGGTATATCAAAAAGAATAAACACCACGCCCCGCAAATCTATTTTTACTATTTTTATTCACAATAAAATTGTTCATCAAACCAATGTGAAAAATGATATATTGAATCCTTTAACAAATAAATATTATCATAAAACAAAAAATCAATGTCACTATCTCCAAACATATCGTAAATCCAGTCTGTACACTCATCATTATTTACATCAATAACATCACATGCTTCTTCAACAATCATTGTTAGCAAAATTTCGTCTATCACTCGACGAGCAATCATCTTATTATTTCTCTCAGCAATATTCATTAATTGTTTTAAAGCAGCCCTTGTTGCATATAAAAAATCGTAGTCGTAGAATGTTAAGAATTGTGGTGGCAACAAGACTTTAATACATGAAATTTTAAGTTGCCCAATATGAGAATTTTTTGGCATTTTTGCCAACTCTTCAAGTTCTTCTTCAATTTCATCTAGCAAGATTTCACTGCCTACCGCAAATGATAATGCAGACACAGGGCCATATTCTTTTTCTAGGAAGTTTGACCAAAATTTATCTTTTCGACAATTTTCGACAGTATAATTGTCATCTTGTTCAGTCTGCGTTTTTGATAAATTCAGTAACCTACTAATATTTTTAAACTTGTCTTGCCTAATTGGTTCACCAGCCTCATATCTGCACCATGTTTTCGTCCCAACACCTGCCTTTCTAGCGGCTTGCTCAATAGTGAGTCCCATTGATTTTCTTTTTTGCTTGATTAACTCACCGAGTTCTGGCTTTTTTATAGTGTTTTGCATAAATTTCTCCTTTGTTTTATTTATTGACTTGTCACTATATTGTCATTATGTCAGTTTATACTAATTTAGTCAAGAGAAATTATATATAAACAGAAAATTATTTTTCATAACCGTTAAATTTAATTATACTATGCCTTAATTTTTATGTATTCGACAAATTTCGACATATTATAGCCTATTTTATGATAAAAATAAAGGTAGATTAACAAGAATTTGGAACATACTTAATCCAAAATACAACTTCCTAATACTACTTTTTGCATATTTTGTAAATATTAAATTAATTTTACAAATATTTTACAAAATAATATTTTTAATTCTTATAGACTATCTTGTGTAAAATTAAATAGATAAAATATTAACAACTTATTATTTCAAAACAACTAAATTATATTGTAATGAAAACAAAAGTGTTATCACTCTTTTTTACATTTGACAAATATCACTCAACCAAATTACTTTTGTATATCTAACAATTCTTCTTCACTTACAAAAAGTTTAGTAATGCGTTTTGTTAATCTCTGTAAAAATATTTTTTAAGTTTTGAAAATTGTTTTATCAAATTCAAAAAAAGTGTTGCAATAAAACAAAAAATCATGTATACTAAACTAGATGTTTGTCAATTTATCATTGATAAAATAATTTGGAGAGTTGGCTGAGCGGTCGAAAGCGGCGGTCTTGAAAACCGTTTAGGTGAAAGCCTACTGGGGTTCGAATCCCTAACTCTCCGCCATTAGGGAGTAATCCGAACTTTTTGAGTAGGATTGCTCTTTTTTATTGCTTTCAAACAAAATTTCACTATCAATATCAGGTTGTTCTTTGAGTTTGAGTTGTTTAGATTTATCACCATTTGTGTTAAAATAAATTTCGCAATATTTATCGTAAAGAATAACTTTGTTTATAAACATATCAACAAGTCGCTGACAAGCGAGTTTGTCAGTTAGTTCAATATCTTTAAAAGAACACAAGAATGAGTAAATAACATTTTTATCAAGTGGTTTAATAACAAGCATTTCTCGGCTTGTTATTTTTTCTTGTAAGTCTTTTTTTGCTATTTCAAGTTCTCTCATTCTTTCATTTGTTGTATCGTTAAAAATTCCATTTTCTATTGCACGAACAAAGTTTGCAAGTTTTTTGTTATTTTCTTGCAGTTGCTTATTTAAACTTTCCAAAACTTTATCTTTTTCAATGCTTTTGTTGTATGTATCAGCAAGACAAGTGGAAAGTTCATTCAAATCAGTTTGATTTAAAAATTCTTTTGTAGCGAGCAAAACTATATTTTCAATATATTCTTGCGAGATAGACTTTTTATCGCAAAGGTCTTTGTTCTTTTTCTTTGTAAAGCATTTGTAGTAGTTGTAAATCTTGCCCATTTTACCTTTGCCACTATCTCCAGTCATTAAACCACCGCATTTGCCACAAATGAGTTTGCCACTTAAAAGATAATTAACATCAGTCTTAAAGTGTGCAGAAGTGCGTTTTGCGACTTTTAAACGAGCATTTACTTCGTCAAACACTTGTTCACTTACTATTGCAGGAAAAATATTTGTGTAGCAAGTGTTGTCAGCATAAACACAGCCTTTATAGTTTGGATTTCTCAAAACTCTTGAAACCATATTTATTCTCCAAGGTTTACCATAAGTATTTTTAATTCCTTTTTCTGCAAGCAAAGTAACAATTTCTTTAATTCGCTTGCCACTATAATATTGATTAAACATATATTCACAAACAATGTTCGCTTGTTCTTCGTTTATGCTAACTTTCTTGTCTTTTACATTGTAGCCATAAGGAGTTGGACCACCAGTAAACAAGCCTTTAATTCTACTTTCTTTTAAACCACGCTTAACCTTTTGAGAAAGTTCAGCAGAATAATATTGGTTCATACCTTCAAGTAAACTTTCAAGTATTATGCCTTCGGGAGTGTCAGGAATATTTTCCATTGCGGAAATAACTTTAACACCGTTTTGTTTTAAAGTGTGCTTGTGCAATGTTGATTGATATTTATCTCTCGAAAATCTGTCAAATTTATATACAAGAACATACTCCCATTTTTTGTTAAAACTGTCTTTAATCATTCGTTGGAAGTCTGGGCGATTATCGTTTGTGCCAGTCATAGCCCTGTCGATATATTCAGCAACAATTTCATACCCATTCTTTTCAGCATATTCCTTGCAAACTCTTAATTGCCCATCAATGCTTTGCTCTGTCTGACTGTCACTAGAATATCTTGCATATATAACAGCTTTTTTCATAATTATTACTCCTTTTTATAAAATGTGACTTAAAGTCGGTTGTAAAATAAGTCACATTATTGGTAATATTATATAAATAAATTTGGAGAAAGTCAATGATTAAAGAAAAAGTTGGTAAAAGAATAAAAGAATTAAGACAACAACAAGGTATGAGCCAAGAAGAGTTTGCTTTCAAGTGCGATTTAGACAGAACATACATCACAAGCCTTGAAAGGGGCAAACGCAATGTATCACTTGAAAATTTAGAGAAAATTGCAAAAGCATTCAATATGACTTTAAATCAATTTTTTGATTTTGAATAAAGGAAAAGGTGAAATTATGAATGATAATGAAATTAAATTACAATATGAGATGATAAAAACATATTATGAAAAATATTTAAAAATTCTTGGAGTAAAAATGCCCAATTTGAAATCTGGAAATAATTATACAAAGGATGCTTTAACTTTAATTTTTCTATCTTTAAATTACCCAAATACTAAAGTAATTACAAAATCAGAATTAACGAGATTTATACAGAGATTTTATCCAGATGTTAATGATGTTCAACAAGCAAGACATTTGGCTGCACAAAAAGGTTGGTTTATTGCTTCCGGCACTAGAAATGATAATATAACAGATATAAAATCCGGCGAATATAAACTTATTTCATTAGAAAGGGCATATCCTGGATTTAATGCTCAAAAAAGAATTGAAAAATTTACTGGGAATTATTGGAAAGATTTAAAAAAGTCTTATGATTATAGATGTGCGACTTGTGGCTCAAAGGAAGGCGAACCAAATTATAATTGGCCAGAAACGATAACAAAGCTTCAAAAGGGACATATGGACCCAAATAAGCCACTAGAAGAAGGAAATATAATCCCGCAATGTGAAAAATGTAATCGTGCAGATAGAAATTACTGGATTTATGATGAAAAAGGAAGAGTTGTAAAAATTGCAAACCCAAAAGTTATAGACAATTGTTCTATTAAAATCCAAAAAGAAATTTACGCTAGATTATACAAAAAGTTTCATGGAGAAAAACCTTCGGAGAATTAAAATGACACATACATATCAAGAATTATCAAAATTTTTTGAAATGCCGTTAGAGCGTTTGGCTAAAAAATTAAATTATAGTGAGAGTAACTTCCTGGTGTTAGAAGGAAATGAAGAAAAATTAAAAGATTTATATCCTAGTGTTTATGCTAATATCTTATCATGTGTTCACAATCGTGATGGGCGTTCCCCTATGGAGTATGCAAGAGATTTAGTTTCTTCATGGATATTTGAAGATTATATTGTTCAAAAATTCAATAGTTTAGGTTATAACTTATATCTTTCTGGCAAAGATAAAGAAAGAGTTATCCTTCCTCATAGTAAAGTTGGTTCAGATAGTGATGTAATTTTTAATTATGATAACCAGATATTAAATATTGAAATAATGAATGATTACTCAAACTATTGGGGAAAATATAATACCCTTGATTTAAGAGATAATAAGTTTAATAAACTTTTACAAACTAACAGTGTTTTATTAGCTGTATCGTTGGTAAATAAGACTTATTCATTAATACCTATAGATAATAACTTAGAATTTAGATTTATTCCTTATCATCGTCCTTATGGTGGAAAACCTGCATATCAAATAAATTTAAAGAACATAAATTTTTATGATTTTAAAATAGCAGATATAATTAAAAATTTAATAGATATTATAAAAAGAAAAAAATAGGAGCATACCTATTTTTTTTCTTCAAAAAACTTTTTTACTTGTTTTGCTAACGCAATTGATAATAGTGGTGGAACGGCATTACCAATTTCTAAATTTTTCATACTTGTTGAGCCATAAAATTTATAACTATCTGGGAAACTTTGCAATCTCGCACCTTCTCGTGTTGATAGTGCCCTAGAATCTCTAGGATGTACACATCTTGAAGAAGATGGACAAGCAAAATTTCTTGTTATGGTAGGGGCAGGTCTTTCCCACCACATTTTAGCATATGTATTCCCAAAACCACTTTTAGGTCTTAATTCTTCTGGTAAGTCACCTTTTGAACCACCATCAGGTAAAGCTTGCATTATTTTAATTAGATGTTCTCCATTTTTAGGAGATTGATTATCTCTTAATTTATCACAATCATGCACGAAATGCTGAAAATCGTTTGATGGATTTGTTAAGTAATTTGAACATTCTTCTCCGCTTTCTAATATAGGCATATCACTTAAAGCATCCTTTAATGTGACATAAGGTTTTAAACCTGGTTGATTGCCATGCGTTGGTTCTGGATAGTTGAAATTGTTTTTACATTTTGTTCCAACTAAGATTACCCTTTCACGTATTTCAGGAACACCATAGTTAGCAGCATTTAATACTTTATATTTTAATTCATAGCCTATATCTTTAAAACATTCTTGAACATCCTTGAATAATTTTCCATTATTCATGCTTAAAATGCCAGTAACATTTTCAAATAAAAACATCTTAGGTTTTAATATTTTGAGTATCCTACAATATTCTTCAAATAAATGGGCCCTATCATCATTTTGTCTTTTGCCTAATGTTGAATATGATTGGCATGGTGGTCCACCAACAACAATATCAACTTGCATAGTAATTTCTTTATTTAAAATTTCTTCTGTTAAATCTCTAATATCGCAATCCAATATTTTTACATCAGGGTGGTTTAGCGAATATGCTTTTGCAATGTCTTTTTCATACTCGTTAGCTAATATGACTTTAAAATTATCATTATGAGTAAAGCCATAACTTAATCCACCAACACCCGCAAATAAATCTACAACTGTTAATCTTTTGTTATCTAAACCAGGCTTTTTATTTTTTTGTTCTAAATCTAAAATTTTGTTCCCATCAATATTAAAAATCTTACCTATCATTTGCAAGTTATCATAACTCGGTTTGCTATTGCCATTTATCCATTCTGAAATCTGAGTTTGAGTGCAACTTATTTTTTTTGCAAAATCCATTTGATTAAGATTTTCTTCATACATTATATCTTTAATAAGTTCAGAAATTACCATACAAAACTCCTATGTGTTAATTTATCGGATTTACAATATTTTAATACATAGTATAGTAGAAAGTCAACTAGATTTTATAGAAAAAATATCGAGCAGGATAAGGGAATTGGCTCAAAATCGATTTTTGGAGTTCAAAAAGTCCCATTTTATCGGGCTTTTAGGCGACTCACACCCAAAATATAAAAGAGTCGATTTTGAGTCTATTTCCCCAAGGCTTAAACCAAGTGTGAAACCCACTTGTTTTTTGTTAAAAATATAGTAATTTTTACTTGTTTATGCTATAATAAATGTAGACTTCAAAATTGAAGTCTGGATTGTAATTGGTATCACTGCTAACAAGTTTTTATATGAAAATATAAATGCTTATGACTGATACCAAAACAAAAAGTTTTGTTGATTGTGAAGAATTACAAGAGAACACAGCCAAATTTAATTTTGAAGGTAATACCTTAAAATTAGGTAAAACAAGTTTGCCAAATCAACAACTTAAACGAATAAGTTTAATATTTGCGACAGACTTAAAAAACTTTGCTGAAACCTTTGGCAATTCTCAAAATCTTACTGCAAAAGAAGTTTATTCCCACTTGCAAACCAATCAATAGAACAACTGCGAGAAGAAGTTGAAAAATACTTCTTCTTTTTTTGTGATATATCTTTTTTTATTTACAGCGATATGATATAATTACACTAGTGAGGGACCGTATGAAAAAAATAAATATTTACAATGATAATAGTGAAGAAAGAAAATATGAAATCAAAAAGTTAACAAACATATTTTCATCTTCGCATATTAATATTTTACTTGGTTCAGGTTTTTCAATGCCACTATTAAAAACTTTAGCTAACATCGAGAAGGATTTGACGGAAGCTAAAAAAAATAATGATATTAACAAACAAGCAGAATTATATAAGAAATTTTTTGAAGGCTCTATGTTACCTTTGATAAAGAAAACTGATGATAAGTCCAATATTAATGCAAGAAATCAATTCATAAAATACATTTATAATTTTGCAGATTCTAGGGATAGCTCAACTTTACATAAGATGATAAATATATATACAACAAATTATGATAATCTTATTGAAAGTTCTTTGGAAATTAATAAGATTCCTTATTTTGATGGATTTGAAGGTCGTTCTCCTGCAATATTTTCTACAACAAACTATGGCAAGTTTTTTGGCCGTCAAAGTGGCATTTCTAACAGATCAACTGAAATAACAGCAATCAATCTATATAAGTTACATGGGTCATTATTTTGGAAACAATTAGAAAATGAAATTCAATTTGAAGACTTTAAACAAAAGTTAGAGGAATTTGAAAAAACAAACAACACTAGTGATTCGTATATAAAAGAATATGAGAACAAGTTTGCTATCATAAACCCAACTAAAGAAAAATTGAATTCTACATTACTTAATATAAATTATTATGACCAATTAAGATTAATGAGCAATGAATTAGAAAAACAAAATGCTTTGCTTATTTCATTTGGTTTTTCTTTTGCGGATGAACATATCTATACCATAATTGAGAGAACCTTAAAAATAAATCCCACTCTTACTTTAATTTTGTTTGCGTATTCTAAAACAGATCTAGACAAATTTGATGCTATATTTGAACTTAATAAAAATTGTATATGTTTTTATTTACAAGATGAAAATGAACAATTTGTTAAATTTCCACTCACTGAAGTAAATAAGATTTTAGAAGAGGTATCTAATGAAATTGAATGATGAATTGAGAATAGGCGAAGTTTCAGAGGTATCTGGGAAACAAATCAAAGCAGGAATTTATTATGAGAAAAACACTGAATTTTTAAATTTTAATGGTGATGTAATAAAAAATGTGAGCATTGGCAGTTTCGTTATTATTCGAAAATCATACACTAATATTGTTGGTAAAGTTGAAGGCGAATTTATAAAAGAAAATACTGTAGATATTACCAGTAATTTTAAAGGTAAGAATATTAATAGAGTTATTAGTATATCTATACTTGGTTGTATTAAGAAAAATAAATTTATTCATGGATTAGATAGTTTACCAATGGTTGGTAATTATGTTTATGTCGCAACGGAACAAATAGTAAATGAAATTTTTACAAATACTGGTGAAGATAATTTAGTATTGGGAAACTTGATTGGTGTTGGAGATTATCCGTTTTCTGTCAATTGCCAAAACTTATTATGTAGTCATATTGGAATATTTGGAAACACTGGAAGTGGAAAATCTAACACTCTGGCCAAGATTTATCATGATGCCATTGCAAAATTTGCAAAAAATAAAAAATTTAGTCAAAACACTAAGTTTGTGTTTATTGATTTTAATGGTGAGTATGGAAATGTTTTCGATAATTGTGATAAATTTAATCTTAGCACAAGACATTCTCACGGAGATAAATATCCAATTTCCATTGAAGACATTACAGATACAGAATTTTGGTCAATAATTCTAGAGGCAACAGATAAAACACAAAAACCATTTATTGAAAGAGCTATAAAGTCTTTTAAATACATTAATTCAAATCCAGATAGTATTGATTATAATGATTTAATTGATCTTATTTATAATGCAAGCGAAAAATATACAGAAGTAAGAATTTATATAAAAGATTTATTTGAATTATTAGGACTTTCCCAAGAATTTCAGAATGTAGAAAATGAATTATTTTACCACAATAAACAAAAATGTTTCTATACTATAAGCAATGGTTTATCAGAATATAATCCAACAAAAGAACAAATTTATAATATAGTTTTTAAAGACAAACAAAACCAAGCAATTAATTTATCCTCAAAAAACTCCTTTGATAAATTTGCGATTGTCCTTTATAGACAATATTGTAGAGAATTATCTAAAACATTTGTGACAAAAGAACATATAGGACCACTACTTGCCCGTTCTAGAAATCGCATAGATTATCTTGATAAAATTTTTCAGGTAACCACAAATGATAAAAGCAGAAACACTAATATTGATATTATTTCTTTGATTGGATTAAATGTAGAAATGAGAAAAATTGTTCCTTTGATTATATGTAAAAAATATTACAACGACAAAAAAGAGTCAAAAAACAAAAGAATAACAAACACTCTTCATATTATTATAGATGAAGCACATAATATTTTATCAACAACATCAATAAGAGAAAGTGAAGAATGGAAAGACTACAGACTAGAATGTTTTGAAGAAATAATAAAAGAAGGAAGAAAATTCGGAGCATTTTTAACAATATCTAGCCAGAGACCTTCAGATATTTCTGATACAATAATTTCTCAATTGCATAATTATTTTATACATAGATTGGTCAATGACGAAGATTTGAGAAAAATATATAGGACAATTTCTTTTTCAGACAAAGCTACAAATGAAATGATATCCATATTGCCAGCAGGGGGTTGTGTGTTTTCTGGGCTTGCAACTAATTTCCCAATATTAGCGAAAATTTCAAAATTGGATACACAACACGAACCTTTAAGCCAAAATGCAGACATTTCTAAGATATGGAAAGATTAAATAGCTATTTTAACTTTTATCCACTTATCCCCAACATATACTTTAAAGTTAGAATTGGATAGCATTGACTCCGCCATTAACCTGTCGTTCGGCATGATTTACGCCAAACGACTTTTTTTCTTCTAAATTTTTTATTGTATTCTCAATCTTTTCTATATCTTCTTTGCTGTTGATAACTATTTCTTCGCTATCGTTTGGTTTTGTATTATAAATAATTATTAGTCTGTCATTATAATAAATTATTTTTGATATAAACTTGGTAAAGAATTCAACCCTTTCGTTATGATTCAAGTAATCTATACTCATAAAATAATATATAAAGTGTTTTATATCTTCTGGTTTTATTGGCTTCGTTTGGTGCGATTCTGATAAAACCATTTTTTCTGTTAGAATGGATTTTTCATTTTCTAATTGCTTAATTTTCAATTCAATGGATTTGGAATTTAATCCATTCATAATCGCAGTAATTAAAGACTCAATCTGTTTGTCAAGTTCTTTTAATTGTGCTTGTAAATTTGCAAGCTCTAAATTTTCTCCCAGTTCGGCATTATATTGTTTTGCAATTAAGTTTGCTATTTGATCTACTCTTGATTTTGTTAAAATATGTTTCTTTGTTACATAAACAATTAGATTTTCGATATAATCCTTTCTGATTGTTTTACTTTCGCATTCTTTTATTAAATGCTTACGATTCCTACATTTATAATATCTATGTTTTGTCCCACATTTTCCATTACCAGACTCAGCCGTCATGGTGCAACCACAATATCCACAATATAGCTTGCTACTTAATATGTAATCATCGACTCTATTTTTGTGCTTTTGTCTATGTTTATGTTGATCCATAATTTTATTGCATTTTTCAAATAATTCCTTGCTTATGATTGCAGGGACAATATCATTATAAACTATTCCTTTACAATTAAACTCACCAATATATTTTCTATTGCGAAGCATTTTCGCAATTATCTCAACCGTAAACTTTTTGTTTTGTTTATTCTTGAAATTATTTTTATTCAAATCATCGCAAATTTCTTTTGCAAACTTGCCGTTTGCATACTGTTTGAATACTTCTTCCACAAGGCGTGCTTCTTGCGGTTCTACTGCCCATTTTTTGTCAACGATCTTATATCCTAGATTAACACTTCCACCAATGTAGTTACCTTTGATTAAGCTCTCATTTATGCCTCGTTTTACTTTTTGCCCAAGTTCTTTGGAATAGTATTCAGCCATTCCTTCTAACACAGATTCCATCAACACGCCACTAGTATCATCTGAAATATTTTCTCTTGCAGACAATACTCTAACGCCATTTTTCTTTAACTTTGCTTTGTAATTTGCACTATCATATCTGCTTCGTGCAAACCTGTCTAGTTGGTATACAAGCACATATTCAAATTCTTTCTTTTTGCTATCTTCAATCATTTGCAAAAATGCTGGTCTGTTGTCGGTCATACCAGAGATTACTCGGTCAACATACTCATTTACAACCACATAATCATTTCGTTTTGCAAACTCATAGCACTCACGAAGTTGTCCTTCAATTGATTGTTCGGTTTGACTATGAGAACTGAATCTTGCATATATTACCACTTTACTTTTCAATTGTTTTACTCCTTTTTGAATTATCACAAACACACATATCACAAACACTTTCACAAGTCCAGTCAAAACCTGTATATTCTTTTTTAATTTTCTCTATATCTCCATTGTCCTTTAAAAACCCCTTAATTATGTTTTTTAGAAAATACGCACCAATTTCTAAAGTGGTTTTATCTATTTCAATCTTTGCTATTTTCTCATCTCTATTTAGTAAATTTATTATTTGAATGTTTTTATTCATATAAGATTTCCTTTTCATTGCAATTAGAGGGGCAATGAAATTTTTTCTTATTAAATAAATATCTAATTAAAGGCAAACTGGGTTTCCCAGTTGTGGCGAAAAGCGGAGAGATGCAAATTGAGTCAATGTGCTGGCACGCACAAAATATGTGACGGCACTAAAAGTGTCCATATTTAGCGGGTTTTAGCCCCACAAAAAACAATTTGCGTCACTCCTTTTCCTGCTTAAGAAAAATTAAGCATTTATTTTCTTTCGATTTCATTCTTCTTGCTCATAAACACCTCCTCTATATAAGGGGTTTTATAAGTCACATTTTACGTTGAATTTCTTTACAAAAAAAAGAAAACCTCTGATTTTATCAGAGATTTAGCCATATAAATTATTTTTCAAAATTTAATTTTATTGTCAGCTTTTTCAGTCACTTTTTTCTTTTATCGCAAAAAGAGAGGAAATGAAAAATAGACTAGTAGTCTAGTCTATTTTCTTAATCTAATGATTGCATTTTATCTAGCAAACTTTCGTAACTGTCTACTACTTCGTATCTTACATTGCCTGCAAGTTGAAGTTGGTCAAATAGTTTTTTAGCGCAATCTGTTTTTGCTTTTTCTATTCCACGAAGTTCTAGTGATTCCATACTACCTTTTGTTTCAGCAACAAAGTATATGTGTTTTACACTGCCTTCGTTGAATGCTATTGCCCAGTCTGGCGCGTAGTTTCCAACAGGAGTTGGGATTTGGAACGATCTTGGAAGTTTAGCATATACACAAACTTCATTTGCCACATCAAGTACTTTTGCAAACTTACGCTCTATTGACTCTTCGGCACTTCCATCGGTTACAACATAATCTTGAATTGCCTTTTGCGCCTTATATGCCTTATCAAAGTCAATCTTTGCTTGGTTGCCCGTGAAGATATCGCTGTCATATTCCCCTTCGGTCTTGTTGTAGGTTATATGGTCAACGATCATTGAAGCTTTTTGTTCGTTTATTAGTCTTGAAACCTTGGTTATAAACTCTTCTGGGTTGATAGCAAACATCTCAAATTTTTCTCTTGTTATGCCTTGCAAAATACGAACCACTGTTCTTCTAGTTAAAGTTGTATTACCTACAATTTTACCAATAAGGTCGTATTTTGTGTTATCCGCAGCACCGCTACGAATTGTTTCAGTTCTTGTGTCGGTTGTACTAAATGAATCGCCACGCTTTAATGCGTTCTCATCCATTGTTTTCTTTTGCTGACCGATTGTTACAACATACTTTAATTCAGCAACAAATAATCCTTTGTTTATGCTTTCAATTGAGTGTTTGATAAGTTCTTCACTATCAAAGTCAACTTTATATGTATACTTGTGGTTGATTTGTTTCCAAAGTTTTTGGAATTCAGCCTTGTGGAAGTTATCGTTAAGTGGGTTGCTTTCCACTGTTGATTTATTAGCATCTTCAAACATACCATCAAGTGCTTTTTCATTGTAAATGCTTTCAACAAGTTTATGTACACTTTCTGTGTATGGTGCAAGGATTTCTGGCATTGCCGCAAGTGTGTTATTTGCCTTATCATCAAAGTATTTTTGAGTGATTTTGTTATCTTTATCAGCATAACCGTTGAATCTCAAATAACTTTGAATATCACTCGCCATATCATTGTTGACTTGAATTCTTTCTTTTCCATCGCTAACGAACTTGCCACGGAAATATTCAATTGTTGCTCTTGTAGGTCTGTCTGCAAGGCTTTCTTTAAGCACTTTTTGTATTGAACCAACAAAGTCTTTATAACTATCGGTTGCAATAACTGTTAAAGTGTTGACATTATGAAATGATGATCTCTCATTCTTGAAATAATGAAGGTCTGTCCTATCGCCTAGCATATTTACAGCAATACGAAGTCCACGACCAACTTCTTGTCGTTTTGCAATTGCACTGTCGCCACCTGGTTTTAATGCACAAATTTGGAAGATGTTTGGGTTATCCCAACCTTCACGAAGTGCTGAGTGTGAGAATATGAATCTTGTTGGTTCTTCTTTTGAAAGCAATCTCTCTTTATTCTTCAAGATAAGGTCATATGCTGAAATATCATCTGAGCCTTCGCCTTTGCTTTCTTTTGAATCAATCATTCTTCCGGTCTTTTTATCTATTGAGAAATAACCTTTGTGTGTGTCTTTAACATCAATACCTTTCAAATAGCGAATGTATGGTGTTTCAAACAAGGTTATCTTTTCGTTGAGTGCCTTTATGTACTCTTCTTCAAACATTCTTGCATATTCGCCTTTTTCATCTGGCTCGTTATAATCTCTATACTTTACAACCTCATCAATGAAGAATAATGACAAGCATTTGATTCCTTTATCGTAAAGCTTCTCTTCTTTTTCAAAGTGAGAGCGAATTGTTTCTCTTATTTGTATTCTTCTAAGGTCTTTATCCGATACATCCCCTAGCACTTCGCCTATATGCAATACTTGTCCATTAAGGAAAGTGATTGTGTTGTTGAATGGATTGATATCCGAGATTATGTAGTCGTTTTTGTATTGTTCCATTTGGTTAGACTTATGATACAAGTTGTCGCCTTTGCCTAAGATACGAGTTTCCCTGTTTATTGACTTATTGTAATTGATCTCAAACTCCAACTTACACATTGGTGGTTTGTTTGGAGAAAGCACAATGTCTTGCAAATACAAGTATTTATCTGTTCCACGCAAGTTTTTAATCTCAAAGCCCTTGACTTGAATCTTTTTTACCAGGCATTTGTTGTATGCATCCACTGCATCCAAGCAATATACAAGATTGTGTTGCTTTTTGTGTGTTGCTGAGAAGTTCATACAAAACAATGGATTGAATTTGCGAAGTGAAAGTTGTGTTGCACTCTTTTCATCGCCCATCTTTTGTGGCTCATCTAGGATTAGGATTGGTCTTGTTTTTGCTACAACATCAATTGGCTTTCTTGATTGGAATTCATCAAGAACCATATCAATTCTTCTAGCATCAGCGCCACGAGCGTTGAATGCTTGGGTGTTAATAATCATTACATTGATATCACTAGATGAAGCAAAACTATCTAGTTCACTAAGTCTTTTACTATTGTAAACAAAGTATCTTGCTTTTTTGTGATAACGATCCATAAAGTGATCTTCCATCATCTGGAACGATTTCTTTACGCCTTCACGAATTGCAATGCTAGGAACAACAACTATGAATTTACTCCAACCATATCTTTCGTTTAATTCAAAAATGGTGTTGATATACACATAGGTTTTACCTGTTCCTGTTTCCATTTCAATGTCAAGAGAACATTTGCCAAGTCCTTTAACTAGCTCTTCTGATTCTTTATAGTTGCAATCTTGTTGAATATGCTTTATGTTTTGCAAAATGTCAGTTTCATCAAGCAAAATTTTAGCATTTTCGAAGCCATCATCATTTTCTTCAAAAGCGTCAAAAAGTGAAGCCTGCTTTAACTCATCAGTCTTTTTCTTAATACCTAAGTCTCTTGTGTATCTAACCATATCCAACTTTGGCTGTCCTTTGAATACCTTGCTGATATTACTTACAGCTTCTTGTTGATATGGCTGTGTCTTGAATCTAAATTTCATTTGTATTCTCCTATGCTTTATATCTTTGTAAAAAATTATAATTATCTATACTTAAATAATGAATAGACTCTTGTATTCCATTCTCTTTTGAGAGTAGATAAGTATCATCATATGTAAACATAAAATTTGTACTATCAATAGCATCATTTTTGTCAAAATGACCATTTTTTAGCAAATTTGAAACTATCTTAATGTTGTAGTTTATAAAGTGTTGTGGATATCCTAGATTGCTTAAATAATCTTTTATCCTGGCTGAAATGTATTCTACCATATTATCTTCTTCATTGATTTTTAAGATCCTTCTCGACAATGTTTCAAAATACTTAAAAACATTGTCTTTTTTACTGATCAGCATCTCCTTTTCCTTATAAATAAATTCTTTCAATTCTGGAATATCATTCAAATAATCCAAATAAGCCCAGATCCAAATCTTTGTTAAAACTGAAAATAATTTCCTTATGTTTTTCTTGATTTCATCTTTTTTCACATTGTCTTTTGCATATTCTTCTTCCAATTGTGCTTTTATCATGTCTCTCATATTTGTTAACGCATTTTGTTTATTTTCATCCATTACTCTATATGTCAAATCGATTACATCGCTAGTTAAATTATTGGCTCTAAAATTAGATTCTAATAAATATCCGTAACTTGTTGATATGAAAAACATAATAATTGCGAAATCTTCTTTTATTTCTTCGGACTCAACTTTGATTTTTTCTTTTATTGAAATATCTACTAATTGAGAATATCTTTCTTCGGTAAGGTTTGCAAATTCACTTAAATCACAAATATGAATACTTCCTTTATCAAGATACATAAATTTGATGTTTTTTTCTCTTAAAAGGTTCATTATTTCTTTTTTGTTTTCATCTGACTTATTGCTTGTTATTATTTCTGAGACAACATAGTTAGATACTACAAATCTGTAACTCTTTTTATCTATATCGGAACATAATAGTTCAATATTAAAATATTGATCCTTGCTTTTCTTTTTATAATAACCACAAACTGAATAAACCAAGTTTGTATCCAACAAAACATTTATCATATTATCTTCCTTGTTGTGGTTGGTGAATAAGTTTCAAAAATTTGGTCAAAGTTTACTGCAACACTATCAGTTGACATGCTTGCATCTCTAAATACGGCATACAATGGTTGCATTTTTGCTATTGCTGTAACGACATCATCGTTAAGGTTTTTATCAAAACAGCAAACTAGGTCGCCATCGTTTACATTGAATACTTTTTTGCCATTGATTTCTAAGGTTTTTATTTCACTTGAAAGCATTACCCCCATATCAAGCATTACTTGGAATAGTAAATCCTCTGGAGTTCTATCTTCTTTGATGTTATCTTCAAATTGAGTAAGCAAATCTTGTGTGGTTTTATTTGGTGAATAATAAATGTCTTTCATACAACTGCTGTCTAGTTTTAAGCATCTAAAGCCTATATCTAGATTACCAGTTTTTTCTTTGATTGAATTTTGAATTTCGGTTGATTCTTCAATAAACTCTTGTTGTGTTGAATGCTTTGTTATGTCATTTATCGTTTTATTAGTGAATGCCCATGCTTCCTTAATTTGTTGTCCAGCACGTCGTATTCTCTCTTTTCCTACTTCAGTTAAATTATGAGATCTCTTTAAGGCATCACACAATTTAATAGCATTTTCAACTATCTCTCTAGAATTACCTGCCGCTTTTGCCAAATTTTCATCTAAGTTTTCCGGTAATTGAACAGCAATAAATTTACGATTACCATTATCAAGTGAATTTGCAAGCATTGTCGCATGAGCAGTAGTACCAGATCCTGAGAAAAAATCAAGAATAGTAAATTCATTCTCATGTGAACATTTATTTTCGTTATATAAAAGGTTAATAAAGTATAAAATTAAAGAAACTGGCTTTGGATATGAAAAACATTGAGCACCTAATAAGTTGTTTAAATCATTTGTCGCATTTTCACTAGTGCTTACTTTTAACCCATTCCTGTTTTTAGCACAGAATTCATTTTTTGAATTTGTAAATATTATTTGTTTTGGTGCAACGGTTGCAGTTTTACCTTCCCCGTATATCGCCCTAATAGCAAATGATTCAGTTTTTACCCAAAATGTCGTTCCTTTCTTTACCTCAGCTTGTACTGTATCGTTTGACCACCTAGATTTGAATTCCAAAACAAACTCATTTTTATTTTTTGAATTTTCTACTACAACTGGTGTCAATAACTTATAGTCATCACTAGTAGTATTTTCATAAATTCCATCCTTAATATTAAATTTTACACTACCAACTGGGAATGATAACTTATTTTTATTGTTTGATGCATTGAACAATGGAGCATCTTGCAACTCTGTATTAACATACTCTACAAGCAATTCTTTAAGTTTTTCTCCAATTAAACATTTTGCATAACAAAAAATGTAATCAGCATTTGAATATGAATTTAATTTTTGTCTACCAAAGTGTTGAGTTTTTTCCCATATAAACTTTGTTATAAAATTACTTTCCCCAAAAATTTCATCACATATTTTTTTCATATTAGCTTGTTCATTGTCATCAATACTAATAAAAATTACACCATCATCTGAAAGTAGATCTTTCGCCATTTTTAACCTTGGATAAATCATATTAAGCCAGTCAGTGTGAAATCTTCCATTACTTTCATTGTTTAAGACCATTTTATTTCCTTGTTGGTCTAACTGATTGCTTTTCATTAGGTATTCATCTGAATTGATTGAAAAATCATCATTGTACACAAAATCATTACCCGTGTTATAAGGTGGATCTATGTAAATCATTTTAATTTTGCCGAGATAAGTTTCTCTTAAAAGTTTAAGGACATCAAGGTTATCCCCTTCAATGTAGATGTTTTGGCTATTAAAATCCCCTATTTTGCCATCTTTTCCAACACTTTCTTCTTTGTAAGGACGGAGTGTCTTCGCAATTGGTGCGTTTGCTGTAAGAATTGCCTGCTTTTTATCAGGCCAAGTCATTGTGTATCTCTCCTTGTCTCCATCGATAACAACATGACTTAACTCTTGTTTAAGCATATCAAAATCTACTAATTTTGTTAGTTTTCCTTCTTCATCAAGTGCTTCTGTGACACAATTTGGAAACCTTTTTGCGATGAATTCAATGTTTTCATCAACCAAATTTTTACTTTGCATTTGTAATTTATCCATTATTTTCTCCTTGTTTTTTAATAGGTTTTGCAATCAATTCTGCATTTGAACACTTAAACTCACTAAAATTTGCTATATTTTTATCTGATCTTGTTAATGAATTTCCCATAACAATTTCATAACTATTGTGTATATCTGTTTCTATTTCAAAATAATATTTTTGATCAATTCTCACATAAGCATCGCAAGTTGTGAAAGGTTCTACAACACCAAATGCCACTGTATCCCCATAATTTATTGATGTCGTAATTATGTTATTATTAGAGTAATTCACTACTACTCGTTTAATCTTTCCTTCTGATTGATAGTACATGAGATACTCTACTTTATTCAGCTTTATTTTGCTTATAATATTTCGACCAATATTTTCAATGTACACTGCAGCGTTGGTGTTAGCATTATCATATTCTTCTTTATAACCACTACCATATACCAACTCTATTTTTTCATCCCCAAACAATTTTCCATAAATCTGTTGTGTAATCTTATTCTTAGGATAAATAGCATTGCGTGATTTTACATTTATTGATGGGACTTCTTTAAGATCCGCTAGAACATAAATTTGCTGTGAAATATTTTTTATATCCTCTTGCAAAGACATAAACTTATCTTCGGTCGAATCACTTAATTGCTTATATCTTGCACTTTGAAATAATGCAACAACTGCAAGAAATACTGATGAACCTATACTAACAATGTTAATCACATTGTCTTTATCAAAAAGAGACCATACCAGTGTTCCAATTGGAATTAAAATAAACAATAAATAGTAGAACCAAAAATTTTTTATGTTTTTTCTCATCTATCCCTCCAACTGTTCCAATTCTCTTTTGAGTTCTTTTATTTGGCTGTTTATAGCCATCTTTGTATTTGGTTGTTTTTCTGCATCACGAGTTTTTGTTAGCTTCTCAATCTCTGTTTTGTGCTTTTTTATTTGGTTGGTTCGGTCTGTGTATTCTTCAAAAGTTTCATCTTGTCTGAACCTTATTTTTGTGATGTAACTTACCATTGTTTTGAAAACATTTTCTAGTTTGCTTGTTGTTGGAAATTCTTCTTTATTTTCTTCTTGCCAATCACTTTCGCAAGTTTTCAAAACCTTGGTTTTATCTTCAGTAAATACTTTTAGTGATGTGATATACTTGACATCTACTCCATATCGCAATCTAAAAAGTATTTGAAAGTTTATGTATTTATTCAGCGCATCTATAAACTTTATTGGGACAACTGCATTGTTAAGAACAATGTCCATTATGTAGATTTCTTTCACATTTTCACTTGGTTCCAGGTTTGTCCTATCTGGTGACAATGTGTTTGCTAGAATGACTTTTGAAACAACTTGTGCATCCGTTTTTATTGTTTTGTCTGCCTTTATTGTTCTGAAAAGTTCAAGCATCTTAAAGTTTATATTTACAGCAGTTTTGTCGTTGTATATAAACATCTTTTCTCCTTATCTTTTGGTTATTTCACTACTACGAAAGCAAGCAATTCGAAGTCATCAAGTCCTTTAATTTTCGCACCAGAAAGCACCATACTTCCTTGTTTGAAAAGTGCATTGATATCGCTTTGTTCTTTAACTTCAATTATGCTTTTTATAGCTTCTTCAAGTAGTTCTGAGTATTTGTGCATATCTAGTCCATCATTTGTTTCATCATTAAACTTTTTATATGCTTTTGGAATTGGTGCAATTTGACCTTTGCAAGACAAACGAAGTGCATCCAAAATTTGTTTTACTTCCAAGTGGTTATCTATAATCTCGCCATCAACACCAACATAAACGAGATAGTAAGGGTGCAACCTGTTTTGCCTATTGATATTCACATTGTTGTTTTGGTTCTTCAAAATGTAAATAACACCTGGCACAACACCCTTTTCTTCATCTGCTGGGATGACGCAATGCATTCCTTTTGGCACTCGTTTTGGTTCGCCATAGGTCTTAATGAATTCGGCGGCATCCATTCTAAACTCGTTTAGTCCAAGGTCTGAGATTGAAATACCATTGTTTTGATCTTCAAGGTCAATGTTCTCGCCTTCACGAAGTTTCTTTATTTGGATTTCACGATAGTCATCCATTTGATCATCTGGGTTAAGTAAGTTATCATCGGCTGTTGCTGTTTGGTCAACAATTGTCATTCTGCTCTTTACCCTATCTGTTAAGTTGATGTATTCATTAAGTGGTAATGGTGGCCAAAAGTTTATAAGTCTAATTACACTGTTTTTGCTTCCAAGTCTGTCAATACGACCAAATCTTTGAACAATGCGCACTGGGTTCCAGTGAATATCGTAATTTATGCAAAGGTCGCAGTCCTGCAAGTTTTGACCTTCGGAAATACAGTCTGTTGCAATAAGCACGTCTATATCTTTGAAGCAATCATCATATTCGTGTTTATCAATTTTTGGCCTCCATCTCATCTTTGGATCGTTATAGCTCTCAATTGTCTTTGGAACCCAACCGAAGATTTCATCTCTGTGTTTACTTATTGGACTGAACATTGTAAGCAAGGTGTCGGTCTTTTTTGGACAATGTTTCAAGGTACACTTGTTTTGTCCACCCTCTATCATTGCAGTTTCAATTCCATAAGTTTCTTTTAACCATTTATGTAGGTTGTCGTATAAGTAGTTTGCTGTGTCTGCAAACGCTGAGAATATCAAGACTTTTCTATTGCCTTCGTTCATTGGATTTTTAATTTTTTCATCAATGATATTCTTTAAGGTTTGCAATTTGTAATCGTGTTTTGGTGTGACTTTATCTAGTTCAGTAAGCAAGTGTTTTAGAATTTCAACATCCTCTTCCATTGCTTGTTTCCAAGAAAATCTATCAATGTCGGCATATTCAATTGCAACTTCCTTACCTTTGTCGGTTTGTATTAAATTCAAGCTTCCATCTTCATCTTGGTCAAACTCTTCATAGTTGAACACTTTTTTTATTGCTGTTGCATCTGGTCTAATTTGTCCATCTTGATATAACTGCAATCTTCTTAGTTCGGCTTCGTTAAGGTAAAGCATACCTTTCATTGTTAATCTAAATGACTCAACACTTGATTCAAGTCTCTTGAGTAGGTTTACGGTCATCAATCTCTTGATACCTGTGTTACGACCACTTCTTGAAAGTCCACTTTTCTTCATTTCAATGTCGTATTTCATTTCGTACTTTTCTTTTTTGCTATCAAGGATATAGTCAAATAAGCCATAAACTGCCATGTTCATCGCTTTAATGTGTTGGTATATTTCTTTATATTCTGGAACATCTGTCCTTTTAGTTAGTTCTGGGAAGTATGATTGTGGTGGCAATCTATCTGGGAACTTGCCGATGCTGTTAATGTTGTAATACTTAACAATGTTCTTTCTACTTCTTGCGATTGTTACACTATCAAGCAAGATCTTAAAGTCAATGCTTAGACCATCTATTAAGTCTTTACTTGTTCTTTCTACTGGTGGTCTCTTGCTCCAATCATTGAACACTGCTTGTGCATTTCTAAATATTGTTGCAATGTTACTCTTTGTATCCAAACTTTTTTCAAAAGCGTCATAGTCTTGAGCATAAGCAAGTGCGAGTTGGTTTTTAAGGTCGTTATATCTGTTGTTTACAGGTGTCGCAGAAAGCATCAAAACCTTGGTTTTTACGCCTTCTTTGATTATGTGATTGATAAGGAAGTCATATCTTGTTTCCTTGTCTTTTACGGGGTTATTATTCCTAAAATTGTGCGATTCATCAATAACAACTAGGTCATAGTTTCCCCAATTGACAAGTCTTAAATCTCTACCATTGTGTGCTGTTCCCGCACGACCTAAGTCTGTGTGATAAAGCACTTCATATCTAATTCTATCTTTATAGAAAATGTTTGTTGTTTCGTTTCCACAATACTGTGTCCAGTTAGAACTTAATCTCTTTGGACAAAGCACCAGGATACTTTTGTTTCTTAGTGAGTAATAAGCAATAACTGCAAGTGCTGTGAATGTTTTACCAAGACCTACACTATCTGCAAGTATGCAACCATTATGCTTTTCAAGTTTGTTTATTATGCTAATAACTCCATCTTTTTGGAAATCATATAGCATATTCCAGATTTTTGTGTCTTTGAAACCTGTTGCTTCGTTTGGCATATTATCTTCAGTTATATCATCCAAAAACTCTGAAAAAATATTGTATAAAACGACAAAGTATATAAACTCTGGACTGTTCTCTTGATATGCATTTCCTATCATTTCAACGATAGTGTCAGTTATATCTTCCACTTTGGACTTATCATTCCAAACCTCATCAAACATTGAAAACAAAAATTTACTCTGCTCTGCAAAGTCTGTTTTCATTGTCGCTGTGAATATTGTATTCCCTTGTTGGTATCCAAGGTCGCTTGTTGTAAACCCATCAATTGGGTTGTAAGTTATATTTGTGCCATCTGGCTTTTCAATTCCAATAATGTTAGGGATTGCTGATTCTGTTATATTACTTTTGAATTTGACTTTTTGTTTAACCCATTCGGCGCACTCTTTTGCTACTGCTTTCAAGGTCATTTCGTTGCGAAGTCTAATTTCAAAATCGTTTCCATATAGACTGTTTTCTCGGTTTTGTTTTGGTATGAAGAACTCTCTTTTCTCTTTCTTCATATTATCTGCTAGTTTTTCTTTGGTAAAAGTTGGTGAAGTGAATAAAAATTTTAACTCATCAATCTTACTTAATTCTTCTTTTAGTTCTTTGAACGCATACATAGAAAAGCAAGACGCTGCTATCCTTACTTTTGAATTTTCTTTTAACTCTTTCTTTAGGTCATCTCCAAGAATTTTCGTTCTATTATCTATATTTTCAAACACTAGCCATTTCTCCCTATTGTAAAATGCAAATATGGTCAAAATCAAGTTTGACTGCCACATTTTTTTACTACGCAAAGGTACAGCCCAGAAAAGATTTTTTGTCTAAAAAGGTGTACCTTT
>CAKVNM010000003.1 GCA_934777505.1 uncultured Clostridia bacterium | reverse complement strand
GTGCGGAGTGTGCGGAGTGTGCGGAGTGTGCGGAGTGTGCGGAGTGTGCGGAGTGTGCGGAGTGTGCGGAGTGTGCGTGGGAAGCCCCGCCAGCGAATGCTGGCTTGCACCACCATGCGGTGGTGCAACATAAAGTTCGAGCGAACTTGCTCGAACTTTTTAGGCTTCCCGCCCCTTTCACAATTTTTCAATCAACACTCCTTTTTCATATCTTTCCCATCACTCACAATTCCCTTATTGTTAAACCAATTTATCAAATAAAAAAAGCCACTAGATATTCTAATGACTTTTTGTTTTACTAATTATTTTCCGCGATAATATCGCCGAATTTTAGGTTATATTCGCCCGTTTTATAAGTGATTTCATAAATTCCGCCAACACCAAGCAAATCTTGCTCTGTTTGCTTAATAAAGTCTTGATATTCGCTAGGAATTGTGATTTCCAAACTTGAAATCATGGTTTTTAAAGAAATTTTATTTTCACTCTTGTAGCCACGAATGTCGGAAACAATTTTTGTGAGCATTTCGCCGTTAAGCAAAAGTTGCTTGTCAGTTACAGCACCCAAATCAAGATATTTGGAGATATGAATTGAAGTTTTGTTTTCTTTTTGAGCATAGTATGCTTGATAAATTTCTTCAGTAATGTGTGGCAAGAATACGCCAAACATTTTAAGCATTCCAAGAAGTACCAAATAGCAAGCCATTTGACCACTTTCTTGTCCTGCCTTGCCGAACACATCTGGATTGTAGAGTCTACGCTTAACAATTTCAATATAGTTATCGCAGAAATTCCAGAAAAATCTTTCAAGTTCGTTTAGTCCAAGACAAATTTCATAGTTATCTAAGTGCTTAACAAAACTAGCGTATAAAGCCCTATATTCTTCCAAAATCCACTTGTCGATTGGAAGCAACTCAACTGACCTATATTCGTAGTCAGTCAAGAATGATAGAACAAATTTTGATGCATTCCAAAGTTTGTTAACAAGTTTTTTACCACTATCAAACGGAATAAGTGAGAATGCAGTATCTTTTCCAAGACTCAAACTGTTTGCCCAGTAACGAGTTACATCTGCTGAATATTGAGCAATGATGTCTTGTGGACTATTTTTGTTGTTACCACTCTTTTTTGATAGTTTGCTACCATCTGGACTTGTAACATAGCCAGAAATCATCAAATCTGTCCATGGAAGTTTGCCAAAATGATACAAACTCTTTACAACGGTATAAAAATCCCAAACACGAATGTTGTCGTGTGCATTTGGTCTAAGGTTCATTGGAACAAAAGTATCATCTAGACCCTTTTGTGTGAGCAAATCTGTGCAAATTTGTGGTGTTAGAGAACTTGTTGCCCAAGTATCCATAACATCAAGTTCTGGAACAAACTCTGTTGAGCCACACTCGCAAGCGTGTTTTGGCGAAGAAACCACTGGGTCTACTGGCAAATCGTTTTTGTCAGCAACCATAACTTTGCCACAATTTTTACAATACCAAACTGGGAATGGAACACCATAGTATCTTTGACGAGAAATACACCAGTTCCACTGCAAGTTTTCAACCCAGTTAATATATCTTGCACGCATTGGTTCTGGGTGCCAATTTAGGTCGTAACCCGCCTTCAAAAGTTCTTGTTTATGATTTAAAACATCAATAAACCATTGCTTTTTAACAATAATTTCAATAGGAGTTCCGCATCTTTCGTGAGTAGAAACTGCGTGAGTAAGATTTTCTTGTTTGATGAGCAAATCTTCTTCTCTCAATTTTTCGATAATTGCCTGCCTTGCTTCTGTGATTTTCATTCCTGCAAATTCGCCAGCAATTTCATTCATTCTTCCTGCATTATTAAATGCTTCTTTGATTGGAAGATTGTGTTTTCTTTGCCATTCCTTATCAACTGTATCACCAAAAGTACAACACATAACAATTCCTGAACCTTTTTCAAGGTCAACAAGTTCATCAGTCAAAACTGGAACTTCAAAGTTGAAGTGTGGAACAATTAGTTTTTTGTCTAGCAAATATTTGTTTTTCTCATCGTTTGGGTTAATAAACACACAATCGCACGCTGGAAGCATTTCTGGACGAGTTGTTGCAACTGTAACATACTCATCAGTGCCAGCAATATAAAACTTAATGTAATTGAATGTGCTTTCAATGTCTTTGTCTTCTAGTTCGCTTTGAGCAACGGCTGTTCTACACTCAGTGCACCATAGCGCTGGACTTTCTGCATGATACACATAGCCTTTTTGAAGAAGGTCAATAAAAGACTCTTGACTAATCTTTTGTGTTCTTGGGCTGATTGAACTATATGTTTGTTTTAGGTTACACGAGAAACCAGCCGACCTATATAGTGCATGAAATTCTTTTTCAAGTTCTTTTGTTGTATCTAAGCACAAGTTAATAAAATCTTGCCTTGGCATTTGATATGCTTTAACTTTGTGAGTTTTTTCAACATATCTTTCGGTTGGAAGACCGTTATCATCAAATCCAAATGGGAAATAAACATTTTCTCCCTTCATTCTGTGATGACGAGCCATAGATTCAATGTGCATATAACTTGACAAATGTCCCATGTGAATTTTGCCGTTTACGGTTGGAGGTGGAGTGTCGATTGAGTACACCTTGCTTGTGCCGTGTTCGTCAAATTTGTATATATCTTTTTCTTGCCAGTAGTCTTGCCATTTTTTCTCACTGGTTTTGAAATCATACTTTCCGTCTAAGATTTTTTGTTCTACTTTTGTCTGTTCCATAAAAAATTCTCCAATCAAGATTGTATAAACTTAGGCGAAATTTGTCAAGTAATAACGAGTGAAATTTTATGGCACAATTTTCATATAATATTTAGTATTGACTTTTAATAAAGCAGTGTGTTAAAATTTTATATCAAAAAAGGAGCAATCATGATAAAAATTGTAAAACAATATCATACAAATCCAACGCCCGATGAATATGACGAATACAACGCTTCTATCTATCCAAACTATGCCTACGAAGTGTTTGACGATGAAAAACTTGTTTTTGACTCTTATCCAATGCAAAAGCACATCGGCAAAATGCTATACAAAGCAAATATTTCACTCATGAAGCAATATCTTTCTATCATGATTGAGTCCATAAAATACAACTATAAATTTTTAACCGAAAGCACCGAGTTAAATATTGATGTTGACAAACAACAGAACCTAAAACAAGTTGTCAACCACATGATTATTGAGCTATCAAAACTTTACAAAAACCTTAACAAACTTAATATAAACAACGAACTTTTTAGCATTGACATGGTGGCTTTATCAATTTCCAAAAGCAAAGAAGTTGACAAAATTTACATGAAGTACTTTAACCCTTATCTTTCTGCCCCACTCAACTATTACAGTCAAATTATTCCAAGTCAAGAAAATGACAATGTGAACATTAATGTGTTTTTGCGTCACCCTTTAAAAGAATACTTCTGGCGGGAAATTGAAAGCACAGAAATTGAACCATGTGATACTCTAACAATCAACACATACCCAAGTCATTTTAAAAGACTTTCGATTGCAAAATACGACACAACTGCCAAAAAATTAATACTAAACAAATCTGCAATTAAAGAATTAAAAGACTATTTGATTGAAAATAATTCTAACCTTGTCGAACAAGAAGATTTTAGTGAAAAAGTTTAAAAATAACGAAAAAATCCTAATTTTTTAGGATTTTTTTTGATTTTTTCATGATTTTTTTAACTTTTTTCTATGCATACATTTTTGCTACGATTTTAAGCATAAGTCTTCTTGGCAAGATTTTTTGCAAGAATGCAACCATTTTATATGTGAAACCAGCGCTTACAATAGCAGGTGGATTTTTTCGTTCAATTTGCTTGAATAACACCTTTGCAACGCTGAGCGGAGTCATTCCACCCATTTCATCTTTTTCCATTTTTCCAACCGACTTGTTTAGTCTGTTTTCATAGCCAGCATCGTCAACAGTTTTTTCCCTTGACTTAGTAAATCCTGTTTTTGCGTCACCGGGCATAACGGCGCAGACTTTAATATTTAAAGGTGCAACTTCAAGTCTTAGGGACATAACAAAACTATTAATTGCCGCCTTGCTCATTGAATATGCTGTTTGGAAAGGAAGTGGAATAATTCCGCCAATCGAACTTGTGCAAACAATCTTTCCGCCACCATTTTTTTTAAAGTACGGAATAATCATTTTTGACGCATTGATTGTTGCCATCATATTGATATCAAACAACTTTTTTGTGGTTTCCATGCTAATATGTTCCACCGCTCCCGAAATACCCATTCCAGCGTTGTTGACTAAAACATCAATCTTGCCTTCTTTTTGATAAATCTCTTCAAAACATTCGCCGACTCTGTCATAGTTTGTTAGGTCGCACACAAGGCTCGGAAACTTGCCAGTTCCTTCGTTTCTATCGAGTCCATAAACAACATAATTATTTTCGAGCAAAAGGTTGCAAAGCGCTAGTCCAATGCCAGAACTAGAACCTGTTACAACAACCACTTTTTTTGTTTTATTTTCTTTGTTTTTCATATGAAAATTTTATTCCTTTTTTGTTGCAATGTCAAACCAAAACACCTATGAAATGTAATTTAAAAACGATTAAAATATTTGAATTTTTGTTTTCATTTTTGACTTTGAAATAACTAACAATTTTTAATGCAAAATTATAAATATTGTTTTTAAGTTAATTCAATTCTGTTACAAAAATAGTTTAACAAAAATACGATAATTAATGCGTTTGCATCTCTAAATTTTATGAGTTTATAATCATCTTTAAATCAAGCCATCATCATAAAAAAACTTTAAAAATTTTAAAAAAAACCGAGATTTTTCTCGATTTTTTTGTGTTTTTTAATAAAATTTTATAATTTTTCCTTTAAAAGTAATTTTTAAAGCCAAATTTCTAATCAATGAAAAGTCCTAATTTTTAGAAAGTTCAACAAGCAAATTTTCTTTAATTGATTTAAGTTTTTTTGATAGGTTGATTGTATATAAATGTGGGTTAACTAATCTTAGTGCTTCGTCCCACAAAGTTGAAAGTTCATGACTAAGATTTTGCTTTGTTTGTTCAAAAGTTGGAAGAGCGTAAACAACTTTGCCATTTTCAATCATCTTAATTTTTAATTCTCTAACAGTATAGTCCTTAACCGTCTTGTTTACCCACTTCATATCTGGGTGATTTAGTTCAATCTCGCCACTTGGTGCTGGCTCGTCATACACAGCCAAAATATCGGTTATGAGTTTGCCATTTTTTGAGTCGTAGAGTCTATAAATTTTCTTAAAATCTGGATTGGTGATTTTTTCGATATTGTTTGAAATTTTGATTTTTGGAACAATCTTGCCGTCTTCTTCAATAGCAACAAGTTTATAAACTCCGCCAAACACTGGGCAAGATTTTGCTGTAATAAGATTTTCGCCAACACCAAAACTATCAATCTTTGCCCCTTGACTTAGCAAACTTTCAATCAAGTATTCATCAAGGCTGTTGGAAACAACAATTTTTGTATCATAAAGTCCTGCGTTATCAAGCATTTTTCTTGCTTCTATTGACAAATACGCCAAATCGCCACTATCTATTCTAATTCCAGCAAGAGATTTACCCATTGGTTTTAAAATATCGTTATTAACCTTGATTGCGTTTGGAATACCGCTTTTTAAAGTGTCATAGGTGTCAACAAGCAAAGTACAAGCATCTGGGAAACTCTCCGCATACGCCTTGAATGCATCATATTCTGTTGGAAAACTTTGCACAAAACTGTGAGCCATAGTTCCCAAAACTTTTACGCCATACTTCTTGCCACTAATTGAACAAGCCGTTCCGCTTGCCCCTGCAATGCACGCATCAAGAGCACCATCAACCGCCGCTTCAAAACCTTGCGCCCTACGAGTTCCAAACTCCATAACTGGTCTACTTTTGGCAGAACGCACAATACGGCTCGTCTTTGTTGTAATCAAACTTGAACGATTGAACATCAAGAGCAAAGCAGTTTCAACCAACTGTGCTTCAAGAAGTGATGCTTTGATTGTTATAACTGGCTCGTTTGGGAACACAACAGTTCCGTCTTCAACCGCCCACATATCTCCTGTAAATCTAATATCTTTTAATTCGTCAAGATATGCCTCACTAAAAATATTTAAACTTTTTAAGTAGTCAATATCACTTTGAGAAAGATGAAATTGTGACAAATATTCAACACATTTTTTTACGCCGTTTGCAATAACAAAACCAGCATTATCAGGACATTTTCTAAAAAAAACATCAAAATATGCAGTTTTTTTGTGCATTTTCTTATCAAAATACCCCTGTCCCATTGTAAGTTCATAAAAATCCATTAACAAATTTTCAAATTTTTCCATAATAATTTCTCCCTTTATTTTTTCAATTTTGATTCTATATCTTCAACCGCTTCGGCCATGACAAATTGTTTATTTTTTTGATAATCTTGTCGTATTGCAGCGCTGTGAATGTTGATTTCATCCCTATCAACTGCAACAAATGTGCAAGTTGGAAAGTATTTTTCGTTAAGTTCCCTATAACTTTCGTCCGCATATTTGTGCGTAACAGGGTATGGCACGCTTTGATAAAACAACTTTGAATAGGCTTGCATATAGTTTTCAGTTGGGTCAAGTTTGCTTTCGTCAACTATTGCAAAATGCACATTTTTATTGTTTTTATAGTGATTTTTAAACCATTCTAGGCGTTTTTTTGAGTCAAAATATGGAAAATTTGCTTTTTTACAAATTTCTTTGCTTCGATTTGGATTATCACTAATGACTATCACACATTCGTCACACTCTTGCAAAATTTTATCAATCACACTTAAGTGACCAATATGCGGTGGCAAAAATTTTCCAACAAATGCTCCTATTTTTTTCATATCACACACTCCTGTCTTTTTATTTTACTTTTGGCAAAAACTTATAGTAAAAACATCTTAGTTGCAAACGACTTTGAAGACCAAAATTTTCGGTATCAAGCAATTTTGGCAAGTCGTCAAAGTCAGCAATTACAACATTAATTTGTTCAAATTTGTCAAGATGTTGCACTTTGTCCATTTTAACTTCTGCTTCATAGCAAATCAAACTTTCATCTCCAAGTCCCGCACTGGAATACGATGTTATTTCTGTTTGCGTGAAATTTACAACGCTTGCACCAATCTCTTCTTCAAGTTCTCTTTTTAACGCTTGGTCTGGTGTTTCGCCTTTGTCAATTAACCCTGCTGGTACTCCCCACATGATTTGATTGATTGCATACCTAAACTCTTTGATTAAAACCACTTTGAGTTTGCCGTTATCAAAGTAGTAAGGTATAACCCTGATTGCGTCCGCATCAAAACTTTTTGTAACGATTTTTGGTTGTTGTCTTCTTGTTACAATTTCGTATAACTTTGTTCCCGCTGGGGTTTCAAATTCAGCATTAAACAAATTAATATACTTGCTGTTTGTAAGTTTTTCAACTTTTACTAACTTATTCATTTGTAAAATAATCTGCTCCTTTTTAAATTTTTTGATGTCAATATTTCACGAAGTCAAACATAAAATATTGATATTAACACTTTGATAATATCATGAAGAAAATATTTTGTCAACTACTTTTCAAAAAATTCTTGACAAAATATTATTAAAATGATAATATCAAACTGATAACATACAAAAAGGAGCAAAAATATGTTTATTAACGGAAGCGAATTTAACCCACCAAGATATTCAAGTGGCGAGTTAAAACTAAAACACGACTATCTTGAATCATTCATAAAAAATGAACAAGTAACTATTCTTTATAACAACGACACGATGAGTTTGTTTGAGTTAATTATATTATGCAATTATTATATTAATAAGAGAATAAAAACTAATTTAATACTTTCATATCTTCCATATCAACGCATGAATCACGCAAACACAAACGAAGTTGAAACAGTCAAATATGTGGCTGATTTATTAAATAACATTGGCTTAAACAGCATTGCAATTTGTGAGCCACATTGCGAGTTAGATTACTTTAATAACGCAAAAAAGATAAAAATTGTTGAAAAAATCTTTGAAAAAGTTAAAAAAACCATTAATTTTAACGAAAATAGCGATGTTATCGTGTTCACCGACAAAGGCTCAGTTGAAAAATTTAGAAGTATTGGCAAGAACAAAATCTATGGCATTAAGTCAAGAGATAAGTCAACTGGACTAATTTGTTCTTATACTCTATCCAAGCAAATCGAGCCTAATCAAAAGGTTATAATTGTGGACGATATCATTTCTACTGGCGATACGATTTTGGAAGTTTTGAACACAATTAAGCCAAATCAAAACAACCAAGTTTATATAATTTCTGGACACTTTGAGCAGAACAAGTATAATCAAAGACTAATCGAAAACGATTTGGTAAAAGCAATATTTTCATCAAACAGCCTAACGAAGAATGAGCAAGAAAAATTAAAATTGTTTGATATAAAGGAGTTGATTTATGACTAAAAAAGATGTAGACAAAATTGTAGAATTTATCAAGACATACTTTGAAGCCAACCCATATTGCAAAGGTGCAGTGGTTGGAATGAGTGGTGGCAAGGATAGTCTGATAGTTGCAAAACTTTGCACGCTTGCTCTTGGAAAAGAAAAAGTTTTTGGCGTGATTATGCCAAACGGCGACATGGCAGATATTGACGATGCGATTAACAGTTGCAAACTTTTAGGAATCAACTACTCCACCGTGAACATAAAGCCAATTTATGATTCCACAATCAATTCAGTGGAAAATATTTTGAACGATAACGGATTTAAACTGAACTCCGTTTCAACAATTAACACCGCTCCACGAATTAGAATGACAGTGCTTTACTCCATCGCAGGAAGCATGAACTACCTTGTTGCCAACACATCAAATTTAAGCGAAGCCATGGTGGGCTACACAACCAAGTGGGGCGATAATGTTGGCGACTTTGCCCCTATCATTGACTTTACAAAAACCGAAGTTTGCGAGATTGGATTGCTTTTGGGATTGCCAGAAAATTTGGTTAATAAAGCACCAAGTGATGGACTTTCTGGCGACACAGACGAAAACAAAATGGGATTGAAGTATCACCACCTTGACGAATTGATTAGAACCGGAAAGCACAACGAAGACTACGAACAAATTATGAAACTGCACAAATCTTCACATCACAAACGCATAGGTATTGCAAAATTTAAAAGCGAAATGAAGAATTATTTAAATTAACAAAAAGCAATATAAATGCTAGAAATTTTATAAAAAGCATAAAAAATATCGATTTTTTATTACAAAAAGGAGAAAAAACATGAATTTATCAAGAGAAGATAAAAAATTTTTAAAATCATACAACACTGAAAATTATGAAAAACCAAGCGTAACGGTGGACGGCGTAATCCTAAGACTCGTTAGCAAACAAAACGAAAACTATCGCAAACTGCCAGAAAAAAAGTTGCAAATTTTCTTAAACAAGCGTTCGTCTTTACCATTCAAAGATGCATTCGCAGTTGTTGGAACTTTTGTTAATTTGAACAACGAACTAACCGACACCATGAAACTTTGCGTAAAAACAAAAGTAGGACTACAAAACTACTACTATGAGCAACTTTACACCTTTGGCGAAAAATCTCGTGACCCAAGAGCCAGAGTTCTTAGCGTTGGCTACTTGCTACTAACCAACCAAGACGAACATCTTGAAAACGGCGAGTGGTTTGATATTGACTACAAAGAAAAAGTTATTAAAAACACCACCAACAACAGTGGTTACAATATTACAAAAGAAATTCTAATCACACTTTCAAACGAAAATCAATCGCTAGAAAACAAGATTTTACTAGATATCACAAAGAGCAATTTGGAGCAAACAAAGAGCGTTACTATCACAGAGTCTGCTCTTGCCTTTGACCATGCAAAAATCATATTTTATGCTCTTGAAAGGCTAAAAAACAAACTGGAATACACAGACATTATTTTCAACTTGCTTCCAAAAGAATTTACACTAACTGAGTTAAAACAATGCTATGAAGTTATCCTAAACGAGAAACTACTTGACGCAAATTTTAGAAGGAAAACCGCAAAAATGGTTTCTCCAACCACAAACTTTATCACTGGAAAAGGTCATCGTTCTAGTCAACTTTTTGAGCATAATCCACTATGGCAAGTGAATGATTTGGATTAGATATTTTTGAAAATTTCAATAAAAAAAGCATATTTTCACAAAAAAACACTGAAAAATCAGTGTTTTTTATATTTTACTCAATTTCAACTTGTTGGTCACTTTCGATAACTTTCTTGTTTGAATTATCTTCTTTGGCTAACAGTTCAATGATAATAAAGATTGCATAAACAACTACTTTTGCAATATTAACAAGTGAACCGATAATGCTCATTGCCTTATAAAATCCAGAACCGTAGTAGCCGTCTGCCATTCCACCAAAGTAACTTATAAGTGATAGAACTGCTGAAATCGCAGTAAAAATCAAAGTGATAACAAAAACTTTTTTCGCAGTCTTTTTAAGTTCTTCGTCCTGCTCTTTAACGATGGCGTATCCACCGACCACCGCAAAGGCAATAAAGTTGATATAGCCACTAAGCCAAATCAAAATTTTCTTCCATTTGTTAGTCCAACCTTCTTTCATAATAACATCTCCTTTATGTATGTATATATTAAAATTATATCAAAAAAGTTAACTTTTAGCAAAGAAAAAATAGGGCATTGTTTTCCACTCCACAAAATCTCCTGTTTTTCAAACATCTTATTTTTTGTATTTACAATATCTCTTTTATATCAGGTACATTTGAAAAAATTTCGATAATCTTATTTTCTCGCAAATACACCAAATCTTAACTTGTTCACTATTTATTAATTCAATATTAAGACAAAAAAATAAGACCCACTTTTTTAGGTCTTACTATTGGTGCCGAATGTGGGACTTACTCCGTTCCAAGTTTTACTCCCTAAAACTTTTCACTTTCATGCCGGCGCTAAAAAACGATATAACATATCGTTTTTCTTTACGCTTAGTTCAAGTCCCACATAGTTAATTTTAATGCTAATAACAAAAAAAATAAGACCCACTTTCTAGGTCATATCATTGGTGCCGAAGGTGGGACTTGCTCCGTTCCAAGTTTTACTATATAAAACTCTCCACTTTCACGCCGGCGCTAAAAAACGATATAACATATCGTTTTTCTTAACGCTTAGTTCAAGTCCCACATAGTTAATTTTAATGCTAATAACAAAAAAAATAAGACCCACTTTTTAGGTCCTATCATTGGTGCCGAAGGTGGGACTTGCTCCGTTCCAAGTTTTACTATATAAAACTCTCCACTTTCACGCCGGCGCTAAAAAACGATATAACATATCGTTTTTCTTAACGCTTAGTTCAAGTCCCACATAGTTAATTTTAATGCTAATAACAAAAAAAATAAGACCCACTTTTTAGGTCCTATCATTGGTGCCGAAGGTGGGACTTGAACCCACACATGGTTGCCCATATCGGATTTTGAGTCCGACGCGTCTGCCATTCCACCACTTCGGCGATTAACTATATGAGTATATCATAAAAAAATTGATAATGCAAGCATTTTCTAAGATATATCTCACAAAGTTAAGTTTAAGCAATTTTGACTTAACTTTCGGTTAGTTTTTTGATAATGAAAAATGTGACGAGATAAACAACATTTAATGCAAGTGTAATACTAATCAAAATAACAAAAATGTTTGATATCGCAAAAGTTTGAGCGAATATAAGCGCACTATATACAATCAAAAATATAATCATTACGATATCAAAAACCAACATAAAATATGATGAAATTTTTAAAAATTTATTCATAATATCTCCTTAAATCGTCCAGAAAATATCCTTGCTTTGCAAGTCTTGAATTGTTTGACATGCCGAAATTTCCACCACACCATTGCCTGCATTAACCATGATTTGATTGTTTGTTAAGAATGCTCCAACGCTACACAAAACATTATCTGCCACCAAATAATAGTTGGACGAAATTGAAGCAATTAGCACCATGTTATAGTTCAAATAAGTCATTCCCAAAATGCTACCAACCATGTTTTTTGTGGTGTCGTTACCCTGCGTGAACGACATTGTGGAATAGCAGTTTGATAGTTCTTTTCCATAAAGATAACCACTAATTCCACCAGCAAAAACAAAGGCCGTATCATTTTGCGTTTGAATTGTAACAACTCCGCTTGCCCCGCAGTTTGTCAAAATTGGCGAGTTATTTAAAATATCGCTTTGAGAAACGCTGTTGGAAATAGCCGTAATTCCACCGCAATAAACTCTGTGAATAATGCTTGTTGCGGACAAGTTTGCATTATTCAAGCAATGATTGATTTCTGCCACATTTTGAGCGCAAATTCCACCGATGTACATCGTGAGTCCCACATTAGACTCCGTGTTGTCAGCGCTACTCATGCTAAGGTTGCCAAAGTTGTAGCAGTCATAAATTTTCTTGGTGTTCGAGCAAGCAATGCCTGCCACATTTGGATTCCAGCCAGTAACAGTGTTGTGTTGAGAAATTTGAGCGTAGTTTTTGCTGGACATAATCTCTCCGTTATTAACCGCCACAAAACCTGCCGTGTCGATATCGGTTGCAGTCACAGACGAATTTGCACTCACAACACAATTTTTGATTACGCCTTCGTTCTCACCCACAAAGCAAGTTGTATAGCCATCACCAGAGCCTGTGCCGATGGTTGTGATATTAGAATTAACATCGCAAGCATCAATAACGCCACAATTTTTAATAGCAAAAAGGCTGAAATAATTGACTTCGGTGGTCTGCTTTGCTTGATTAAGTGCTATCTGTCCAGTTGTAAGGTTTATGTTTTGAAGTGTTCCGTTATTTGTTTGGCAAACAAGTGCCTGCGAAGAACTGGTTGACAATTCCAAATCGGCAAACTCAATCGTGCCATTTTTGATTGTTCCGTTTAAAATTGCAAACAATGCTTGTGAAGTTTGCCCTTGGACTGACATTTTGTGGCCATTCAAATCCAAAACTCCGTTAAAAGTTGCAACTTGGTGCATATTTTCTGGCAGTTCAATATCGTTTGTTAGAATAAATTTTGCATTGCTTTTTAGTGCATTAGAAAGTTGGCTAGTAGTGCTAATTTTTGCTGGAAAAAGATTTGAGCCATCGCCAACACTAACCGCAATCGAAAGCCATACGCCAGAAAACGCTAGAACAAAGCAAGCCGAGATTGTCATAAAAAGCCTTAAAAATCTCTTTTGATAAAGACTAAGTTTTGGCAACGAAAATTTTGGCTTTCCGCTAGAAATTTTGAGTGTTTGCTTGTGATTGTTTTGATATATAAACTGCAAATTTTCAAGCGTTTTTTCGCTTTGAACATATTTTTTTAGAAACCTTTTAACCTTTTGGTTTTTATGCAAAATTGCAAGCATTTGAACTGGCTCGACGGTTTCGCCGTTAAGATATAATTTCAAACTCTTTTGCGCAATTTTTTTAAAATCGTTGCTTAGACAAAGTGGTTCGTCAAGCACAGAATACCCAACAATACACGCAAGTTTATCTTCAAAAACTTTGAGAATTTTTTTGCTGTTATAAAGATAGCAAACGCTAAGAAGTGGAAATCTGCCAAGCGAGTAATCAAATTTTTCAAGGCAAGAAAAAGCGACCAAGTCGTCACTTTTGATTATGTCAAAAATCTGTTGTGCCTTTAATTTTTCCATTGTTACTTCCTTGTTTTAACTTTTCTATCTTCTGCCCACTTGTCGATTATGTCAAATATATACTGCTCGTTAACTTCCTGTTTTTCAACAATTTGTTTTAGCAGTTCGTTGGTTGACTTGTAACTTTCAATCAACTGTGCAATGTCTTTTTTCTCGCTCAAAAGATTTTCTAGCACGCTGATATTTTTGTCTTTGATTTGCGAGATTTTATCGCTGTTGGATTCGAGTGCCTGAGCGATATTTTTGTTGATATATTCGCTAACTTTTTGAACATTAATATTGTAAGAATTAAGATTCTTTTCTAGTTGTTTTAAGTCGTAGGTCTTTCGCTTTTCTTCGATGATATCGTTGAGTTTGTCGAGTTGGTCTTCCGCCTTCTTTTGAATTGCGTTGACGATATTAATCTTGTTTTCGATATTAGAGCAAATATCAATCAAACTTTCAACTTTTTGAGTGTACTTTACGGTTGACGAAGCAAAACTATTGATATCTTGCATGAGCGTTTTTGACTTTTCTGCCTGAAAAGACAAGTCCTTGTAGACTTTTTCAAGTTGACCTTGCATTCTTCCACCAAAAGTATCGTTTAGTTTTTCAATGTCGGCACGCATATTTTCGTAGGTGTCGGCAAAGTTTTTCAAACTGCTTTCGACTGGCACAAGCAAGTCCCTATATTCCCTAAAACTTTCAATCAAACTCATGATTTCTTTTTCGTTATCCATGTTTTTTCTCCTTTAAGGTTTTAAATTTTTTGTTTAATCCACCAAACTCATCTTTCAAGTTTTTTAAGTCTTTATTTACAACTTGTAAAATAAAATCTCTGGCAACTGGGCTGTTTTTAACATCATTAAAATATTTTAGAATGTCGATGCTAAGGTTGCTATCGTTACTGCTAGCACAAGCATCAATCAATTCAATCAATTTTTCGTCATGACTGAGCAAGAATTGCTCTTTTGCCTGCTCTATCATGCCATATTCCCAAAATCTTATGCCTGCTTCGTGATAGTTTCCGTGCTTGATAAACTTTTCGGCGACTTCGATTTTGTTAAGTTCTTGCACCCTTATCGTGTCGTCAGGAATTTTGCTTGCCGTGAACCTTGCGTTGTCATATTGCTCCAAATTGATAAACTCTTTGACTCTGTCTAGGTACTCCTGCAAAGTAAATTCCACTTTGGAGATTATACTGTCCAAAGTCTTGATTGCTTCAACCGAATTTTGTCTTGTGAACTCGCTCGTCAAAAACTGATTAAACATTTTTGGCTGAGATTTTTCCACAATAAACAAGTTTTGCTTGGCTCTTGAAATCCCAACATAGAAAAGGTTAAAGTAATATCTAAACACCGAGTTTTCGTCCGCTGTTTTATGGCTCAAATTTAGCCTTTCAAGTTTGTTCCATTTGTCCAAATTATCGCTCAAAATGTTTAAAAGCACAACTGTGTCACGCTCTAATCCCTTTATTTCGCTAACCGTCAAAATTTCTTGATTTTTTATAAAATTTCGTAATACTTCTTTTTGTTTTTGACTTGCCACAACAAAAGTAAAGTTGTCGTATTTTCCCTTTGCAATCATTTTTACAAAGTTTTCGTCTGGAACAAAAATTGCATTGGTTTTTAAAGCACTTTCAACACTCTCGCCTTTTAAAACAAAACTATGCGTTCCAAAAAGTTCTGTGTTGATAGTGCCAAGTGCGTCAATAATTTCTTCCAACTTTTTTGTGTTTCGATAATTGTTTTTTAGTTCAACAAATCTGGTTTGACCGTCATATAAAAGGTTTTTTAAATAACTGAAACTAAAATACGAAGGGTTTATCATTTGCAAAGCATCGCCCACGCAAAACACTTTCAAAGCCATTTTTTTGAAAAGCACAAGATTGATTTGCGAAAAATCCTGAACTTCGTCCGCTATGACGAGCGAATATTTTGTTAAGTTAGAGATATTATCTAGCATCACTCTTGACGCACTGTTGTTATCAAAAAGGTTGTGAAAAGTCAAAAATTTTTGATAGTCCACCGCAACATTAAAAATTAGTTCGCAGTCCTGCTTTGAAAAACTGTCTTGTCTTAGCAAAACATACTCGTTTTTTGTGAGCATACTGTTTGTTTTGAAATCATAAAAACCATATATCATTCCAAAAATTTCTTTGTACAAAATTTCGCTGGAATACTGTTCCAATTTTTTCAAATCTTTGCTTAGTTGATGATTTTTTATACTAGGTAAATATTTATGCGTAAAAAAGTGTTCGTCAACAAATTTTGCATTTTTGTTGATATTATTTTTAAACAAATCTTCAATCAAATAGTAATTAACATGGGTGTCTAAAAAGTCGATGATACGCTGGATTTTTTCGTTAATCTTGTTGTCATCGTCACTAAAAAAGTAAATTCCAAACTTGTTTTCGAGTGCCTTTTTGTGATTATCGTCCAAAAATTCAACCTTTCCGCTACTATACTTTGCTAGGTAGTTTTGAAGTTCGGCTTTAAAAAGTTCAACTTTGAGTTTTGTGTTAACAAGCAGTCCCCTAGAAAAAGTTGTATACAAAACTTTTCCGCTATAATTTCGGCAAGATGTCCAAATCAATTTGTCTATGCAGACATTTGTTTTTCCACTACCTGCAACGCCTTGCACCAGCACATTTTTGTCTTGAATTTCAACAATCTGTTTTTGGCTTTCACTCAAAAGTGGAAAGTTGATATTTGTGCAAGTTGGCACAATATATATTTTTTTGAAATCGTCAGGCTTTGTGTCGTTAGAAACAATTTTTAGATAAACCGAAAATTTTTCATGAGCCGACAGAAAGTTTACAAGCCTTAAATCGTTTTGTTTTAACTTGCTGTCATCAAAAATGAACTTGCAAAAAACAATATCTTTTTGACTAAAATTTGAGCCAAGTTGACTGCCAAATTTGATTAGGAATTTGTATGTGCCATCAAAGGTTTCTATCAAACAACTTTTTTGATTTTGCGCATGAAAAATGCTAAAATCCACATATTTTTGGACACTTTCGGCTATTTTTGATATAAAAAAGTCTATTTTTTGCAAAAATTTGGTCTGTTTTATAAAATTTTCGGTTTTATAAATTTGTCCAAAACTTGCAAGAATTAGTTTTGAAGTGTCGACTTCAATTTTTGTGGACTGCATTTTTTCTTACTCCCCCTTGTTTAAAATTAAAATATTTGCAAGATGTAAAAATTCGTTTCCGTCACATTCGGTTAGTTTTTTCACAAAATTCACTCTACTGTCTTGCACCAAGTTTTTGTCAAAATCGTAGGTTCTAACAATAACATTTTTGAACGCTTTTAACTCTGCTTGTTTTGTTTTTGACTCGCTAGAAATTTTGTTTTGAGTGTAGTAGTCTAAGAGTTTTTGCTTTAAAATTTCCATGGCTCGCTCTTTGTTTTGGAACTGACTTCGATTGTCTTGGCAGGTTGCAACGATGTTTGTTTTAAGGTGCGTAATTCTAATCGCACTATCTGTTTTGTTGATGTGCTGACCGCCTGCTCCGTTTGAACGGAAAACATCAATTTTTATATCTTCATCTTTTAGGTTAATTTCTGGAATAGTTTGGGTGTCGTAAACAAACGCCATAACATCAAACTGTTTGCTAGAAGAAATAAACCTGTGAACACCGACTTCGCTTTCAAAAAACTTTTTTGCGTTGAAGCCTGAAATATCAACAAGCATACAATTTTTGTTTTGAGTGACATTAAACGCTAATTTTTTTTGCTCGCAAAATTGTTTGTAAGCATTAATTAATACTTGCAAAAGTTCTTGCTTTGGCAAAATATTTTTAAGCGAAAACTCAATCGTGACTTTTTGGCTTTCATTTTGAACATCAACCAATTTGTTTGCTAGGCTTTGCAAAATCTCGTTTTTCAACTCGCTATCGCCAAGTGTTTCCGCTGTCAAATAGTCTTGATATAGTTCGTGAACAGGCTTTATCAAGGCAAGTTCTTTGCATAAATTTGCGGTTAAAACGGAGTCAACAATCACTTCTTCGCACGAAAGCAAGTGCGATATTTCTTTGAACCTATCGCTTTGCTGTTTTGATAAAAGCAAAATTTTTTCGTGACTATATTCCATTACTTCTCCGCACTATGCAAAACTGCACAATTTTACATTTTTTAATATAGCACATTTATTAATTTTTAACAAACAAAAGGCTTTAAATTCACATTTTTGTAAAGCGATAAAATAAAAAAGTCAAACTAAAAAAGTTTGACTTAAAAAACAAATTCGTCTTCGTTATAAATTTCTTTTCTGTTAATATATAACACTTTGCCTTTGTCGGGTTTGAAATGTGGATTTTCAAAACTAACCCACAAAATATCTTTTCGCTTGTCTTGTATCATTGCGTCCCCGCCATCTAGCCCGTCAGTAAAGCAAATTTTTATAACATCACGGCTTTTTGAAAATGCTTTGCTGGCTTCGTCAAAATTTGTTCCGCCACCAATATTCAAGTGAATGCTGTCCATATCTTTTTTGCTTTTGATTGTTTGCCAGCCGTTGAAGTTGTCAGCAAAAGTTCCAAGTTTTAGACTTCCAACTTTGAGCAAAAATTTTACTTGCTTTAAAAATGAAATTAACAGATTTTTATCAACCGAACCACTTGTATCCAAGATTACTTCTATGCTTGCGTCATCTTCAACAAGAGTATCTTCTAGCCTTGCGGTGTAGTTGGTTTCACGGCTAGACAGTTTATGACCCCAAAACTCGTCTTCCATTTCCAGCATTCGAACTAGTTTATGCTTCCAATCAAAGATTGGTTTTTCATTTTCCTGTAAAGGACCGATTTCCACAAGATTTGGAGTGGAATTTCCAAGTTTGTCGATTGTTTTTTGTGCATTTTCTCGCCTTTGCTGACGGTTTTGCTCAAAAATGTCTTTATCATTCTTTTGAGTATCCTGCTTTTGTTCCTGTTCCTTGTTTTCGTCTGCTTTATCCCAAAGATTGTGATTTGTAACTGAATTAGAAAGGCAGTCTTTTAGTTGTTTTTCAAGACCTTGGCTATCTTTCTGACTGTTATCATTTTGTCCATCTTTTTGATTATTGTTGGAATTATTTTGCGAACTTTGACCGTTTCGTTGCATTTCTTTCTGTTCTTCCAAAAGCAAATCGTATAACTGCTCAGCGTTATACTTTGTTGCTCCGTCCATAAAAACACCGTCTTTTGGTCTAACAAGCCCGTCTTTTATCAAATTTTCGTTGATGATTGCGTCTGTTGCAATATTCCAGATTTTTGGGTCTTTACCCTTTGCTCTGTTCAAGTGGTCGAGTGCAACATGGCTGATTTCGTGCGATAAAACAAACAACTGCTCATCAAAACTCATTTTTTCAAAAGTTTCTTGGTTGATATAAATATTTTTGCTATCGGTTGCTGCCACTTGAATATCTTTTGTTATAACATAGTCTAGGTCGTTGATGACCGTACCAAAGGCAGGAAATTTTTGAAGCATTTTTCGTTGCAATTTTTTTAGGTCAAAATTTTTGTTTTCGTCCATACTTCTCTCCTACATTTGTTTACAAATTGTTTTGATAATTTCGTCAACTTGGTCAATGTTAGTGTAAGACACAATCACGCCACAATCGCCTGGCAAACTAATATTGCTGATAGTTCTATACTTAATGAGTTCGTAAAACTTGTGTTGGTCGGGTTTGGAAAGTCTGTCGATATTTTGAATTACGATTTGATGAGAACCTTTGTTATCAATCAAATTTTTAAACCATTCTGGATATTTTAGACCGTCCGCCGTGTTCAAAATTGCCATATTTTTTGAAGGCACATTGAAAGGCAAAATCAAAAAGTTTTCGATTAGTTTAACAAAGTCATTTTTAAGCAGAACCGCTCTTTGTTTTGATTCATTAATCACGCTACTTAGTTTTTCCGCTAACATATCCCACCTATAGTTAAAAATATTATATAACACTTTAAACAATTTTTCAATAGAAAAAACAATTTTCATTTCCTATTTTAAACAAATGGCAAAAATCCTAACGCAAGAATACACTCAAAACGCCTTTAAAGCATAAAAAAATCTATCAAAAACTGATAGATTTTTTTATTAAAATGATTTAATAAATTCGTACAACTTGACAATTTCTGGATTGTTATAAAAGTTATCAAAAAACTTTTTTATCATCTCTTGTTTTTCTGGTTCAGTGAAATTATATTCGTCTGTTTTTGATAAAATTGTGATTGAAAAATTAAAAGACCTATCTGTATCAAGATTTTCAAATTTTTGCTCAACTTTATGATAACCTGAAAAAAACTTATTGACAAATTGTTTGTTTTTTTCTTTATCATTAGTTGATAAGTCAAAATATGTTTGCACGAAAGTTCTTGACGAATTGTTACACACCTGAAAGTAGAGAAAATATTTTCCAAGATTTTTGCTTGCATAAAGGTCTTGCCAATTATTAGGAACAAAATTTATGTATGAGTTTGCTTTTCCGCCAAATTCAACCAAATTTTGACTTTTTAAACATTCCCTAATAATATCTGCCCTTTTTATATAATTTGGAACGCATAGTAAAATATTTTCCATTTGTTTTTTTCTATCATTATCTCCAAAAAACATATCTAGAATTTTTCTTCTTTCTTCATTCTTTTTGTCCATGATTTCCCCTTTAATTAAATTAACATAATCTTGCAGTAAGAATTTTTGCTTGGTCGTGAGCAAATCAAATTGCTTGGTTTTGATATAAGCACAAAGCACATCGTAAATCGTTTTATAACCCACTGATATCCATTTCTCTCCGCCTTCTTGATGCGATTTCCTTCCATCTGGCGTGAGATATAAACAGATTGGATTTTTTACTACATTTTTTGAAAGATAACTATCTGCTTTTAACTTTTCTCTTATTGTTTGCTCATATTTAAACAACTGCCTATCATGTTCATCTGCCCATATCTTGTTTTCAATCAAAACCGTAACAAACGACTCAAAGTTTATTAATAGGTCAATATTGCTATTTTCTCGATATACTTCTATGTTTACACTCTTATCAAATATATCATTCAAAGAATAAACCTTATTATTGCTATCAATCATAAGTCTTTCGATATGTAACATTTTTAAAAATCTATACAAGATATCTCGCTTTATATTGCCATTAATTTTATCGTTAAATAGATAAGCCAAAAAATTGCTATGTTTTGTTTCTAAATCCTGCATACCTAAAATTTTAAAAGTGTTATCTTGTAGAGTTAATTTTTCTGCAACAACCAAATCGCTTAATAATTCTTCAATGTTAGACATTTGTACCTACCTATATTTATATTATAATAATCAGTGCAACCATTTTAACAAATCATAGCAAAAAATTCGTTTTTTTTAATTAGCCTAAAAATATTTTGTCTATTTTTTACTATTTTTGTCGTTTTCAAAAGTAAATCCAACGCTAAGGAACATTAGCCCCGCAATTCCAAGCAAAATCATTTGAACTAATCCCAGTCCAGCATAGCCTTTTGCAAATATTTGCATTGCTATTGCCATAAAGTCCACTATGCCCGCCAAAATATAAGTCGTCTTGCTCGCTTTTGGCAAAAAGGATACTATTCCAATCAATATTGCCATGATAGGAAAAATTATATTATTAAGATTTAATTTTAAGTCTGCAATTTCAACCACTGACTTAACCACAAGTGCAACATATAGCCACAATGCACCTGCTATAATTTGCATAACTCCGCCAGCCACTGCTAATCCTTTGTTTTTCATTTTCGCTACTCCCTAACAAATAATTGCTTTAAAGTCTGCTCCGCAAGATTTTTCTTTAATCTTTACATCTTCGCCATAAGATACGATTTTAATATTGATAGTTTTTGATGCTGAACCATAGCGTACTTTTTCAAAACTAACATCTTCGCCAAAACTAACCATTTTTACTCTAACATCTTCGCCATAGTCAACGATTTTTAATTTTACGGTTTGCCCCTTTAATAATTTAAAATCTGCCTTTGATAATCTCATATTTTTCTCCTTTCCCATATTATGCTATTAATTTTTTATATCTTATAAGAAGATATAACTACATATAATATAAGCCGTTTAAATCTTTTTGTCAATTAATATAGGTAGATTTGCCTACATATTTCAAAAGTATATTAATGCTAAACTAGGTAAGTATAAATACATAGTAAACTTTGTATTGCAGGAGTATGATATGACTGTTTGTAAAGCGGTTGGCATTAGAATAAGCAATTTGTTAAGCGAAAAAAATATGACATTATATCGACTAGAACAAAAGTCTGGAATTTTACACGGCACAATGATGTGCATAATGAACGAAAGAAACAAAAATATCACTCTCAAAACAATAATGCAACTTGCACGGGGTTTTGATATGACACTTTTACAATTTTTGGACGACAAAGTGTTTGCTAGCGAAGAAATTGAAATAGACTAAATTTTATTAAAACATAAAAAAATCTATCCATATTGATAGATTTTTTTATTACTATTCTTGTTCGATAATGCTTGGATTAACAGTAATTGAGTCAAAAGTTACGGTGTCAAATTCGTATGAAACTGAGCAACTTGCAACAATTTTTGATGTGTAATTTTTTAATACTTCACCAAAGATGTTAACCGATACTGTTTCGTAAGAAAGTTTTACAATCTTTCCGTTTTTTGCTGTGATTTCAAATGTTAAGGTGATAAGAGAATTGACATAGTCATCATCTATATTTTTAATGTCAGAGTCAACAACTTCGCCAGATACTGTAATTTTCAAGGTTATTGAATTATCGCTATTTTGAACAAAAGTGATTTCTGGTTCAATGCCACAATCTTCAAGATAACTTTGTTTAACGCTTGCCAAAAATTCTTCGTATGTATCGCCGTCTTCAACATAAGTTCCGTCAAATTGCTCACTTGGCATTTGATAAGCCACTGTGTCTGCGTAGTTTGATGCAACATATTGCGCACTTTCGCTAATATTGCCTTCGTTGTTGAGGGATTGATAGAAAACTGTGCGTTGAGTTTCGCCGTCTGCAATCTTCTTGGTTGTCTTTGTGGTTGTTTCAGTGATTTCCAAAGTTTGTTCTTCATTCAAACTATAATCTTCGTGAATAAAGAAATAATCTTCGCCAAGTTTAGATTCCTTCATGACATAATTCATGGACAAAGTGTTGTTCATGTAGGTTTCGTTTTGAATCTGCACTGTGTAGTTATCATTGCACGCTAGTGCAAAATCTCTTGCTTTAACCCACTCGCCAAAACATTCTTCTTGCGTCATAGGTTGTTTGCCACAGCCAACAAGTGCAAACGAACACCCAAAAATTAAAAGTGATAGTGAAAAAATAACTTTTTTTAGTTTCATTGTGATACTCCTTTTTTATATATTTGTGATATGATTATTTTAACACACAAAAAATGTAATTACAATACTTAATTTTAAGCAATTTTATTAACAAAAAAAAACAACTGCCCGCTTTCCTTACGAACAGTTATATGTGAGTGAGTTAATGTGTACATAGTTTATCATTTACTTTAAAAGCCACTCTATTCATGAGTGAGATTGTTGCTTCTAATTCGGTTCCATCATCTAAAACCGTTCTTAATATTATTGGTTGATAGGAAATTATTGTATTGTGTTCATCATATTTTTCACCGTTCACTCTAAGCGTTTTATGGTAAAAACCAGAATATACTGAAACAGTTTTACCATTAACATTATATTCTTTATAAACATAGAAAAGCGTATTTATAAATAAAATAAAACAAATAGGAATCAATGCATAGCAAAAATTTAACACATCACTGCTATTTGATAAAAAGGTCATATCACAGGAAACAACTTCAAACTTATCAACTTTGCCAGTCACATTTATCGTTTTTTCTGCTGTCTCTCCAATCGAAGAAAAGTAAGATTGTTCTGTACTTAATAACTTTTCGCTAGAATCGTAAAATTTGATTTCAACATATCCATTGCAATACGATTTGTTAAAGGTAAGTTCCATTTTACAAGTTGAAGTGTTTGTACTTCTATTATAATCAACATAGCACTTTTTATCTACCAATTTTAAATCAGATTCAAAAAGCGTGGAAAATATTGCAATTAAAATTAATATTAATAATATTGCTAACCATACAACTCTGTGTACGATTAGTTTAGTTTTCTCTTCCATAATTACCCTCTCTTGTTTATACTTAATAAATACTGGTTATAATTATTTTATACGAGTATTTTTCGTAAGTCAAGTATTATACGAAAGTTATTCGTATAATTAAGGTATGAATATAGGCAATATAATCAAGTCGCTACGCATTGAAAACAAAATGACTCAAACCGAACTTGCGTCATTGCTTTTTACAAGCCAAGACACAATCTCGCTTTGGGAGAGAAACAAGAGTTTGCCAGATATTAAATCAATTATTCAAATGACTAAAATCTTTCATGTTACTGCTGATTATATATTAGGATTAGAAAATTACTAACGCCTTTTGTAAATTACATACTTCCACTTGTCGTTTGATTCAAGTGTTTTAACAAATTCAAAGTTGGAATCCATAGCGTTCAAAATATCTTTGCTTTTGTGGTAGATAAAATTCCTTTCATACTCAATGCCGTTATAGGTGGAATACTGCTTGGCTTCGTCACCTTCCCGATAGACTAATAGCAAATAGCCACCTTTTTTTAACACTTCGGCAATATTACGAAATGTTAGGTTCAACTGAGATTTTTCAATATGAATAATCCCTGCAATACAAGCAACGCCGTCAAACATTCCCAAATATTTATAAGATTCTAGCATATCACCTAAAACAAATTGTATGTTGGGATTTTTTTGCTTGGCAATTTCCAGTTCTTTGTCGCTAAAATCAAGCCCAACAACATCAGCACCAAGATTTTTTAGCCGCATACTTTCGTATCCAGCACCACAACACAAATCTAAAATTCTGGGAGATTTTTTGTTAACATAACCCAAAAAGGTTTTTAAAAATGGAATCATACTCTCGTTTGAATACCAGTTCTCCGCCCACATTTGTGCACTATCGTTATAGAAATCTTTGCAATTTTTCATATAAAATTCCTTTGTAAAACTTATAATTCAACAAAATTATATCATAAAAGTTGATTTTAATACTATTTTAATCAAACATGGAAATTTGCTTGTAGTTGTGTTTTAGTGTTTTGATTGGTGGACTTGACACGACTTCTTCGTGATAAAAATAGGCTTGATAGGCAATACTGTTTTTGTTGCAATAATCTTTTATTTCACTTTCCAGTTGAAAAAGTTTTGATTTATCGTTATCAACATATATTTCTTGATATGTTGAATAAAGGTTTGGAAAATGCGAATTTATGTAGTTTAAAATATCAAATTTGAATCCGCCACGAAGGTTTAAAAACTCAAACCAGTATTCGTCAACATAATCCTTTGTCTGCTTGATAATTGCTTGCCAATCGGTTATTCCTATAAAAATTGGTGACATAAAAAGTATTGTGTGAATGCCGTTTTCGTGCAAGGTTTTTAGCGTTTGCAAGCGTTCGACTATGGTTGAAGCGTTGTCCATGTCTTGACGGAAATTTTCGTCCAGCGTATTCACGCTTATGGCTAGTTCAAGATGTTTGATTTGTTTGAGCAAATCCAAATCTCTTAATACAAGTTTGTTTTTTGTACAGAGTCGTAAATTGCAATCAATATTGGCGAGTTGTTCCAAAATTTTTTTTGTGATTTTATACTTTGCTTCAAATGGGTTATAGCAATCGGTTACACTGCTCATAAACACTTTTTTGTGTAGCAATTTTTTTGTATCTATGGGATTATCGCAGATTTTTACATCAATAAATTCGCCCCACGGCTCGCTATGATTTGTAAACTTTTTCATAAAACTGGCGTAGCAATATCTGCACTTGTGCGGGCAACCAACATACGCATTTATGCAGTACTCGCCAAGTTTGGATTTTGATAAATAATCTTTTACTTTTATCTCTCTTAATATCATAAATTTTCCCGTTAACCAGCAATATTATATCAAAATTTGAACAAGTTGTCATTGTTTATGCGTAAATAATATTGCTCTTTCTAGCAAGCGTTTTAGTCCCATAGATTATAATAAAACCGATGCACCGAAATTAATGAAGAAATCAAAAAATTCCAAAATGAACTAGCCGAGATTGAAGACACGCTCAATAATTGCTACTAACCTATTTCGCCAAAAGTTGATATTTTAAAATTAGATTAAAACAAAAAACTTGGAAATTTTACTCCAAGTTTTTTTTGTGTTTTTTATAAAAAATTACTACTTGCCATTATCAGCCATGTTTATTTGTTCGTATCTTTTTTTATCAAAAATGGCACGCTCTTTGTAAACAAGGATTGGAACTAACTGCTTTGAATGTAATTCTGTGTAAACTTTTTCGCTCACTGGTTCTTGACTTTCGCACAAATTTCCGTTATCGTCAGTGTACTCAAATTTTAAATTATAGATTGTGTAGTGCGACACACAGCCGTTATTGTTTTCGGTTACTTCTGTTGCAAGCAAATCAAGGATTCTTCCGTTTTCGGCATGACCTTTGCGAGAAACTTCCAAAGATTTCTTTCCGTCAACAATCATTTTTATGCCACTAACAACAAAAAATATACTTGAAATTACCATGATTGATGCAATCAAGCACATGAAAATTCCGCCACCAGCATTCTCTGGGTCCCACGAATTTAACGCTGTTGTCAAAACAATAATCGCAATGATTATTGCAATGATAGAAGCAACAATTCTTATAGCACCACCGCTTATTGTTCCACGATTAAACTTTTTTCTTTCCATGTTCGCTCCCAAAATTGACTAATATTATTATAAGATATTGCCCTAAATCTGTCAATTATTTAAACACCGATAATATATTGATTTTAACAAAAATGATTATAATCATTGTTTTATTCAAAAAATTAAACTAATAATATAAAAAGCATAAAATTCTGTGAGATTTTTATGTGATATAATCATGCCAAATTTTTTGTTGGTTTAACCACAAAAAAAGAACAAGCGTTTATCAAACTTGTTCTTTAAATGTTAGTTAAAGGTTTAAAATTTTGTACATTTATAGGCTAAATTCATCAAGTTGTTCACAAATTTTTTTAACCGAAGATTCTTTAATTTCTTCTTGTTCTTTTCTTGTTTGTTGTAGTTCTAGAATTTTATCTCTCACTTTTGCAACTCTACTTGCTATTGAATCAGGAATTTTCACTCCTTCTGGAACGCAAACTTTATAAGTAGAATATCTAATAACATTATCTTCATCATAAGAGTCACTTGTTACTTGAAATGCCATTAAATATTTATTAAAAATAGCTTGTAATGTTTTGAATTTTTCTTCTCTGCTATTTACATTTTCTTCTTTGCAAACATACCTTAAAATTGTTAAAAAATCATCTACAAATTGAGAATGTGCTTCATCATCTCTACTTCCATAATATGCTATATACTTTAAATCTTTGCTCATATCTTTTTGGAATTCTTTTTCCATTTTTTCTACTTTTTTCATAAAGAATCTCCTTTTTTTAAGTTAATAAATCATAACACATACCGCACCAATTGTCAACAGGCAATTTAATAAATATTTGGCAATCTGTTTCATAACAACTTATGATATTTTATTTTGTAAAAATAAAAATTTATTAACAATTTTTATAGCACAAAATAAGTATATTTACTGCTCCCATATTTATCCCCAATGTGATTATATCACTAAAACAATAGATTTAATTAATTTTTTAATAAAAAATAACCCACTAGGATTTTTTAACCTAATGGATTAGCCGGACTTTCCGTCTGAAAAATTATCAAATTTCGAATCCAGTACACTTGGTGGAGGTGGCGAGAATCGAACTCGCGTCCACACTTGCGAAAAAAGTCTTTCTACATACTTATTTTGTTTTTGATGAGTTTTGAAAAGAAAACAAACAAACTGTTCAAAACTTTGCTCTTTAAATAATAAGAAAAGTTAGGAGCAAACTCAACTTATTTTTTCTGCTAACTAATGCCCGTTTTCACCCGCAGAAAATGATGAAACGAACAATGCCTAATCTAATTAAAAACTGTTAATTAGCAAGCATACGCATAATTTGTGTTTGCGTTTATTTTGTTGCCGTGATTAATGTGTCCAGCCACACAATATGCTTACAACTTTCCCCTAACAAATGTGTCGAAACCTGTACACCCCCATAAAAAATTAATAGTTTTTGAGTCTGCGTTCAACATCTCTATCCTGCTCACGCCTTTTGATTGTTTCTCGCTTGTCGAAAAGTTTTTTGCCCTTTGCGGTGGCAATTTCGACCTTTACAAGATTATCTTTGAAGTAAACTTTTGTTGGAACAATTGTGAGAGATTTTTCCTTTACTGCACGGTCGATTTTCAAAATTTCTCGCTTGCTCAAAAGTAGTTTTCTATCTCTCCTTGCGTCCGGTGTGAACGCAGTTGATTGTTCATAAGGCTTTATGTACATATTTTTCAAAAATACTTCTTGATTTCTAACGAACACAAAACTATCAAGCAAACTTGCTTCGCCTTTTCTAAGCGACTTTACTTCCGACCCTTCCAAAACAATTCCTGCTTCAAAGCGGTCAAATATAAAGTATTCAAAATTTGCTTTTTTGTTGTTTACAATCAACTTCATACTCAACTCCTATTATATTTTACGGTCTGCGAAAATTCAAGAGGTTTTGCCTATTTTTGCAACAAATTTGCAAAAACAAGGCATTTTTTTGAATTTTCGCACCGTTTTTCATGATTTTTAATATCTTTTTCTGTTTTTATGCTTGAACTATCACAAAGTTAACTCGTCTGTCTGCAAGGTTTACGCCCGCAACTTTTACTCTAACTTTATCACCAAGTTTATAAGTTTTGTTTCCGTTAGAGAGGCGTAAAAGTTTTTGAGAATAAGTGTAGTTTGTGCCTTCCAAACTTTCAACTGGAACAAAACCTTCTACTGTGTTGTCAAGTTCGATAAACAAGCCAAAGTTCATAACACCGCTAATAATTCCTTCGTACTCAGTGCCGATTTTATCTTTCATAAATCTTGCCTTAAAGTAGTCGTCAACATCTCTTTCTGCCTGCTGAGCGGAAACTTCGGTTGTACTGCTTTGATTTGCACTTTGAACAACAAATTTTTGAAGACGCTTCATTTCCTTGTCGTCAATTTGATTACGCAAATATTCCTTGATAATTCTGTGAATTGTTAGGTCTGGATATCTTCTAATTGGCGAAGTAAAGTGGCAGTAATATGTTGAAGCAAGTCCAAAGTGACCCAAGCAGTCAGGCGAATATTTTGCCTTTTGCATGGCTCTTAAAAGCACTTTGTTTACAACATCTTTCATTGGGCTGTTTTCAACTTTTTTCAAAAATTCTGCAACATCTTTTGGCTTAACATCGACTTCTTTCAAACTGAGCCCAAGCACAGCCACAAAGTCGTTAAAGTTCCTTAACTTGTCTGCGTCTGGTTTTTCGTGAATTCTGTAAACAAACGGAATTTTCAACTTTTGGAAATGCTCAGCGACTGTTTCGTTTGCAAGAACCATAAAGGCTTCAATCATTCGTTCACTTATTGTTCGTGGGCGTTTGATAATGTCGATAAGTTCGTAAGTTTTTGGGTCAACAATGATTTTTGGTTCTGGAATATCAAAGTCAAGACTTCCATGTTCTTTCCTAATTTTTTCCAAAATCAAGCAAAGTTGTTGCATATTTTGTAGCATTGGGACAAGGTGTGCATATTCTTTGCAAAGGGTTTCGTCACCCTGCAAAATTGCTGTTACTTTGTTGTATGTCATTCTATTTCGGCTACGAATAACGCTTTCGCTAATCTTGTGGTCAATAACTTTTCCGTCTTTGTTGATTGTCATAACGCAAGAGAGTGTCAATCTATCTTCGCCTTCAACAAGTGAGCAACTTCCGTTTGATATGCTTTCTGGAAGCATTGGCAAAACAAGGTTTGGAAAATATACACTCGTTCCACGCTGGAACGCTTCTTTGTCTAACACACTGTTTTGCTTAACATACTCGCCAACATCGGCAATATGAACTCCCAAAATATAGTTTCCGTCTTGCATTTCAAGACTCACTGCATCGTCAAAATCCTTGCTATCATCGCCATCAATAGTAATGCAAGTTGTGTTTCTATAATCCACTCTTTTCTTAACGATTTCGCCTATTGGCATACTAGAAACTTTTTGAGCAGACTCCTCCACTTCGGCTGGGAATTCTTCAATCAAATCGTAACTTCTAACAATCGACAGCACATCTGTGATTGGATTTTCGTTGTTGGGACCAAGAACTTCGGTTACTTCTCCTTCCAAATTTTTGCCGTCATACTTGGTTAGACTAACCACAACTTTGTCGCCATAGACAGCATTTTTGATTTTGTCTTTTTTAACAAAAACATCTTTGCTAATTTTTTTGTTGTCTGGAACAACAAAAGCAAAACCTTTGAAAACTTGAATTTGTCCAACAACAGTTTTTAAGGTGTGGCTAACAATTTTGATAACTCTGCCTTCGGTTTTTCCTTCATGAGTTCTGGCTAGGGCATAAACTTCATCGCCATGGATTGCACCGTTTAGGGCGCTTGCTGGAATAAACACATCGTCAGGCGAATTTTCTTGCACCAAAAAAGCGTAACCCTTTTGGTTGCCGATTAGTTTTCCCTTAACAAGTGTTTCATTTTTATTAGCACTAGGTTTTGTTGTTCTTTTTTCAGGGCGAGCAGATTTTTTTGAGTGCTCGTGATGATTTTTGCTAAAACTTTTATAATTTTTCATATTTCTCCTTGTTTATAAAAAATGGCTCTACCATAGAGCCATCATGTGTAAAGTTTTTTATTATGCTGGATAAATCATGTAACTAACAAAGAATAGAAGTGTTAGAACAAGCAAAGTGATGCTTGCGATAATAATCATCTTTTTTAGTCTACCTTCTTTTGTTGAAGATTGATTTTGAGCATAGAAACTATCATTTGAACCACTAATAACATTTCTGCCACCTTCTGGATTGATTTCCATTCTCAAAATGATAATGATGATTGCAAGTGTGCAAAGCACGATTAGTGACATCAAAACAATTCTAATAATAGGAAAACTTGATGTTATCCAATCAGGATAAGTTGTTGCATCTAATAGTTGATTAAACAAATTTAACATAATTACCTCTAAATTTTTACACTAGATTATATCATACAAAATTTTTACTATCAAGCATTTTGTGTTAATTTGTAAAAGAATTTTGTCTAACAAACATATTATAACTCAAATTATGTAACAAAAAACTCACGATATGTGAGTTTTTGATTTGTTAAAGTGTAACATATAAAACGCCAAACAATATTGCTAGAATTGATAGAATAAACCAACCAATACTAAGTGGTGCTTTGTCGTTCTTTTCCCTGATACTTAAAATCATAAAACCAATAGCAACGCAAAACAAAGCAAAAGAAATTAATACTCTTGTGCCCCAATCGAGTTGTCTAATCAAAGTGTTTATTGTGTTATTAAAAAATGCGCTTAACATAATTTTCTCCATACATGATATTTTATTATTATTTTTATGATTTGTCAATACACTTTAAAAATTTTGTTCCGTTTGATTTTCTTGTTCCAAACTGTCAGCCAAAATTTCGGCTCTTTCAACACTATCTTTAACCCAAAGTTTGTTGAAGAGTGTTTCAAACTCTTTGCCAAAAACATTCAAAACAAACTTCCTTACTACTGGGAACTCGTCATTTGTTGCCAAAGTCCATGCTCCAATATTTGCATATTTGGAAGAAATTGTGATTTTTTTTAATTCTTCTTCGTTATAGTTACCATTCATAATATCTTCGATTGTTAAATTTACTGCACTAGCAAATTCAACAAAATCGGTTGTAAGATTTTCGCCAATCGCTGGAAGCAAAGCATAAGGATTGTGTGTGCTATAAAGTATCTCGCTTGCAATGGCCCATTTTCTTGGGTCGGTTACAATTTTTGGCTCATCTTCGTCATATTCCTGATTTAAAACTTTTTCGTTACGGCTGGAAATATACGCCAAAATTGCTGGGTGTATTTTTGCTTTGTTTGAGTCTACTTTTTTGATATTTTCGAGTGGTTTTAGGTTGTCTACACCAGTTGCCCATTGTAGCCAATCGGTTTTGTTAACACTATAATATAGATGACAAAATCTTCTAAAAAGTGCGTTCGTTAAAGGATAAGCGGCTGAGTATTGGTCGGCTTCGTTACCCGCTGCCACAACAACGGCATTGTCTGGAAGTTTCCACATTCCGTCTTTGCCCGCTCTTTCCAAAACAATTCCGTAAACCAAACTTTGAACTGATGGCTTAACATTTGTTAGCTCATCAATAAACAATATGTGAATTTTGTTTGGCTCGTCTTTACATTTTTGAGTAAGTTGCTTATACCAAACTGGTGGAATAAAATCGCCTGTTTCACGATTTAAAACACCGTCAATTTCTTCTGGGTTCATCATTGGTCTAAGACTAATTTTTGTGCAGTCTGGGTCAAGAGCCATAACTCTTTGCGACTTTCCTACTCCCGATGGTCCATGAAGAAACACGCTAACTTTTGCTTGAACGAGTGCTCTTAGCATATCATCGTTAGTAAGTTTATTAAAAACAAAGTTATATGGATTAAGTTTTCTGTTAGTGTCTTGTAGTTCTACAACTTCATCAAAAGCAACATCAATAAATCCCTTACCCATAAAATTTCCCCCTTTTTCTGCTAAAAATTTCATATTTGCATTTGACTTGATTTCATTTGCGTCAATTCCGTTTAGATATGCCCTAATAGTTGAATTTTGCCACATAAAACCATACTTGTTTTTCTTGTTATCAACGCCACATTTATAGAATGGAAGGTCCAAAAGCACCTTTTCTGCCATTAACTTCATTTCGGTGGTTTCTCCTGTTCCGTTTGGATTGATAGACCTGTCAAGTTGATTCCAGTTTAAAATAATCCATCTAATTGGCTCAAACTTAAAGACCAAAAATGGTGATTCTTTTGGTCGCTTGCCGTGTTTGAAAGCGGAAAAATAATTATCAATATCTCCTAACGCTAAATATCCCAAAAATAAGTATTTGTCATTGTCATTTTTAACGATATCTGCAAAGATTTCTTTTTCACTCATCATACACATACCAACAAACATTTGTTCACCAGTGTGGCATGAAATGCAGTTTCGCAAATGTGTTTTAAGGTCGTCATCTTTAACAATACTTTGTGGGAAAGCACCAAATTCCATAGTTGCATAGACAAGTTCTCCCGCCGAATTGGTTTCTTCTTTAATATTAAATTTATATAGCAAACTGCGGTGTTTTTTGAGAACACTAGCATCAATAGTAATGCAAGGTCTAACACCATGCCGCTGGTTAGCAGTGCTATTGAGAATAACACTAAGTGACACACCTCTGTTTGAATTTTCTTGTCTTAATTGCGGATTTTTCCAAGAATCTCTTAAAAAGTATGTCCATGGGCTATTCTTATGCGTTAGCAGACCATCAGTATTTGATGTGATGTAATCCTTGCCAAAAGAGTTAAAAATTGCATAATCTGTGCGAGAAGTAGTGGTTACATCAAAGCCTTGCCTTGTTATTTCCCAAGATGCTGGGATAAAAACTTTATCTTCCGTGTTAAAAGCGCCCTTTTCATATTGACTCTCGCTGTTTGAGTTTTCTAACATGGTTGGCAAAATCAAAGATTTTAGTTCAAAGCGATTTTTAGCCTTATTGTCCATACTCCACTCCTATTGTTTTATAAATTATACAATAATATAGTAGCGTTTGCAATACCTAAAATAAAATAAAATAATTTTAGCAAACGATTCTCAAAATCTTAGGCAACATTATTAACTTTTGATAGAAAATTTCAAAAAAAATCTAAGCACTAATGCTTAGAAATTTCTATCAGATTTTTGCCCGTATATTCCTTTGGAAGTTTAATGCCAAAAATGCTCAAAATTGTTGGAGCAATATCAACAAGCGAGCCGTTATGAAGCCTTGCTTTTTGATTGCTAACATAAACAAGTCTTACGGGATTATTAGTGTGAGTGGTGCAAATTTTATTCCTAAAAATCATTTGCTCAGCGTTGCCGTGGTCGGCTGTAATCAAAATATCAAAGCCGTTTTTTTGAAGGTGAGAAACCATGATTTTCAAACTTTTATCAACTGTTTCTAGTGCTTTTATGGTTGCCGTCATATTGCCAGTGTGACCAACCATATCGCAGTTTGCAAGATTGACCATAATAAAGTCAAAGGAGTGAATTTTGTCTTGCTTGACAAGTTCTTCTGCAACTTCCACCGCACTCATTTCGGGTGCTAAGTCAAAAGTTTTAACATTCTTTGCTGGAACTTTAAACCACAACTCGTTTTTAAAAGGTTCTTCCCGTCCACCATTCAAAAAATATGTTACATGGGGGAATTTTGTTGGCTCGCTAAACTTGCCAATCTTCATGCCGTTATCACTAATAACTCCCGTTAGGCAATTTGTGACCATATTATTTTTTAAAACCACATTACAATCAAAATCACCATAGTTGGTCATAGTAACAAGATTTTTGACTTTGAAAGGCACTTTGAATTCGTCAAAATCCGCTTTGTTAAATGCTTCGGTCAGTTGTTTTGTTCTGTCCTTTCTAAAATTATAGAACATCATGCCGTCAGTGTCGTTATTGAAAGGGGTTGAGCCGTCCACCACCGCTGGAACAATAAATTCGTCCGTAACGCCGTTTTTATACGACTCCAACAAATACTTTTGTGGACTCGAAATCTTACTAGCGCTAGCGTTTATAATTGCGTCATACGCAAGTTTTGTGTAATCATAATGTTTATCCCTATCCATTGCATAAAATCTGCCTTGAATGGACGAGATTTGACCAAAATTGAGTTCACTAAGCAAGTCTTCAAGTTGCTTTACAAAATGCTTTGCTGAATGTATATCTGTATCCCTGCCGTCTGTTATCACATGAATATATGCGTTTTTAACTCCGCACATTTTTGCCATTTTGATGAGTGCAAAAAGATGATTCATGTGGCTGTGGATTCCGCCGTTTGAAAGTAGTCCAACAAAGTGAGCAACGCCATTTTTTTGCTTGATTTTTTTAAAGAAGTCGAGCAAGACTGGATTATTAAAAATTTCTCCGTTTTCCACCTTATTGTCGAGCATAGTCAAATCTTGCTTTACAACTCTGCCCGCACCAATATTCATGTGACCTGTTTCGCTGTTGCCAATTTGTCCATTTTTTAGTCCCACAAATTTTCCGCTAGCACGCAAAAAACTATGTGGATATTTTTCTAGCAAACTATCATAAAAAGGCATTTTGGCAAGTTTGACTGCATTGCCGTTTTCTTTTTTTGAATAACCAAATCCATCAAGCACAATGAGTGCAACTTTTTTCATATTTTCTCCTATTTTTCTAAATTTTTAATGATTTTTAACACTTTTTTAATGTCTAAACTACTTTTTCCTATCAAAAAGCCATCAAGTGAACTAATTTGACTTAGTTCAACGCAGTTGGTTTCGCTAACGCTTCCGCCATATAAAACGGCTTTGAAATTGTAGTTTTGTTTGAGAAAATTTGTAATATTTTCAATCACTTTTTTATCACAAACTTTGCCAGTTCCAATCGCCGAGTGTGGTTCAAACGCAACGATTATTTCTTGCTCGTTACTTTTGATAACACTATCACAAAGTTGCTTTGAAATCTGCTCTTTTATGCTTTCGTCATCACCAAGACTAGTTTCGCCAACGCACAAAATTGGAGTGATATCGTTGGCTAGTAAAACGCTAATTTTTTGAACAATTTGTTTGCTGTTCTCGTCAAGATTTTTACGCCTTTCGCTATGCCCAACAAGGCAATATTTTACTCCCAAACTTTTGAGCATATCAACTGTAATCTCGCCAGTCAAAGTTTTGTCTTGCTCGCTAAAATTTTGAACGCCAACACAAAATCTATCATCTGTAACAAAATTAGCAGTTTGCAAAAAACTTGGAATTAAAATTAATTGCAAGTTTGTTTTTGTGATATTTTTTAAAAAATCATCGATATTTACAAGATTATTTTTAAAATTTAGGGCTAAAATCATATTTTTTCCTTGAATAAAACTATTTTTCTTCGTCTTGGAGAGCGTCATAACAACATAGCGTTTTGCCTTCTAAAAGTTTTAGACTTGCACCACCGCCAGTTGAGATATGGAAAAATCCCTTTTCCAAATTGAACTTTTTGATTGCCGAAACAACATCGCCACCGCCAACAATACTTTTGCATTTTTTGTTGCTAGCAATAGCAGTAGCAATGCTTTTTGTCCCGTTTGCAAACTTTTCGTATTCGTACGCACCCATAGGTCCGTTCCAAACGATTGTTCGGGCTTCTTTGATATACTTAGAAAACAACTCAACTGTTCGTGGACCAATATCAAGTCCCATGTAGTCCCCGCCAAGTTCGCTATCTAAAAGCACAACGGTTTCTTGGTCGGTCAAACTTTTTGCACACACAAAATCGACTGGCAAAACTATTGTAACATTATTATTGATTGCAGATTTTATAACATTATAGCAAAAATCAATCTTGCTTTCGTCCACCAAGGATTTTCCAGTGTCGCCTTTTAATGCCCTAAGGAAAGTAAAGCACATTCCGCCACCGATTAGCAAAACATCAACTTTGCTAAGCAGATTTTCGGTCATTAAAATTTTGTCACTCACCTTTGCTCCGCCCAAGATTGCAACAAGTGGTCTAACGGGATTATTGAGTGCTTCGTCAAACACCTTGATTTCTTTTTCAACAAGTTTGCCCATGCAAGAAGGAATATATTTTGCTATGCCAAAAGTGGACGAATGTTTGCGATGAGCCGTTCCAAAAGCGTCAAGCACAAAAATATCCGCTAGGCTTGCAAGATTTTTTGAAAGTTCTTCATCGTTCTGTTCTTCGCCTGAAAGAAATCTAATATTTTCTAACATCAAGATTTCGCCACGACTCATGACATCAACTTTTTCCTTTAAAATATCAAAGTCAAAAGTGTCGGCAAAACGAATGTTTGTGCGTGGCAAAAGTTCAATCAAATGTTCATATATTGGCTTTAACGAAAACTCTTTTTTAACAGTACCGTCTGGTCTGCCTAGGTGCGACACCAAAATCACTTTTGCGTTGCTGTTTAAAAGATACTTGATTGTTTGGAGTGCCTCTCTCATTCTAATGTCATTTAAGATTTTACCGTCTTTCATTGGTACATTAAAGTCTACTCTAACAAGCACTCGTTTGTCATAAAAATCAAAGTCTGCTAATGTTTTTTTCATATTTTTACCCCTTTTTTGCAATTTTTTTGAAATTTCAAGCGTGTTTTATGTTTTTTTAAAAAATTTACTCTTTTAAGACCTTTTCGTCTAGGCTGGATTGTGGTTCGTCTTCGTCCAATCCTTGCGTGCTATCAAAGAACGAAAGTGACGCAACGGACATATCAAGAAGACTATTTTTCATGTCGGCTAGTTCATTGATAATTGTCATAATATTGGTGTGAACTTCGGTTTTATTTCTTGCAAGCGAATATATTATTTGACGCTTGTCGTTGGTCTTAAAGTACGAAAGTTCGTCCGTGATTTCCAAAATTTTGTTAACAGCAAGTTCACAATCAAACGAACTGTTTTCGTTGTAAAGATTTTGATAAATTTCCTTGTCGATGCTATAAATTTGATTTAACTTTCCAAACATGGATTGAAGCATTGCTTTTCGTCTTGCTCCAAACGAAAGTTTTTTTTCGTCAACAATCATTTGAGAAATTATCTTGTTGTAGTTTTCCAAAATATATTGAAGCATACTGACTGTTTGTTGAGCAAAGATAATATTTTTGCTGTCTTGCGACAAAAGTGCACCCGAAATTTTAACCGAGTTTGCATACACCCTTGCGCAATTTTCATCAAGTTCGGTCAACTTTTTTTTGAGCGTTTTTGGGTTTTTTGTGTCATTAACCAAAACATAGTCGTTGAGCAACTTGAAAACATAAATATACTCATCAAGCAATTTTGTTAGTTGAAAATTAAGTTTTTTGATTGCGAGTGTTGGACTTTCAAGTTCGCTTGACCTAATCAAGTAGTCGTTTGAAATTTCTTTTTTGCTACGCCTTACAATAAGTTTCATAAACTTTTTTAATGGAGTAACAAACGGAATTGTTATAATTGCAGTTGTAAGATTGAAAACAAGGTTTAATGTTAGCACTTGGAGTGCTGGATTTTGAATTAGTCCAATCCAAGTTGATAGTGGCGTGAATAATGTTAAAATTGTAAACAATATTGTTCCAAGAACATTGAACAATAAGTGAAAATACGCCACTCTCTTTCCGTCCGTTCCAGACGAAATACCTGCAATGATGCTTGTTAGGCAAGTACCAATATTAACGCCATAAACAAGATAGCAAGCACTTAAAACGCTAAGACCTGCTTCGCCAGTCGTTGCCATGAGCGAAATCAAAACGGCAAACGAGCCAAGGCTACTTTGAAGTGCGACTGTTAAAAGTGTGCCAATCAAAATTAGCAAAAATGGATTTTGAAGTGACAAAATGAAGTTATTGAAAACATCAAGTGTTTTGAAATATGCCGTGCCGTTTTCGACAAGTACGAGCCCCGCAAAAAGTATTCCAAAACCAATCAAGGCATTGCCAATATTTTTTACAAACACATTGTTTTTAGCAAGCGATGTCATAAGCACACCAACCAAAACTAAACTAGCCAAAATTTCGATAAGATTTATGCTTTGAAAAGCGAGCAAAAATGAAGAAATTGCCGTGCCGACATTGCAACCGATTATCAAACTGATTCCTTGAAACAATGTTATGATTCCAGCACTTGCAAAACTCACAAAAATTGCTGTTGAAGCAGTCGAACTTTGAAGTGCAAAAGTTATGAGTGTTCCAAAGCCAAAGCAAGAAAATCTGTTGCCTGCATATTTGTTGATTTTCTTTCTAAAATTTGCGCCGAGCAATTTTTCCATGCTCGTGCCCATAAAGTGAACACCAAACAATAGCACACCAATACCTGCTAAAAATATGAATATTGATGAAACTAGCATTTTTATCTCCAAGTGTCTTAATATACTAATATTTTATTTTAAATATAAAATAAATACAAATCAAATGATTAACAAAAGCGTTATTTTGTAAACTTTTTGTGATAATTTGGCTATTTTTTGAAGAAATCACTCAGTCTTTGCAAAACATCGTCAAGATTTTCGTCTTGCATGAGTTCTTGTTTGAACGAAGCCGAAGCACCCGTGTTTTTAAGATAAAATGCAATGTGTTTTCTCATGTTTAGGTTTATGAGCCTGTCGTCAAAGAATTTTCTTAGCGTGCTAATATGTTCCAAAATCACATCGTATTTGTTAACTAAAACATCTTTTCCTTGAAGTATAGAAAAAATCATGGGATTGCCAAGACTTGCTCTGCCAATCATTGCTCCGTCCGCTTTTGTGTAATCCAAAACATAGTCTAGCGACTGCTTAGAGTCGATATCTCCGTTTGCCAAAACTGGAATGGAAAGTTCCTGTTTAACCCTTTTTATGCTATCATAGTCAACGCCTTTCATATACATTTGGCTTTGCGTTCTTGCGTGCACGGTGACTAAGTCTGCTCCACATTTTTCCATATACTTTGCAAAATCGACAGCCACATTGTCACTGCCAAATCCAAGACGCATTTTAACTGTTACAGGCTTGTCTGTTGCATCTTTGCAAGCCTTTACAATATCTCCCGCAAGCAGTTTGTTTGTGAGCAAAAATGAACCTTCGTGGTTCTTGATTATCTTTGGTGCTGGACAGCCCATGTTGATGTCGATCATATCGAATTTTTGCAACAATTCGTGCTGACACGCCTTTTGCATACACATTGGGTCATTGCCAAAAATTTGCACTGCCTTGATTTTTTCGCTATCGGTTGTGTAAAGCAGTGACTTTGTTTTTTCACTATCAAAAAGTAATGCTTTTGCACTGACCATTTCGGTGTAAGTTATGCCTGCTCCAAAATCGGCACAAAGTTTTCTAAATCCAACATCTGTATAGCCAGCCATTGGTGCTAAAACGATGTTATTTTCTACTGTTAAGTCTTTGATTTTCATGTTAATATTTTATAATATTTTGTGTGCAAAGTAAAACAAATTTGCTACTTAGACTTTTGCGAAGACTTTATTTTAAAGAGTTCTTGTTTTGTTATGCCCTTTGCCATGAACATTGTGAAAAGATACACGCAAATTCCCGAAAGAATCGAAATCATAACAAGCATTTTGAAGTTTATGAGTCCACTCAAAACAAACTTGATAGAAAAAGTTACAAACGCCATAACAAGTGACGACAAAATTGGTTTTATCACAAAGTTTTTTAGATCAAGGCTGATTTTCATGCTCTTTTTGAGCGCAATCGTGTTGAGAACAAGTGCGAGCGAAAAACAAACTGCATCACTAATCACAAGCCCATAAATATTAAGCATTGGGCTGGACACCAAAACAAAAGTTAATACGAGTTTTATAACTCCGCTAATCAGCAAGTTTTTTACTGGCACAAAACTAAGATTTATCGCCTGCAAAATTGCCGTTACAACACTAAGAAGCGAAACATAAACGATATTTAGACTGCTGAGCCGAACAAGGTCGACAACAACCGATAGTTCGTCAAACGCAGATTGTTTTAGACCACCGCCATACAAAAACAAAACAATGTCTTTTGCAAACAGCAAAAATATGAAAAAGCATGGCAAGGCAATCAGCCAAGTGAGCCTTAAAGCCAAGGTGGATTTTTGACTGCAAATTTCGGTTTCACCACTGTTGAACGAAGAAGTTATGCTCGGCAAAAGTGCCGTTGCGATTGCAGACGAAATAACTGTTGGAAGGTTGATTAATGAACCTACTATTCCGTCTTCAAGTCCAAACAAACTTTGTGCGGTTTGCGTTCCTATGCTCGCTCTTTTTAGAAGCCAGATTGTAACACCACTTTCGACCGCATAAACAAGTGGCATTATAATTGTGTTAAGCATGATTGGAAACGAAGTTTTGATAATATTTTTGTAGCAATATTTTTTTGTTAAAGTGCTAATATTAATTAAATTTTTTTGCCCTTTTTTGCCATAATTAAAAGTAAAATATCTAACAAGCAAAAACACAAAAGCCACAAGTTCGCTCAAAGAAATGCCCAAAAATGCACCAAAAACTGCAAAAATTAGGCTTTTTTTAATGAAAATTTTGCAAAGTAATAATCCAGCCAGCAATTTTACGCCCTGCTCGATAATCATCGAAATACCGCTTGGGAGCATATTTTCCTTGCCTTGAAAATAGCCTTTTAAAACACTGATTAACGAACTAAAAACAAGCGCTGGAATAAGAGCCAAGTAGCACACAAACAAAGTTTTGTCGCCTTGCATTATGGAAATTGGAACGCTAATTCCACCCAAAATTACGGACGAAATAAGCGACAAAAGAAGCACTAATTTTAGTCCACATTTAACATACATGGAGTTGTATGCTCCGCCACTAAGTTTGTTTTCGCCACTAATAATTTTGCTCATGCCAAGCGAAATCCCGCCTGAAACAAGCACCAAGAAAAATGAGTAAACGGGAAAAATCAATTGGAAAATTCCCAGCCCGTTTGAACCAATCATGTTCATGAGTGGCACTTTGTAGAAAGCACCCAAAATTTTTGAAATCACACTTGTGATTGTTAAAACTATTGCTCCAAGCACAAATTTTGATTTGACTTGCGATAGATTTTTTTCAACCTTTTGTTTCATATTTTTAGTATGTGAAAGAAAATTTTTTTTACTAAAAAAAGAGTGATTTGCACTCTCTTTTTTCTAACCTATCTGCTCTGCTAAAAAGTTCGACATAACTTTTAAAACTTGAAGTTCGGTTTGAGATAGTTTGTTTTGGCTAGTTTTGTAGCAAATGATTGCTCCGTATGTATCTCCACTAGACATTATCGGCACAACAATTTGTGAAGAATAGTCGTTGGTGTCGCCGTCAAACAATTCAATCATCAAATCGCCGTCTTGTTTGTTTTTTAAAATATCTTTTCGGTTGTCGATATGTCTAAATAGTTTTTGAGAAATCGTTTTGTCCAAAAATAGATTTTTTTGAACGCCCGAATACGCCACAAAACTATCTTTGTCGCAAATGATAACAGGGCAAGCCAAAGTGTCAAAAGTTGCCTGACAGACATCGGTTGCAAAGTCTTTTAGTTCATTAATCATGGAATATTTTTTTAGCACAAGTTCGTTGTTTTCTCCGCAAAAAATTTCGAGTGGTGTGCCTTCTCTAATATTGAATGTTCGCCTGATTTCCTTTGGAATTACAATTCTGCCGAGTTCATCAATTCTTCTAACAATTCCAGTCGCTTTCATTAAAAATCCTCACTTTCAAAATTATTATTTGCGAGTGAGGAATTTTTATGTAAAATTTTATCAAATCTTGTAAAATTTAGAGCACGGCAGAAAATAGTTTCATAAACGACATGGTCATTTTGCGAATTAGTAACAATTTTTTGAAATATGTTGTGTCCACTGGCGTGGAATTTTGCTTGTCTATCTCAAAAATTTGAACAAACTTTTCGCAATCTTTTTCGCCATAAACAACTGCATTGACTTCGAAGTTTAGCGCAAACGAGCGAATGTCAATATTGCAACTGCCCATTGTTAAAATTTTGTCATCGACCATGACTGCTTTTGTGTGCAAAAATCCGTGATAAAGATAGATTTTTGCACCCATGTTTTCAACTTCTTTTAAGTATGCTAGCGTTGCCGAATAAACAAATTGTTTGTCTGGCTTTTTTGGAACTATGATTTCAACCTTTACACCCGACAGTAGTGCCATTTTGATAGCCATTAAGAACTGCTCGTCTGGGACAAAGTATGGCGTTTGAATTTTAATGCTAGTTTGTGCGGTGTAAATCATTTTTATCATCATTTCTTCGATGTTTCTGTCTTCACTCTCGGTTGGAGCGGACGCAACAATTTGCATTGCAGTGTCGCCTGAGCCTATATTCTCACAAAAGTAATCTTCGTTTAAGAAATAGTTTTGTGGCTCTGGTTTTTTGGAAGAAAGTCGCCAATCGGAAATAAAGATGTTTTGGAGCGAATAAATGGCAGGTCCGCATATTCTAATGTGGCAATCTCGCCAAGGCGAAACTTTTTTCTTTTTGCCCATGTGGTCGTTTCTAATATTCATTCCGCCCATATAGCCCACTTTGCCGTCTATGACAACAATCTTTCTGTGGTTGCGATAGTTGGCTCTAATATTGAACAATTTGAGTCCCATAAACGCTGGGAAAAATTCTTGGACTTCTCCGCCCGCTTTTTTGAGTTTTCTAAACTGAAACTTGTGCGTTTTGAGTGAGCCGATAGCGTCATATAGCACTTTTACACGCACGCCTTCTTTTGCTTTTTGCACCAAAATGTCTTTGATTTCTTTTCCTGTGGAGTCGTTTGCAAAGATATAAAACATTATGTTAATGGTCTTTTTGGCATTTAACAGGTCTTGTTTTAGGCTTTCAAGCATATCTGGACCGTAAGAAAAATATTTTACATCATTGGATTTTGTTAAAACGCTGTTGGCGTTTTTTAGGTTGAGCATAACATAGTCTTTAAAGTCTGGGTCTATTTTTGTTTGAGAATGACTAGAAAGTTCTTCGATTTGATTTTGCAAACTTTCGTGATAGCGGTTGTTGTAGAGCATTCGTTTTTTTAGAAGCCTGCGAGTTCGTCTACCAAGTCCGTAGCCAATTAAAACATACAAAAGAAGTCCGCCAAAAGGAATGATAATAAGAGCAAGTGACCAAGCGATAATTCTAACTGGCTTTTTATGCTCGATAAAAATCATGCCAAAAATAGCAAAAAAGCAAAGTATGTAATTAATAAGAAAGCAAATGTTTAATGCCGACATATTTTCTCCTAATAGTAGTTTGCAGAAAAATTTGATTTTCATTAAAAATAGGAAATTGATATTCCTATTTTTAACTTAACTAAACTTTTCCGTTGATTTTGATTGTTGTGATTGTTTCTGTTTTTTCTCCTGCGATACTCAAAATTGAAACTGGAATTGTGATGTCGCTGGAAAGTTTTGTGATGTCGATTGAGATTGTTCCCTTGTCCACTTTTACAAGAGCAAGTTCGTCATTTTGTGGAGCGATTGAAAGCACAAATCTTAGTTCGTAGTAGTAAATTTTGTCACCGTCAACAAGGCTATAAGTAATAATGCTTTCATCATTGTTTCGAGCAATCTCGGTTAATGCGTCAATTCCGTGAATCATTGATGCATCAAAGTTGTATGGCAAGTATAGCACGCTGACGATATCGCCTTCAAAAGCGGTGAGTTTGTCTTCGTTTCCGTAAACATAATTTGAAGACTGTGGATTGTTTGTTATGAACAATTTTCCACCGTTGTTTTCAAATTGTTTTGTTTCGGCATTAAATTTTGTCTTAAAGAGTTCTACTGATGAGTTTTCGCTATTTAAGTCAACTGTTAAGTTGCTATCGTTCAAGGTGTAGTCTGGAACAAGAACGTAGTTATAAGTTTTTGCAAATTCGTAGCCAAATGGTGTGAAGATTTTGATTTTGATATAAACTTTTGAGTCAACTGTTGGAGTAACAAGATAGTTGACAACTTGACTTGTGATAACTTCTTGACTGAATGAAAAATCTTCTTTTACAACAGTTTGAGAACCTGTGATAGACACGATTTCAAAGTTATATAATCCTGCATAGAGTTGAGTTGTTGGAACATCTGCTTCGTTAGCGTACTTCCAATCAAGACCAATTTTTTTGCCTTCAACTTTTTCATCGCCCGATGTTTCAACGCCGATGAAGTTTAGAAGATTTGTTTTTTGACCGTCAAAACTTGTTACCAAAATCCTGTAATTTTCATCGCCCAAAGTTTCGTAGTAGCCTTCGTTGCCGTAGTTGTAGTTTTGTTCAACAAAGTTTGGATATTGACAAGAAATAACATGGGGTTTTGAGAAGATTGTTACGCCGTCTTCAATGCGAGTGTACGAAGCAATAAAGATTGCTTTGCCCGCCTTTTTGATGTTAAATCTTAAAATATCGTTTTGTTTTTCGTCAAGTTGTGGATAATCTTCCATGAGTTGAATGATTGATGAGTCTTCTTCAAAGTTTTCGTCAATGATTGCCTGAGTGAGTTCGTCCACGCTTGATAAATCAAAGTCTGGGTTTTTAAGGATATAGATTTTATAGTTAACTTCGCCAATGATTGTTGCTTGGCTTGGTGTTTTTGTGATTGTTAAAGTTAGTGGTGTTTCCTTTGATAGTCCCTTTTCAACCGTCCAATAACTTTGTGCCGATTGACCGCTAAGTGACAAGTATGCTATGGAGTCAATTCCGTTTTGCTCGTCCCCTGTTGCGTTGGATTCAATGTTAAGTTCTTTTAAGATATAATCCAAAGTTGTAACTTGCAAACTATACTGAACTTCGCCGTTCTGCCTGATAATAATGCTTGTTGCTGAGCCGTCACTCAAAACATTGATTGCTGTTACTGGAAGCATATAGTCTTCGCCGACAAGTTCAAGAGCACCAAGTGTGATAACATTGCTTCCTGTTTCAAAGGTAATTTTTCCAGTGTCGTAAGCATTTTTGAACGCTGTGCTGTCGTTAACATTTAGTTTTACATATACTTTTGACCTAATGTATAGTTTAAACGCTGTGATTTCGCCGTTGACTTTTTCGATTTCGTAGTTTTCGTCATCGTCTGTAATCAAAGTTTTGTCTTGATTATAAAGTGAAATAATATTGGTTGGCAAGATTTCAAGTTCTTGATGAACATTAACGCTGACTGACGATGTTACATATAGCACCACGCAGTTTGTTAAAATGTCTTTTGAATCTTCAATAACCACATTGTCTTTGTCGACAATCTCGCCTTGCTTGTTTGTTTTAACAACAATCGCATAGAGATATGCTGTTCCTGAGCCAACTGGAATAATCTTGTTTGAGTCATCTCCAAAAAGCACGCTTGTGATTTTGAATACTTCGTTTGCAAGGGTGTAGTTTAAGTCCTTTGCGTCTTGCTTTGTAACATAGATTGTTTTTTTGTATGGGCTTGTTGATTCGCTAAGTGTTTGTTCTGGACTTAGGATTGAGCCTGTGCTATCGGTTAGAACAAGTTTTGCATTGTCAAGATTGAAACTATCTGTTTGTTCTTCCAAATCTTTGTTGTATGTTAGACTAACCGCTGGGCTGTCTTGACTATCCAACTTGATTTTGAAGTTTGGAATGTCTTGTTTTTGAATTGTTAAAGGAACGAATGTGTAGATTGTGTTATCTTCTTGAACAACTTGTCCTTGGTCGTCCAACGAAGTGATTGTGTAAGTTAAAGAAAGTAGCAAGCAGTTTGAAGGTTCAATGTTGGAATAGAAATCGTTAACGCTGATTGCCCAAACAACATTTCCACCTGCTCCAACTTCTTTTTTAACATCAAGATATCTGTTTGATTTTTTGATGCTTTTGATTGTGCCGTTTGCTAGTTCGATTTGAACATCGCCTTCGCCGTCACTAACAAAGTAGCCACCAACGATTTCCACATCACTAATTAGATATGCCAAATCGCTTGGAGTGTAGTGCGAGCCAGCAACATTTGTTGGGTTGATTGAAATGTTTAGACCTTCACTAGAAGCATCAAAACGATATGTTTGAAACAAGTTGCAGATGAGTGTGTCGCTTCTTGCGGTCATACTTCCAACTTCGATAGACCTTGAAAGCATTTGAAGTTCGCTTTTCACCATGAATCCAATAATCTTGTTGCCTTCTTCGTCTTCGCCACCATATAGCATTGTGTCGTAGGCTTTTCTTTCTTCGATTGTGAGTTCGTTATATGCTTCGTTAGAAATGATTTTTTCTTCGTTTAGATATGTGTTACAAATGTGAGAAGTAACTTTGAACGCACCGTCTTTTTTGATGTTAACTTTTACTCTTGGCAAGTTGTTTGAATCATAAGTGATAACAATATTGCCGTTGCTGTCTTTTTCAAATTCTGCAACATCTTGATTGTCGATTTCGTATTCTATGTACTTAAACTTGTTTGTCAAACTTGATAGCGAACTTTGACTGAACGCCGGTGTTGGCGAGATAGAATTTTTGTCGATGCAAACATACAAACTATCGCCAGGGAAAAAGTTATCTTTGCTGGCAGTTGTTCCGTTGATTTTTTCATACGAAAGTTTGTATTCCACCAAAGCCGAATCCACAAACACTTGTGCCTTGCAGGTTGTTAGTTCGTGGTCGACATTAAACTCGATAACTCTTTTTGAGATTGTCAATGCTTCGTCACTCAAAACAAGTTTGAACTTTTCGCCCATTTTTACTTTATACACATTTGGTTTTACTAACTCAGCCGAAACATATTCCTGCTCTCCAAGTTCGTTTTCTCCCAAAACCATGATATCTTTTACTAGTTCTGCACCCGATGCAATTTTTAGGTTTGCATCAAGTTCGGTGGAATCCAAAGGGTTTGGTGCGATGACAAAAAACTCGTCACTATCAATCACGAACAAAGGATTATCAACATTTGAGTCTGGTTGATAGCCCGTGTGCTCCGTGGAAAAAGCAATGAAGTCTGGCTCTACAATTTTTGGATTAAATCCGCCAGTAATGCCAATCCATGCACAAACAAGCCCGATAAATCCAACGGCTATGCCTGCACCTATTCCAATCCACTTGAAAATAAACTGTGTTCTTTGTTTTTTTGTCATTTTAACCCCACCAAAAATAGTATGTACTTATAATTAAATTATATTAGTGGGCAAAAAGTTTGTCAAATAAAGTTTTAGCAATATTAAAACTATGTTTTAAATATTAAATAAATTTAAAATAACAAAATACTTATTGATACTCATTCTCAGTTACAAGCAAGTTGCAAACAGTCAACACCAACAAGCAAACACTCATTGATAATTTTATCAATAAGGCTGTAATAAATAACTTTTCCATCTCGTCTGTACTTTACGAGTCCCAAACTTTTTAGGATTTTTAGTTGATGACTAACCGTTGTTTGATTGATTGAAAGTATATTAGAAATATCGCTAACGCACATTTCACTCATGGAAAGTGCGCTTAGAATTTTAAGCCTTGTTGGGTCGCTAAACATACTAAAAAAATCCGCAAGATTTCTAAGTTTGTTTTCCTTTGGCATATAGTATTTTACATTGTTCACCATTTGTTCGCTGAGTAAATATTTACTCTCGTTGATTTCGTTTTCCATAAAATTATCCCCCAAAGTATTGTTACAAAAATTGTATCAAAAAAGGCATATATAAGCAATTATGCACATTTAAGAAATTTGTCGCATATTTACTAATATGGTAAAAAAATGTAAAATGGAGGTTGGCGTATGATTTCTCAGGATATCCTACTTGTTTTGCTTTTATCAATCTTTGCATCGGCTAACGATGTGGACCTTTCAACCAACACAAACTATCTTCTGCTACTCCTTCTTGTACTATCTAGCAACAATGGCGGTTGTAGTAGTTGCAATAGTTGTAGCAGTTGTTCAAGAAACTTGTTCTAGTTTAAAAGCAAAAATTTTTTTACTAAAAAACAGATGGCGTATATACATCTGTTTTTTCATTAGGGATTTTAAGAACATTAAAAAAATCCACCATTAAAGTGGTGGATTTTATTCATTTGATGATTTTTTTTGTTGCTTTTTGCTAGGCTTTTCGGCTTTATCGTCTACAACTTCGGCACTGACTTCTATAACCGCAGGTTTTTCAGCCATCTGCTTGGTTTTTTGTGCTTTTTCTTGTTGTTTTTTGCGTCTTTCCTTAACAATCTTTGTGGCTTCTTGCAAAATTTCTAGGTCGTTGATATCTTCGGTTGTAAGGTCATACTTTTCAAGTTCGATTTGCTCATTTTCTCTTTCGGCAATAAAGTCGTTGAGAAGTGACCACAAAATAACCATAATTGGTGGTCCAATAATAAGTCCCCAAAATCCAAAGATACTGCCAAACACTAGCATTGAAACAATGATTAAAAGCGAACTTACTTTCATTCTCTTTCCAAAAATGAAAGGTCCAAACAAGTTGCCGTAAACATTCAACACAACCATGATATAAACGATTGTCCAGATTGCCATATTAACGCCAACCATAGAGATTGTGAAAATTGCAATAATGATTGTTGCTATAACTGAACCAATATATGGGATAATGTTGATAATTGCCATTACAAGCGCCATTAACACTGGATATGGCACTTTGAAAATGTAAAATCCCGGAAGCATTATCAAAAATACAATAAATGCATCAAGGGCTTTTGCTCCAACATAGTCATACAAAACTTTGTCCGACATTCTAACTGTTTTTACAATCTTGTCGGCTTTCTTTTTTGAGAAAGTTGCGTAAGTCAAACGCTTTGAAAATGCTGCAATATCTTCCTTTCTATAAAGCATGATAATTGAAATAATCACGCCCATAAGAACATACATCAAAACGGTTGCTGTTTGTTGAATTAACGAACTAATACTGTCGGCAATTAGTGGAATATTTGTGAGCAATGTGTCGCCAATTCGGTTGATAAAATCTGTTATCATATTTTCAACATCAACATCGTTAAACCAGCCAGTTGACTTGAAAAATTCTGTTAGTTGAACTTTGATATTATTAACAAAGTTGTTAAGGTTTGAGTTGATTTCGTTAACGAACGAAACCACATTTGGAACTAATATTGCAAGCACCAAGTAGATTATGAAGAATATTCCTGCAAATAGTAAAAATATGCAAAACATTCGGTTGACTTTTTCGCCATTTTTGAGTTTTGTAAACCACTTTTTAAACACTTTTTGTTGCAAAAAATCTAGCATTTTTTTAAGCAAAAATGTGAATATAAAGCCAATCAATACTGGTGTTAATGCAGTAACTAGTGTGAAGAATGTACGCTTGAAATAATCGCCCGCCAAACTATTTAAAAGTAATGCACCCAAAAGTGCAACAAAAATCCAAATAGTCCACTTGCGTTGAGTTCTATATTCAGGCGAATATTTGTTATTCATAGTTTCTCCTTAATCCATATTTGCTTCGAGTTTTGCTTTTTGGTCGGCAAGAGTCAATGCTTCAATCATTTCGTCAATTTCGCCTTCCATAAACAAGTTGAGTGAGTACATTGTAAGTCCAATTCTGTGATCGGTTACTCTGCCTTGTGGGAAGTTATATGTTCTAATTCTTTCGCTTCGGTCGCCCGTTCCAATTTGGCTACGGCGGTTGCTAGCGTACTTGTCGTTGGCTTCTTGTTGATATTTGTCGTAGAGTTTGCTCTTTAAAATGAACATGGCTCTTTCTCTGTTTTGAAGTTGTGAGCGTTGGTCTTGGCAGTTTACAACAATTCCTGTTGGAAGGTGCGTAATTCTAATAGCACTTTCGGTTTTGTTGATGTGCTGACCGCCTGCACCGCTACTTCTTAAAGTATCAATCTTCAAATCCTTTTCGTCAATTTCGATTTCAACTTCCTGCATTTCTGGAAGCACTGCAACTGTGATTGTCGAAGTGTGAACTCTGCCCTGTGTTTCGGTTTCTGGCACTCTTTGAACTCTGTGAACGCCACTTTCGTATTTTAGTTTTTCGTAAACATTTGTGCCTTTGATTAGAAGAGTGGCTTCCTTTACGCCACCAAGTTCGGTTTCGTTAATATCGGTAATTTCAACCTGCCAGCCTTTTTTCTCAGCATACTTGGTGTACATTCTCATGATTTCGCCAGCAAACAAAGCAGCTTCGTCCCCGCCTGCACCGCCACGGATTTCCATAATAACATTTTTGTCATCGTTTTCGTCTTTTGGCAAAAGCATGATTTTTAGTTTTTCTTCATATTCAAGTTTTCTTTGCTTGGCTTCGTCAATTTCGGCCTGCAAAAATTCTTTCATGCTGTCGTCTGTTTCAGTTTTTAACATTTCTTCGGCATCAGCAATCGTTTGATTGTTTTTAATGTGTTGGTCGTAAAGGTCGGCAATAGGTGTTAGTTGCTTTAACTCTTTTGAAAGTTTGACCATTTTTTTATTATCGGCAAAAATTTCTGGATTAGAAAGTTCCTGATTTATTTCTTGCACTCGCTTTTTTATGTTATCTAATTTATCTAGCATATTAATTTTTCCTTTTTCCTATTATTATTCTATCTTTATTTTCATAATCTTTCAAGCAAATTGCTTCAAAAGAGTTTTGTTTTAGCAATTTTTTTACGCTTTCGGCTTGATTAAATCCAATTTCAAACAAAATAGTGCCGTTTTCGTTCAAATAATTTGGCAGACTTTCGATGATTTTCTTATAAAAATCAAGTCCGTCTTCTCCGCCGTCTAACGCTAAAATCGGGTCATATTTTTTAACTTCAACACTTAAAGTATCAATGGTTTTTGTTTCGATATATGGGGGATTTGAAACAATTATATCAAATTTTTTGTTTATATTTTCAAACAAATTGCTTTGCATAAATTCTACATTTGCGTTATGCTTTTTTGCGTTCTTGTTTGCAATTTTTAGTGCTTTTTTACTAACATCACTAGCACAAACCTTAGCGTTACTATTTTTGGCGATAGCAACGGCGATACAGCCACTTCCAGTGCATAAATCAAGCACATTATCGCCAGTTTTAATACGCTTTAACGCTTCACTAACAAGCAGTTCGGTTTCCTGCCTTGGCGACAAAACATCGTTCGTAATATCAAACTCTAACCCATAAAAATATGCTCGTTTAAAAATTTTTGTGATGGGCATTCCTTTGACTCTTTTTTTAGCATAATGTTTGACCAAAAAAAACTGAAAATTTGTTATTTCGTCAAGCAAAACAAGTTTTGAAAAAGGAACTTTCAAAACTTCGCTTAACAAAACATTAACTTCAAACTCGTCAATATCTGCCTTTTTGAATTGTTGACACAAATATTTCTTTACAAAAGCAATTTTTTTCATTTTACACAATTCCGCCCTAAACTTAAAAAAAACTAGTAAGAATACTAGTTGTTTTTTTATTCCAAATTGAAACGCTTTTTGAACTTGTCAACTCTACCGCTACTATCAACGAGTTTTCTCTTTCCTGTGTAAAGAGGGTGGCATTTGTTGCAAATTTCAACTCTAATTGTATCGCCATGAGCGGTGCTACGAGAGTTAAATTTTGAACCGCAAGCACAAATAACTTCAACATCGTGATAATCTGGATGTATATCTTTCTTCATATCTCTCACCTCAAATTTTTCGTTTTAACTTTGCTATTATAAACTAAACTTTAAGATAAGTCAAGATATTTTTATCATTTTGTTAGACTATATAAAAATTATTTTTCTGCCACAAAACAAAGCACTAACAAGTTGATTTTTTAATGCACTTAGGTTGATTTGTTGAATGTTAAAATTTATAGATTTTTACTAATTTAAAATATTTTTGCTTGCCATTTTATTCTATTTTGAGCGTTTTATGATTTATAAAACTTTTGCTTGTGAATTGATTATTTAAAGCTAGTCAAATTACTGTTTTTTTAGTTCCAGCAGTTTGATATATTCTTGCTTGATGTCTACTGCAAGTTTTTCGATATCTCCTGCACCAATAATTAGAATAACGCTATCATTTTCGGCTTTTAGTGCTTTTTTGCACGCCTTAAAAGAACTAAGATATGTGCAATTTGCACCCGTTTTTACAAGGCATTTTGCAAGGAATTTTCCGCTAGAATTTTTTTGCGGTTTTTCCCTAGCACTATATGTTGGAAGCACATAAATTTTGTCGGCAAACTTAAAACACTTTAAAAACTCACCAAGCAAACTTTTTGTGCGTGAATATGTGTGTGGCTGAAAAACAGCAATTATTTTTTTGCCAAAAATTTCTTTTGCGCTTTGAATTACTGCTGAAATTTCGGTTGGGTGATGAGCATAGTCTTCTATAACGATATTGCTTCCAAGTTTGCCCATAAACTGGAATCTTCGTTTTATTCCGCAAAAGTTTTTTAAGCCCTTTGCAATCATCACTTTTGGGATGTGATAGTAATCGGCGGTGGCAATACTTGCTAGGGCGTTCATAACATTGTGTTTCCCAAACATATTAAGTTCAAAAAACGAGTAAAATTCGCCGTCTTTATAGGCGTTAAAAGTGATTTTGCCGTTTTTGTATTGCCTAATATTTTTTGCCGTAAAGTTGCCATAACTAACCGAAAAAGTACTAATATTGCACTTTGCCCTATCTCTTAATAAAACAAGGTGCTTTTCGTTAACCACAGATAGTTCTTTGCTCATCAAACAAAACTTATTGAAGGTGTTATGAAGGTCGTCATCGCTGGTGTAACTATCTGGGTGGTCGGGTTCGATATTTAAAACAACACCAACATTGTGCGGAACTTTGAGCAAATGTTTTTTATATTCACACGCTTCGGTTATAAAAAAATCGGTTGAGCCAATTCTAAGATTCCCGCCAAACAAAGCACACTCCCCGCCAATATGCACAGTTGGGTCTTTTTTGGCTTCTATAAAAATATTTGCTATCATGCCAGTTGTGGTGGTTTTACCATGCGTTCCTGCAACGGCAATAACATTTTTATATGCCTTGCATACCAGACGCAAAAAGTCACTTCGTTCAAACACATTGAGTCCAAGATTTTTGGCCTGCGCAACTTCGGGATTGCTTTCTTTGACCGCTATTGTATAGACCACGGTGTCGCAATCATCAATATTTTTTGCGTCATGCCCGATAAAAATTTTTATGCCAATATTTTTTAGTTCATCGGTCATGTTTGAACTTTTGCTATCCGAGCCACTAACAATCAAGCCACTGTTATGGCAAAGTTTGGCAAGCGAACTCATCGAAATTCCGCCAATGCCAACAAAATGAATTTTATGTATATGCTGGTTGTTAAAAAAATATTCCACTTTAACTTATATGCTTTTTGCGAGCAAAAAGGTTTAAAATATTGAAAAATGGCTTAAAATTATTTGCAAAGAGTGTAAAAACTATGTACACTTTAAGTAAGCATACAATTATTGCTAATATAAAAAAGGAAGGTGTCAAACTGTGCTAAACATTACAGATGTGCGTGTGCACTTAATCAAAAAGGAAGACAGCAAACTTAAAGCAAGAGCATCAATGACTATTGACGAATGTTTCGTAATTCACGAAATTAGAATTATCGAAGGTGCTAATGGTCGTTTTGTTGCTATGCCAAGCAGAAAAACCCCAGACGGCGATTTTATGGATATTGCTCACCCAATCGATACTCCAACAAGAGAGTTCGTTGACAAGACTATCCTAGAAGCCTATGACAAGGCTGTTAAAGAAGAACCAAAAGAATAAATTTGATTCTAAAACAAAATGGTAAAACCACCCTGCTTAGTCGGGTGGTTTTTTGTGGAACACAAAAAAAATCAGTGAATTTTCACTGATTTTTTTACTATTTTGCCTTTACAACATTTCTAAGTGTTGGATATTGTCCATCGCCAAGTTTCCAAATCTTTTCGTCAAAGCCGTATGTTCTAAATACATTTGCACCGTCTTCACTCTTGATTTGTTCCGTTGTCATTCCGCAATCTTCTTGATATGAGTAGTAGTTTGGATTGCTACGATAATCACTAATAATTTTTTCGCAAGATTTCCAATCAACCCAATCCCATTCAAAGATTTTTTTGTTTGTTCTTTGAGCGTTACCTGCTACTGAATAGTCAAAGATACTATCGAACACATAACCAAAGTTTCTTGTGTAGTGCAAGAACAATGCCCAGTAATCATCAATTCTTACTGTGTGGGCTGGGTCGTAGAAGTGAACATCATAGAAGTTTGAGCCAACACCATCGAATGTGTTATAAGAGAAGCAATGCTTCATTGCACAAGTTTGTGCTTCTTCGCTTAGAAGTGAGATTTCATAGGCAAGACCTGCTTTGTTTGAAGAACTTGTTGTTCCAAACAATGTTCCGCCTGTGTAGCAATCTGTGATTTCACCATTAGCGAGCATATAAACGATACCGCCAACTCTGTAACCTGTTAGGTTGCTAACTGAGTAACATTGTTCAACTTTGCCGTAACTTAAAGATACAACACCGCCAACATTTGTTCCTTCGATATCAAGTTCAGCAAATGATTTTGAAATGCTTGCGTTGTTTTCGCTAACGCCAACAACACCGCCAACATAGTTTGTATCGTAATTTGTGTTTGATTTGATTGAAACTGATGCTTCTGCGTCAATTTCACCGTTTCTATAAGTGATTTTTGAAGCGTAGCAGTTTGTTACAACTGAACCGTTGTAGCCAACAACACCGCCAAGATATGTTTGACATTTTTGTTCGCTAACAAGTTGATTTGTTGCACCAACGCTAGCAGTATATGAAGAATTTTCTACAATATTAAGGTTGTAAGCAACAACACCACCAAGATAAATTTTTGTTGAATCTGTGCTGTTTAGAGCCTTAACTGCAACACCTTTTACTTGTACGTTTGAAACTGTACCTTCGTTGTAAGCAACTGCTCCGCCAACAAAGATATTAGAATCGTTTGTTGCTCCAACTTTGTTTGTTTCAACAGTTGATGTTGTGTTTGTTGCAACAACTAAGCAGTTATTAATAATGCCGTAGTTCTTAGCCGCAATAGCACCTGTGTATTGTCCGTTTCTTACGGAAACATTTTCAAGGTAGATATTGCTAACTTTTCCTTGTCCACCAATAACGCCAAATAGACCGTTATATATTGTTGTTGCAATTCCGTTGTTGCCAACAGTTTGTTGAGTTTTTAGTCCTGTGACTTTCCACATTGGAGCGCCATTTTCGTCCATTTCGCAAGTCAAAATGCCGTTGAATGGATTTGCGTCTGTTCCAATAGCAATCCAGTTGTCAAGAGTGCTCAAATCAATATCTGCTCTAATAACATAAGGTTTTGAGTAGTCTGCTGAGCCTGAGTTAACTTTTTCTTGCAAAGTTAAAAGGTCGCTCATTGAAGTGATATCATAGCCAGAAGAAACTGAATCTGTGATTTCGCTAATATCAAAGTATGCACCGTCTAGGTCAAGAGTTGGATAGCCTTCTTGACTGATAACCCAAACGCAATCTGTTTCCCAGTTGTAAGTTTTTTCTCTTGAACTGATAACATTTTTGTGTGAGAAGATAATTTTGTTTGCTCTTGCTTGGTCAACTGTTGAATTGAGTGTGTTAAAGATAAATTCGTAGTTTGATGTTTCAACTTCTCTGTCGATAACAACACCAACAGTTTGAATATAACCAAGTCCTAACATACTAGAATTGTTTGTTGCTTCGTAGTATAGACCATAAAGTTTGTTTTTTACTGGAACTGAGCCAACCATTTTGTCAACAACATGACCGATTAATTGACCTTTCTTTTGAGAAGTTAATCCAGTAATCTTTACTGTTGAATATGAGTCAACGATTGTTGCTTCAAGTTCGTTTCCAACAACTTCAATCTTTCCTGCAAGTCCACCCATGCTAACATTGCTTTGAGTAGATTCTGTTGAAATTGTGCCGTCTGTGTCTACTGCTTGTGAGTAGCAGTTAACAATCATGCCACCTTTAACATAACCTGCAATTCCGCCCAAAATGTAGTTGCCTTTTAGGTTAACGCCTTCGGCATAACTTCTGTCGATAATCGCTTTGATTGAAGATTTGCTTTCTAATTGTCCAACAAGTCCGCCCAAAACTGTGTTTTGTGCTGTGCTTGTAATGTTGTTTGATGTTACGCTAACTCTTTCTAGTTGACCGTTTTGCAAGCCGAATAATGAACCTACAATAGCGCCGTCTTTGCTAGATGAGATTGTGCTGTTTTCAACGCTGATTCTTGTAACCAAGCCTTCGTTAATTCCAGCAAGTGCACCTGCATAAGAAAATTCTCCTGCAATATTTGCGCCAGTGATTGTTAATCCGCCAGTGATATTGTTTGTGCCTTTTGTGTTCATGCCGATTTTTGCAAAGATACCTGCACTTTCGAATGTATCTTGAACTTTCAATCCAGAAATTGTGTGCTTGTTAGCATATAGAACTCCTGTGAATGGTTCTTCGGTTGAACCGATTGGAGTCCACTTTCCTTCGTTATATGTAGAAAGGTCGATATCGTTAGAAAGTGAGTAGTATGCATCAAGTGGGCGTTTAATCAAACTTGTTCCGTCTTCCAACTCTTCACTAACGCCGATCTTTGCCAAATCTTCTGCTGACTTAATGAAGTATGGACAAGATTCTGTGCCATCGCCAACTGTTACTGCAATCATGATTGGCACACTGCCCTTTACTGATGATGTGATTCTAAGTCTTGCCTTTCCGCCTTGTGCTTTTGCAATAAATTTACCAAGGGTCATATCGTAGTAAACGATATCTTCGTCAAGGCTTTCGTAAGTAATAACCGTGTTTGGCTTTACATTTTCTCTTGTTACTTCAAGAGGTACTTCTTCGCCCTTGTTAATTTCAAACACTGTTTGATTTACTGCTAATGTTTCTTCTAGCGTCAAAAATCTATATGTCATAAGTCCAAGAGAAACAGTAACAACGCAAATTAAACAAAAAATTAAAAATTTCTTCATTGTGTTATCTCCTTAAAAAATTCTAAGATATTATACACTAATAAAATTTTGATGTCAATATTCATTATAAAATTAAATTGTGAATTTTACAGGCTTTTAATTCAAAGAATTATAAAAATCAAAAATACATAAAAAATGCAACCACTCTAAAACGAATAGTTGCACATTGTTCTGGCTCCCCGGGCCCGGCTCGAACGGGCAACCTATCGGTTAACAGCCGAGTGCTCCACCATTGAGCTACCGAGGAATATATGGTGTGTTTTCTCTCAAAAACAAATCTATATTACCATTTATGCAAAGCATTGTCAAGCAAAGAATAAAAAATTTTTAAATATTTTAAGTTGGTCATATTCCGCGCAACTAACACCCCTAAAATCTCGTTTACTCGTTTTTTGTTGAAATATTCTTTCGACAAGAGCAAAAATAAAAAACAAGGAACAATGCAAGTAAAGCATAGTTCCCTTTTATATTTGTTTCAAAAATTATTAATTAAGTGTGATTTTTTGTTTTTTCTAAGAGTTTATTCAAAAATTACAGTGACTTTGGCGTTGAGTGTGATTTTTGAGTTGAAGTCGCTGGACTGTTCGGCAACAAAGGTTTTGTACAAACAGCAAGAGTTGTAGGTTTCCTGTTCAACGATGTTTTTGATTTCAACATCATCTTTGCCTAGCAAGATTTTGGCTTTTTCGGTTGCGTTTTGAATTGCCTCTTGCAAAATTCTATTATACTCGTCTGCATAGTTTTTGACTTGATAGTTTATGCTGGAAATATTAACTTCGCCAGCGGACGAAATAGCGTCAACGATAGGCTTTATGTTTTCCAATCCGTCAACATCAAATTCAAACGAAAGGTTAGCGCTATATCCAGTGATTGTTTTGTAGTTGTTATAGTCATAGTTTGGGAAGGTAGAAAAATATATCAAATTTACATTTTCTTCCGCAATACTATTCTCAGTCAAAATGGATTTTACGGCGGAATATTTTTCAAACGCCATATCTTTTGCTTTTTCTATGCTTGAATTTAGCATATTAATATTGCAACTGACTTTTGCCATGTCAGCAATAAGTTTGGTGCTACTTTCTCCAATAACGGTTACTTGCTGATTTGCAACCTGTTGCTGAGCAAAAACTTTTGCAGGAACACAATTATTTACGCCCGCACTCAACAGTGCTAAAAATGCAAAAGCACAAATTGCGAGCATTAAAAATCTTTTTTTCATATCATTTACTCCTTAATGTTAATATGGGTAAAACTTAAAAAAATATGAAAAAAAGCGAAAAAATCTCGCTTTTTTGTGATTATTTAATGTTTAAAACAAATTTTCTGGATATTCTTCTTGATTGCTTAGTTGTTCCAGTTCTCGCCTAACTTTTGGCAAATCTTCCTTGTATGTCATGCCAATCCACTTTTCGTGAGTTTTCAAAATCCACATTGTTGCCTTGTTTTGCAAGCACAAATTACCCAAAACTTCTGGAATTAAAAATTCCTTGTTTTGCAAATTTTCTTTGCTTGAACAAAACTCGTCAAAGCCTTTTTCGAGATACTCAAAAACTTTTGGCGTTAAGCAAAACATATTCATGCTAACAAGCATATCTTTGTGATATGCAATTTGCTCTCCGTCTAGAAGTCTAACAATTTGCACTTTGCCATTTTGAACAGAGATTTTACTTTCAGTTATGCTTTCAACAAATCCGTTTTTTAGTTCGCACACTCCCCTTTTTACTGCACCGTTTTCGCTGAGTGTGTTTTCAAGTTTATAGCCAACAAGTGCAAAATTCATGCTGTTTGGGTCGGCTTTTTTTAAAAAGTTATATGCAGTTTGATATGACGACTTGCCATAGAAATCATCTGCGTTTACGATGCAAAAATTTTCATGCACAAAAGGTTTTGCACACAATATTGCATGAGCAGTTCCAAGGGGTTTTTCTCTATTAATTCCAAACTTTTTTAGAGCCAAAACATCATCGTTTGACTGAATAGCAAATTCTATCTTTCCTTTCTTTGCCAAGTATGCGTATTTTTTCTTGCACATTTCTAGCAAGTTTGGCTTTATAATGATTACAATTTTGTCAAATCCTGCTTTGATTGCGTCATGAATGGAATAGTCCATGATAAAGTTTCCGTGGCTGTCGATGTTTGTTGCTTGCTTGTCGCCACCAAATCTGCTACCCATTCCGCCCGCAAGTATTACTAAATCCATATTCTCTCCGTGATTACAATGTTATGTTAAATAGTATGATTTTTTAGAAAACGAATGTTAAATCAAAACAACTTTAATAAAGTTCTTTTTGCCTTTTTTGAGAATTAGATGTCCGCCTTCAAAATCGCTTTCAGTAATTTTGTGATTAAAGTCATTAATAGCCGTGCCGTTAACGCTAATTCCGCCTTGTGCACACATACGCCTTGCTTCGCCCTTGCTTTGAAGAAGTCCACTGTTAACGCACAAATCTGTGATAGCAAGTGGCAAATCTGCTTTGCTAAGTTCAAAAGTTGGAGCGTTATCCAAATTTCCTTGACCACTAAAAAGTGCTTTTGATGCTTGCTCAGCAATGATAGCGTCTTGCTCGCCACGAACAAACTTTGTGATTTCGTAACTCAAAACTTTTTTAGCGTTTACGATATCTTCGCTAATTAACCTATCAACTTCTTTCATGTCGACATCTGTAAAGAGTGCAAACATCATTTTTACGCAAGCGTCTGGTGTTTGGAACACGCCTTGATAAAAGTCGTAGGCAGAAATTTTATCTCTGTCAATCCAAATAGCGCCCTTTTCGGTCTTGCCCATTTTTTTGCCTTCTGGTGTTAACAAAAGTGGGTTTGTTGCACCAACAAGGTCGATATCTGTTCCGTTTTTAAAGTTGAGTTTTCGTTGAAGTTCCACACCCGCAACAATATTAGCCCATTGGTCGCCACCACCATATTCCAAAGTGCAACCATATCTACGGTTGAGTGTAACAAAGTCATAAGCCTGCATTGGCATATAGCCAAGTTCAAACAAAGTGAGTCCGCCTTGGCTGAGTCTGTTGTCGTAAATTTCACTGGCTAGCATTTTGTTGATGTTAAAAAGTGAGCCAACATCACGCATAAAGTCGATATAGTTGATTTTATCAAACCAGTCTGCGTTGTTAACAATGATTGCTGGATTGTCGCCGTCAAAATCCAAAAAGATTTTTAGCGAGTTTTTGATTTTCGCAATGTTGTTATCAATCTGCTCACGAGTGAGCATTTTTCTCATTTCGCTTTTGCCACTAGGGTCGCCAATCGAAGCGGTTGCTCCGCCCATAAGCAAAATTACTTTGTGACCTGCTTTTTGAAATCTTCTTAAAATGCAATATGGAACGCAGTGACCAATATGCAAACTGTCGGCTGTTGGGTCTGTGCCTTCGTAAAGACAGATTGGTTCTCCGCTTTCTATCATCTGTTTTAGTTTTTGTTCATCTGTGCATTGATATAGTAGTCCCCTTTCCTTCAAGGTTATAAAAAGTGTTGTATCTGTTTTCATAAATTTCTCCCAAATAAAACTTGATAATGTTATCTTAGCATTTTAGCAAAGTATTGTCAAACTAACAATCAAAATTTGTGCAAGTGTTAACAAAGTGGCACCTTGCGATTTTAAAGCATAAAATGATGTATGACTGACTATAAAAAACTGATAAAGCAAAAACACATCAAATTGTGTTTTTTACAATTTTGCGATTTGTTTGGAACAATAAAAGGAATTTATGTTCCCGTGCAAAAACTTGAAAGCGTTATAAAAAGCGGGATTTCATTTGACGGGTCGAGCATTAAGTGCTATGGACTGACAAAAAACAGCGACAGAACTTTTTTTGTTGACACCGAAAGTTACTTTTTACTGCCAAACAATATTTTAACATTTTTTTGCTACATGAACATAAAGTACGATTCAAGGACAAATCTTAAAAAAATCGTAAAAAAGTTGGAGAAAAAAGGCTACAAAATTCAAATTGGTGCAGAACTAGAATTCTTCTTGTTTGAACAACAAAACAAAAAGCCGAACCTAAAAAAGTTGGAACGAGTCGGCTATTTTAGCGAGATTAACATTAGAAAACTAAACGCACTAAAAGATATTGCGATATTTTTAAACAAACAAAACTTTGATGTTGAAGCCGTGCACCACGAGTGTGGCAAAAATCAATACGAACTAGATTTTAGATTTGGCTCGCCGATTGAAATCGCCGACAAAATTTTGATAGCAAAGCAAGTTATCAAACACTTTGCAAAAAAGCATAATCTTTACGCAAGTTTTATGCCAAAGCCAATTAAAAATATTGCAGGAAGTGGAATGCATATCAATGTTTCTGTTCTCAAACACGGCAAAAATATTTTCTTTGACAGCACAATGCCATATAACCTATCAAAAACTGCAATAGAACTCACAAACGGAGTAAGCAATCACATTGGTGCAATCTGCGTGTTTTCCAATCCAATCATAAATTCCTACAAACGATTAAACGCCCACATGGAAACGCCAACCACGGTTAGAATTGGATTTAAAGACAGACTAAGTGCGTTTCGAGTTCCCGAATTTAGCGAAAACTCTGCAAGAGTAGAACTAAGATTTCCAGATGTGGCGTGTCAAGTTTACCTAACACTTTGTGCAATAATCATGAGTGCGTTTGAAGATATTTTGACTAGCAAAAAACATAGTTATGAACAAATAAAATATCTTCCAAAAAGTTTGAATGAAAGTTTAGAATATTTGAAAAAAGATAGGCTATTAAAAACACTTATTCCAAACAACTATTTTGACGAAATTAGCCAAGAAATTCAAGAGTACGAAAAACAAATAACACCATACGAAATTAAAAAATATTTATAAAACAGAGTTTCAAACGCTCTGTTTTTTTTAGTTATTTATCTGCTTATATTATTTTAAAAATTTACTAAATTTGATTTAGTGTGTAATGTTTAAAAAGTTTAATAAATAATGATTTTTTTAATATTTTCTTTAAAAAAGCATTATTTTTTGATGTTTTCATTAAAATTTGCAATATATTTTTAATTTTTTTGAATTGTTTACTCAATACTCAAAATGTCGTCAAAGTTGATTTTTGTGTTAACCACAACCAAAAACCTGTTTTGCTTGTCAAGACTAGAAACAAGCCCCGAACACCTAACATACTGTGACTGGTCATAGTAAACCACAGTGACGACATCTCGCTTTTTTAGGTTCATTAGTTTCTGGTTGATTTCAAATTCGTCTTGCTCAAAAATTTGTTTTTTTGGAACGACTATTTTTTCCTTTTCTTTCAACGCTTTTTTGAGTCCCGTCAAAGCGTCAAACGGCATAAAAATTTTTGCTCGTTCAAGGTCTTCAATTTTCTTCCCCACTGCTATGACCTCCAATCAAAGTGTTCCTAAATTTTTGAGTTGCGTCAGCGTCAAGCGACACTCCCCTTAAAATACTATTTTTCCCAAACTTGCGTTTGATTTTGCTAACCGCTCGCAAAGTTTGTTGCTCTTTTTTTGTTTGTGCTTTGTTTGTTAAAAGATTATACGACTCATATTTTTCGTCTAACAAATTGCCAAACCAAATCCCAATTTTTCTAATCGGCACATCGGGGTTGGTGGATTTTTCAAAAAGAGCCAAAATTTCAGTTTTTAAAATTTTGAATGATTGCGTAAAGATTTGAAGTTTTTTGCTCATGCCAGTTTTTTTGATAACATTTTTACTATATGACACACTAACTCCAACGACCGAGCAAACTTTCCCACTTTCGACAAGTTTTAGGCAGAGCGAATCAATCATTTCAACCAACACAACTTTGGCTTGACTAAAAGTGTAGTCCCGAAATAACACTTGACTAGACGAAAGGCTTTCGCTTTGTGGTTGATATTTTTTTATGTCCGCAATCGTGGTTGGCTCTTTGCCAAAAGCGTGGTCAATCAAAATTTGAGCATTAACTCCAAAATGTTTGAACAGTAAATTTTGGTCGGCACTTGCAATATCTTTCATGGTGTGGATTCCAAGTTTTGAAAGATGGTTTTGTATTCCACTGCCAATATGCCAAAAGTCAGTTAGCGGAGTGTGCGTCCAAAGTTTTTCTTTGAACAAGTCTTCGTCAAGATATGCAATGTTTGTTTTTGAGTGTTTTGCAAGCAAATCAAGTGCTACTTTTGCTAAAAAAAGATTTGTTCCAATTCCGCAAGTTGCGGTGATTTTTGTTGTTTTTAAAACATCGACTAGAATTGTTTTTGCAAGTGTTACTGCACTCATTTTGTAGAGTTTGAGATAGTTTGTAACATCAAAAAACATTTCATCAATCGAATATGGGTGAATATCTTGACTTGCGATGTACTTCAAGTAAACTTCATACACTTTGGCGGAATATTCGATATATTTTTTCATGCGGGGTTTGACGGCAATATACTTTATGCTTTGCGGAATTTCGTAGAGCCTGCATCTGTTTCTAACTCCAAGATTTTTTAGTGCGGGCGTTATTGCAAGGCAGATTGTGCCTTGTCCCCGCTTTGTGTCGGCAACCACCAAATTGGTTTTGAATGGGTCAAGATTTCGCTCGGCACACTCAACAGAAGCATAAAAAGTTTTTAAGTCTATGCAAAAATAAATATGGCTTTCCATACAAAAAGTTTGTCCATATTTTATTAAAATAGTTTTATAAAAACAAAAAAAGCACAGCAAAGCCATGCAATTTTTTAAATTTTTCGTGATTTTTTCGTGATTTTTTAAAAAATATTACTTTTTAACATAAATCAATCTTCTGCAAGAAGGACATTCTAGTCTGCCGTTTTCGTCCACTTTTTCTAGTGCGATGCTAGAAAGTTCCATTCTACAACCGCCACATCGTTTGTCAACTAGCGGAACAAGAACAGGGAAAATTCCATCTTGTTTTAAAGTTTTATATTTGTTAACAAAGTTTTCGTCAAGAGTTTTTTCAAGATTTTCAATCTTTTGTTTTAGTTCCAAAATTTCTGGTTGTCTTGATTTGTAGTACTCATCAAACTTGCCTTTGCTTTCTTGATGACGAGATTTTGCAACTGCCATCTTTTTTTTGATGCTATCAAATTCTTGCAAAAGACTTTTTGCTTTCTTTTCATAAGATAACATTCTTTTTTCAAGTTCGTTTAGTTGACTTGCTGTTTGGCTAAGTTTTGCTTTTAGGTCTTGAAGTTCGGCTTCGGTTGGAGTTCCGCCAATTTGTTTGGAATATTTTTCAACCAAACTAAAACCCTTTTGTTGAACTTGTTTTAACTTTTCAAATTCGGCATAAGTTTGCTTTGACATTTCGTCAAGTTTCAAGATTTTTGCTTGTGCGTCTTTAACAAAATTGACCATTGCCTGAGCGTCTTTTTTGTGTTCGTTTTTACTGATTTCTCTTTCGAGTTTAAAAAGTTCGCTATCAAGTTTTTGATATTCTAAGTATTTTTCCATTATCTTCTCCTTTACTTTTTGCTACTTTCGTTAGAACCTAGTAAGTTAGGATTTTCATTGTTTTCGTCTTTTTTTTCAAAAAGAATTAATGCTTGCTTAACATAATATAGTTCTTCTTCGTTTTGTTCGTTCAAAACTCCAAATTTTTCTTTTAGTTTTGTGAGTTTTTCGTTTTTCTCTTGCAAGTATTCGTAAAGCACTTGATAGTTTTCTCTAAAATTAGAAAATCCAAATCTTATTTCAAGGTCGCTTAGTCTTTGTTTGCCACGGCTAACCTTCATAACATTATAGTACTTTCCGTCTACTTTTATTAGTTTGTCGATAACAAACCTAAATTTGTTTTCGAGCAAGTATTGTCTAAGTTCAACAACATCGCTCTGTGGTTGCAAAACAAAGTTGAAAAGTTTTGCTGGCTTGTGTTCCAAAATTTCGATAATCTTTTTGCCACCCATACCTGCAATAACGGCTAGGTCGACTTTGTCGTACTTTGTGATTAGTTTGAAGCCATCGCACTCCCTAAAACTAACAAATGGCAAAATATTAATTTTGTTGCATAGTTGAATTGCCTTGTTCAAACATTCAGGGCTGATTTCGGTGCTAATAACTCTTTCTGCCCTATCTTCCAAAATTAGTTCTGCGGTCACAAGTCCGTGGTCACAGCCAATATCGGCAATGACTTTGCATGGGTCGCACAAACTAACAATGGTTTCAAGTCTTTTGTCCAAATTTAAAATAGTTGCCATTTTTTCTCCTTTAAAATCCTATAACAATTTATATCATATCAAAATTTTACATATTGTCATAACTTTTAACAGCATTAATCGTTAAAATCTCTAAGTTTTTTGCTTCTGGTTGGGTTTCTAAGTTTTCTTAGTGCCTTTGCTTCGATTTGTCTAATTCTTTCTCTTGTAACATTAAACTCTTGACCAACTTGCTCCAAAGTTTTTGGGAAGCCGTCATCAAGTCCGTATCTAAGCCTAATAACTTTTTGCTCACGAGGAGTTAGAGTGTCGATAACCGCAAGAAGTTGACCTTTTAGCATACTTCTTGTTGCACTTTCGACTGGGGAGATAGAAGTTTCGTCTTCGATAAAGTCTTGAATTTTGCTATCTTCTTCTTCGCCAATAGGGCTTTCGAGCGAAATTGGGTCGAGTGCAATTTTTTGAATTTCTGCAACTCTTTCTTGTGGCATATCAAGTTCTTTGGCTAGTTCTTCCAAGGTTGGTTCTCTGCCGAGTTCTTGGAGAAGTTTTTTGGAAACTCTGCCAAGTTTGTTGATTGTTTCAACCATGTGAACTGGAATTCTAATCGTTCTTGCTTGGTCTGCCATGGCTCTTGTGATTGATTGTCTAATCCACCATGTTGCATAGGTGCTGAACCTAAATCCCTTTGTGTAGTCAAACTTGTCCACTGCTTTTAGTAGTCCAATGTTGCCTTCTTGAATAAGGTCCAAAAATTGCATATTTTTGCCAGTATATCTTTTTGCAATGCTAATAACAAGTCTAAGGTTGGCTTCGCAAAGTTTTGATTTTGCTTCTTCATCGCCGTCCAAAATTCGCTTTGCAAGTTCAACTTCTTGCTCGGCCGTTAGTAGTGGCACTTTGCCAATATCTTTTAGGTACATCTTTACTGGGTCGTCAACACTAACTTGACTAGCCAAAGCATCAAAGTCGATTTCTTCTTTCACTTGCGACAACACTTTTATGCCGTTTGCTTTTAACATTTCGATGATTTCGTCAGTTTCCTTAGCGGTTGCCTCGTATTTCATAAATCTTAATTGAATATCTTCTTCATACAAAGAGCCTTTTTTCTTTCCAATCTCCAATAGTTTTTGATATTCTGCTTGATATTTCTCGTTCAAAATTTAATCCTCCGCTTTTTTATCTTGAATTTGTTTGATTGTTAATTGCAACTCACTAAGTAGCGAAAGTTTTTCGCCGTCTGTTGCCGACTTTAGTTTTTCTTGCAAAGATTCTTGCTTTTGATATAAAAGCCGTAGTTCAAGTTGTTTTAAACAGCCAATATATTCTGTTTGTTCATTTTTTATTTTGCCAAAATCGTAGTTAATTATTTGGCTAAGATAAATATTATTTTCAACATCGTAGTCGTCCAGTACCTGCGACACAATAGGATTGTTGTCGATAAGATACTGATTGAACTGCTTGTGAAAGTTGTTTTCAAAAAGTTCGCTTTTGATATTGCTAGCAAAAGGCTTTTTGTAGAGTCTGCACGCCAAAACAAAAGTTTCGGCTTGACTGAGTTTGTTTGTTGGCAAGGCTTGTTTTCTTTCCTTTGCCTGAGCCTCATCGCTAGCACGCATTTTTTTATTTAGTTCTTTACGCAAAATTTCTTCGTTAACGCTGGCGATTTCTGCAACTCTTTTAAGATACAAATCTCTGTCCATAACGCTACTGAATGTGCTAATCAAATTGATTGCGCTTGCTATAAATTTGGAATAGTTGTTCTTGTCTTTAAAGTCAAATTTTTCTGCCAAGCAGTCCACCTGAAATTCCTTGACCGTTTTGGCTTTTTCAAGTTGTCCTTCAAAACTTTCCGCACCATATTTTTTTATGTATTCGTCTGGGTCTAGGTTTTCTGGAAGTGTGATAACTTTGATATCGAATGTGGAATTTTTGAGCAACTCCACCGATTTTTCCGCCGCCTTTTTGCCCGCACTGTCGCCGTCAAAGCAAATATAGATTGCATCAACAAACTTGCTGATTGTGTCAACATGGTGTTCGTTGAACGCAGTTCCAAGAGTTGCAATGGCGTTTGTAAAGCCCGCTTGATACAAACTTACAACATCCATTTGACCTTCCACCAGCAATGCATAGTTGCGATTTTCTACCCTTGCTTTTCTAAGATTATTAATGCCAAAAAGTAGCGTGCTTTTGTTGAAAATATCTGTTCCTTGGGTGTTCTTGTATTTTGCAAACGCTCCGTCTTTTAACGCTCTGCCTGAAAATCCAACAACTCTGCCAACATTATCGAATATTGGAAACACAAGTCGTTCTGCCATGCAGTCGTAGTATCTTCCGTTCTTTTCGGTGATAACGCCTGCTAGCATTTGCTCTTTTTCGCTAATCCCAAGCGATTTAAGATGAGATATAACTCCCTGCCAGTTTGGACTGTAGCCAAGTCCCATTTTTGTGATTGTGGAATTTTCAACGCCACGCTTTTTAAGGTAGTTCATGGCAACTTGTCCAGTTGGCTTGATGAGTTCTCGGTGATAATATTTGGCGGTTTCGGTGCAGATATAAATCAATCTTTCCCGCTCTTTTTTTCGTTTGATAATGCCTTCGTCCCCCGTCCACTCTGGAACTTGCATTCCAACGCTTTCGGCAAGATTTTTTATTGCAGAGATAAAGTCGACACCTTCGATTTTTTGCACAAATTTGATAACATCGCCCGATTCTCCACAACCAAAGCAGTGATAGTAACCTTCAAGGTCGTTAACAGCAAACGAAGGGGTCTTTTCATGGTGAAAAGGACAGCAACCCCAGAAGGTTCTGCCCTTTTTCTGTAATGGAACATATTTAGAAATTGTACTAACAATGTTGCAAGCGGATTTTAGTTTTGTTGTAAAATCCTGTGAATAACCTTTTTCTAACATTTCTCTCCATTTTTGAGAATGATTATCGTTTTTATTTTTGCTAATTTTGCTTTGAAAATGCTGTTAATACTAAGTATCAATAACAAAATGATAATTGTTCTCGGTTTTGTTTACACTATATTATTCGACAACTTTTTGAAAAAACCTTTATTTATTTCAAAAAATTTTAACTCCAAAGGTAAACATAAGCAATTTTGAGTTTTTCGGTCTTGCTAGGTTTTACAATTCCCTTGCCTTTTGTTGTACGGCTTTCCTGACTAATTTGCTCGGTTTTTATGGAAACAACTTTGTTTTGAGCGTTGATTGCATAGATTTCGAAATCACTTCTTGCAACTTTTGCAAGGATTAATTTTGTTCCGTTTTTGTCGAATGTGATGATTTTTACGCCCTTGCGGTTTCGTGCCAAAACATCAATTTGACTCATATTAACTTTTTTGATATAGCCTTCGTCTGTCAAAACGATAACATCGTCTGTGTTCTTTACAAGGCTGGAATAAATCACACTGTCGTTTTCTCCAAGATTAATGCCCTTTACACCAGTTGCAGTTTTGCTTTGGAGTGGAACATCATCTATGTTTGCGTTTAGGCAAATTCCGTCTTTTGTAATGAACAAAAGTGTTTTGTCTTTTTCAAACTTTTGAATGGAAACTATTGTTTGATTTTCATTTAGTTTAAAGCAACTAAATGATTGTTTTTTGATATCAAGGTCGGCTATGTCGGTTTTTCTAATTTGACCGTCACTGGTTGTGAAAATTAGTTCGCCGTTTGGAAGTTTGTCTTTGTAATCAACAATATACAAAACTTTTTCGTCTTTTGTATAGCCCACCAAAGCGTCTGTTAAAAGCGTTCCCCTATCTTTCCAGCGTGCTTCCAAAATGTCGTTTTGGCTGAGTCTATAACAGTTGCCAAGATTTGTTAGAAGTAGCAAATCTTTGTCTGTTTGAGTTTTGAAGATTATGGAGTGAACTTCGTTCAAAGTGCTGGTCGAAGATGCACTTCTTGCGGAAATCATAAAACTCTTTTCTGGAATTTTTTTGATAGCGTTTCGTTCGCTATAAGCAATATAGATATCTTTTACTGGCTTTGCAATAAGGTCGGCAGAGATATCAAATTTTTGCTCGTCTTGATCAATTTCTGTGAGTCTTGACGAACCATATTTTGTTTTGATTTCTAGCATTTCGTTTTTGACAATATCCATTTGCAACTTTTGGCTTGCTACAATTGCTTTGAACTTTTTGATTTTCTTTTCGAGTTCTGCTAGTTCTTGCTCGATTTTTGTTACTTCAAGATTTGTGAGTCTTGACAATCTCATATCCAAAATTGCCTGTGCTTGAATATCTGTCAAAGCAAAAGTTTGCATGAGTCTTTGCTTGGCTTCCATTGTTCCTGCACTTGTTTTGATAATTTTGATTACTTCGTCAATATTTTGAATTGCAATGAGTAGTCCTTGCAAAATGTGAGCCCTGTCTTCACAAGCCTTCAAGTCAAACTTTGTACGCTTCAAAACAACTTCCCGTTGATAGTTAACATAGTAGGACAATATTTGTTTAAGGTTCATCAAAAGTGGCTTGCCGTTTGCAATGGCAACCATATTAATTCCAAATGTGGTTTGAAGGTCGGTATACTTGAACAAAAAGTGAAGCACTTTGTTTGCGTCAACATCTTTTTTGCAAGTTATAACGGCTCTAACGCCCGACCTATCACTCTCGTCCCTAATGTCTGTTATGCCACCCAAAACTTCCTTGTGCTTATCTCTCAAATCAACGATTTTTTGAAGCAACGCTGCTTTGTTGACTTGATAAGGAAATTCTGTGATAACAATGTTTGTTTTGTCGCCTTTTTCTTCTTCAAAATGAGTTTTGGCTCTTACTATAATCTTGCCTTTTCCGGTATCGTAGGCTTGGAAAAGTTCTCCGCCTCCCATGATAATTCCGCCAGTTGGAAAATCTGGACCTTTGATAATTTTCATGAGTTCCTGAGTTGTGATATCTGGATTGTTGATGACAGCGACTGCTCCGTCAATACACTCGCCCAAGTTGTGAGTTGGAATGTTTGTAGCAAGTCCTACTGCAATTCCAGACGCTCCATTAACGAGCAAGTTTGGAAATCTGCCCGGCAACATTTCTGGTTCTAGTCTGCTATCGTCATAGTTGTTTGTCCACCTAACAGTGTCTTTTTCGATATCTTTCAAAAGTTCCATTGCAAGTGGAGCAAGTCTTGCTTCGGTGTAACGCATAGCCGCTGCACCGTCACCGTCAACCGAGCCAAAGTTTCCGTGACCATCAATCAAAACTTCTTTCATGTTAAAGTTTTGAGCAAGTCTAACGAGTGCGTTATACACACTTGTGTCGCCGTGTGGGTGATATCTACCAAGCACACCACCAACGGTGTTTGCACATTTTTTGTAAGGTTTGTCTGGCGTGAAGCCGTCTTCGTACATTGCATACAAAATTCTTCTTTGAACTGGTTTTAGTCCGTCTTCAACTCTTGGCAAGGCTCTGTCCATGATAACATATTCGCTATATGGAATCATGCTGTCATGCAAAACATGGTCAAGACTTTTGAGCAAGTTTCCGCTATCGTCTTTGTCAAAACTACTTTCGTATGTTTGCTCGTCAACCAATGTGTCATCGTTTTCGTCACCCGAACTACTAATTGTTTTGTTTAGTTCTTCGTCTGTTAATTCTTGCACTGTGTTATCTTTAAACTCCTGTTCTATTTCTTTTTTGTGTTTTGCCGAATTTCTCTTTTTTGGAATATCAATCACTTGTTCTTTTGACGAAGTGCTGTCAAAGTCAAACGACATTTGTTTTTCTTTGCCAGTTTCGTTTTTGTTTATATTGTTTTTTTCAATATCTTTATCGTCAAGCATTATTCTTCTACCCCTGTTTTTCTAAAATTGTCAACTCTGTTAAAATCGGCATATTTGGCAATATATTTTTTTCTTGCGTCAACATTATCGCCCATCAAAGTGGAAATCAATGTTTCGGCTTTCAAAGCATCATCAATCGTAACCTTAACAAGCAATCTGTTTTTTGGATTTAGAGTTGTTTCCCAAAGTTGTTCTGGGTTCATTTCTCCAAGACCTTTGTAACGCTGAATTTGAGCGCCTTTGCCAACCAGTTTTTTCTTTTCTTCAAGGTCGGCATCGGTGTAAGCGTAGGCTGTTTTTTTGTTTGTGTAAACCTTATATAGTGGTGGCATTCCAAGATATATGTTGCCGTTTAGGATTAGTTCTCTCATGTATCTATAAAAGAAAGTTAGCAAAATACACTTGATGTGTTCACCGTCTTGGTCGGCATCGGCAAGGATTACAACCTTGTGAAATTTTAGGTTATCAAGTTTGAACGATGTGCTAATTCCCGTGCCAAGAGCGCCGATAATTGTTCGTATTTCTTCGTTTTGAAGCACTTGTTCGAGCCTTGTTTTTTCAACATTAAGTGGCTTGCCTCTAAGTGGCAAAATTGCTTGAAAGAACCTATCTCTGCCTTGCTTTGCACTACCGCCCGCACTGTTTCCTTCCACGATAAATAGTTCGTTGAGTTCTGGTTTTCTGCCCGAGCAGTTTGCAAGTTTTCCAACAAGGCTAATTTGTTCGGCACTGTTGATTTGTCTTGCGTGTTCTTTTGCTCTTTTTGTGGCTTCCCTAACCTTTGCAGCACCTTTTGCTTTTTCGATAATCTTTTCAAACGCTTTTTTGCTGTCGTTTTTAACGAGTAATTTTGATAGTTCGTTAGTAACAATGCTTTCTACTTCCACTCTGGCTTCTGGGTTGCCAAGTTTTGTTTTTGTTTGACCTTCAAACTGAACATTTCTCATCTTGACTGCCAAAACGCAGGTTAATCCTTCCCTAAAATCATCGCCAAGCAAGTTTGCATCTTTGTCTTTTAAAAAGTTGAGTTTTCTAGCACAGTCGTTGAACACTTTTGTGAACGCACTTCTAAGACCTGTTTCGTGTGTTCCGCCTTCGCTAGTTGGAATGTTGTTAACATAACTTAGCATTGTTTCGCTATATTCGTTGGTGTGAATGAACGCAACTTCGAGTTTCATAACATCACTTTGACCAGCAAGATAGAATGGCTTGTCGTAAAGTTTTGTTTTGGCTTCGGTCAAAAATTCTGCAAAGTCAGCAATTCCGCCAGTATACTTAAACTGCTTTACGATTGGACGCTTGTCCTTGTCCACTCTTTCGTCAACAAGCAGAATTTCAACGCCCTTATTTAAAAAGGCAAGTTCTTTTAGTCTGTTTGCAACAACATTATAGTCAAAAGTTATATCTCCAAAAACTCTCTTGTCTGGCTTGAACCTTACAAGTGTTCCGCTTGACTTGCTTTCGCCAACAACTTTTAAAGGACTAACTGTGTGACCCGATTTGATGTGACCATTTTTTTCTGTTATGCTCTCGAACCTTATATAATAACGCTTTTTATCCCTGTCAACATAAACTTCGCACCATTCGCTAAGCGCATTTGCTACGCTCGCACCAACTCCGTGCAAACCGCCAGAATACTGATAGTTGTCACTTTCAAACTTTCCACCTGCGTGAAGTTGAGTGAAAACAACTTCTACACCACTAATCCCAAGTTTTGGGTGCTTGTCGGTTGGAATACCACGACCGTTATCAACAACAGATGCACTTCCGTCCTGATGAAGCGTTACTGCAATTTTGTTACCAAATCCGTTTGCGATTTCGTCAATGGCATTGTCTACAATTTCCCACAAAAGATGATGAAAACCTTTTACGCCCGTTCCGCCAATATACATTCCGGGACGCATTCTAACGGCGTCAAGCCCTTCCAGAACCACGATGTCTTTTGAATTATATTCTTTTTTAATTCCCTCTTTTGCCAAAATAAATCTCCTTAAAAATAATTCCTATTAATGATAGCACAATAATTTTGATTTGAAAAGTTTTTTTAAAAAATTTTATCTTATAAAAATTCAATCAAATTGTTTATGCTTTGCTTGAATAAAAACTTTATTGCATTTTTATTCCTATTTGTGAATATTTATGCATTTTAGCGTATTTTTATAGTCTTTTCAATTTAGTTTACTAAGATGCAAGATTTTTGCCTTTGCGTCAAATTGAGATATGTTATGACAAAAAATTGCATAGCGTGATTTGTTAGTGTCTTAGTTTACTAAGAATAGGTTTAGTTATGTGATTTTTGCAGTAATTTGACTTTGCTAAGAAAAAACTATTTAGCACACAAAAGTTATTTGTTACATAATCTCCCCGCCTATCAAAACTTATAATTTGACAATATTCTGCATATCATAAAGATATAAGGAATTTGTTTATGAAAAAGAAAATTGTTTTGACTGGTGGCGGAACGGCTGGACATATCACACCACACCTAGCACTTTTGCCACACCTAAAAAAAGATTACGACTGCTTTTATATCGGTTCAAAAGACGGAATGGAAAAGCAAATGATTTCTCCACTTATGCCGTACTACGAGATTGAAACCACAAAACTTAGACGCTCACTTTCGCTAAAAAATCTTTTAATCCCATTCAAACTTTTAAAAGGTGTTTGTGAAGCCAAAAAGATTTTAAAAAAAATCAAGCCAGATGTTATTTTTAGCAAGGGCGGATTTGTGGCTGTTCCCGTTGTGATTGCGGGCAAGCAACTAAAAATTCCTGTCATCACGCACGAAAGCGACTACACTCTTGGTCTTGCAAACAAGTTGATTTATAAAAAGTGTAAGTACATCTGCACAAGTTTTGATGTGACTGCAAAAAACCTGAAAAACGGAATTTACACTGGTTCTCCTGTTAGAAGTGAAATTTTGAACGGAAACAAGCAAAATATCTATAAAAACTATGCTTTTGACAGTTCAAAAAAGAATTTATTAATCATTGGCGGAAGTTTGGGAAGTCAAAAAATCAATCAAGCAGTGTTTGATAGTATTCGCGATTTGATAGCAAAATTTAATATTTTGCATATCGTTGGCAAGGGAAACAAAAATATGCAAATTAACAAAAAAGGCTATGAGCAAGTGGAATTTTTGCAAAATGTTGGCGATGCGTTTGATTTTGCCGATGTGGTTGTCACTCGTGGCGGAGCGAATGTTTTGTTTGAACTTTTAGCATTAAAAAAGCCAATGCTAATCATTCCCCTTGGAAAGCAAGAAAGTCGTGGCGACCAGATTGTTAACGCAAACTACTTTTTAAACCACGGTTTTGCAAATGTTTTAATGGAAGAAGATTTAACACCAAAAACACTACTTGAACAAATCAATGCAACATTATACCAAGCAAACGATTTAAGAAAAAATATGCAAAACGGATTTATTGACGGAACAAGAACTATCGTAAAACTTATCAACAAAACAGTAAAAGAAAGTTAAAACAAAGTGCATTAAAACAAAAAAACAAGTGAGCATATTTTCACTTGTCTTTTATATTTTTTTGAAAAAATGCGTAATTTTTTCGATTAAAACCGAATTTTGAACGCTTTTTTCTTGTTTTTTCAAAATTTTTAGTAAATATTGTGCTTCTTGAAATGTGAAAAAATCTTTGCTAACAACATAATTGTTATCAAGTTCAATTCCACCATTTTTCCCGCTAAAACTTACAAGCGGAATTCCGCTAGCACTGATTTGGTCGATGTATCTATACACCGTTCTAACGCTAACTTCGTAATCTTCGCTGATTTGCTTGGCTGTTATTCTGTTGCCATTTAGCAGTCTAAAAACTATTCCTATTGCTATGCTATTTTCCATGATAGCAGTAGTTTATACTATATGAAATTATAAGTCAAGTATTTTTAGAACATTTGTTCTATTTTATAACATTTGATTCAAACGCCATAACTTTGTTTTGTTTGTCTTTGTGAGTTTTAATAGCAATTTCTATGATTTTGTCCAACTCGGTTTTAAACGATTTGCCCTTGCTTTCCCAAAGATAAAACGCAAGCGAACCGGGGATTGTGTTAACTTCGTTGACATAAAGTGCTTGCGAGTCGTTATCAAATATAAAATCTATTCTTATAACACCCTTACACTCCAAGTTTGTAAAAATGCTTTTTGCAACGCTTTGAACCTTAGAAAGTGTGCTTTCGTCAATATCTGCTGGGATTATTCTTGACAGCGAAGCCATGCCTTTTTTTGAATTTTTGCTATTTTTTTGATTAAAATCGGCATTTTTTATGCCAAAATCTTGATTTTTTCCAAGTTTTCCGCCTTTTTGATTTTTCCCGCCCGCAAGATATTTATCAACAAAACTTAGTATTTGATGGCTTGTTTGCGGTTGCTCGGTTTCGCTCAAATACACATTCTCGGCATCTCCTATGACGCTGATATTTATCTCTTTCATGTTCGTGACCGCTTTTTCAATAACCACCAAATCATCAAATTTAAACGCTAGTTCTAACGCTTTTTTTAATTGCGTGATGTTCTTACAAAAACTAATTCCAATACTAGACCCGAGTTTATCTGGCTTTACAACAACTGGAAAAGCAAGTTTTTCCAAATTAAAGCGTTTGCCGAGTTTTGTATACTCCGTTTTCGAAAGCGAACAAAATGGCAAAACAGGAATATCAAGCCCCGTAAAAACAAGTTTTTGCATATACTTGCTCATTCCAACACTACTAGCAAGCACTCCGCAAGAAGTGTATGGAATATTGCTTAGTTCCATTAGTCCTTGGAGTGTTCCGTCTTCGCCGTTCATTCCGTGAAGCACCAGAAAAGCACAATCAACCTTGAATAATTTTTTGTAGCCAACAATAGTTTTAACAAAAATATGGTCACTTGTTGACAAAACTGCCACTTTTTTTAAGCCTTTTTCGTTAAAATTTTTAAAAGTTTCAAGATTTTTTAACTTTTCGCCCATGTACCATTCGCCAGTTTTTGATATGTAAACAGGCACAATATTATACTTGCTTTTATCTAAATTTTCCAAAACTTGCATACTAGACAAAATGCTAATATCATGTTCCGTGCTTTTTCCGCCAAAAATAACAATCAAATTTTTCATATATTTCTCCACTAATTATTAATTATGAATTATATAATAAAAGTGTTAAATGGGAGAATTTATGCGTCTTAGTAAACTAAGATTAACGCTAATTTGCACCGACTTATGTTATTTCATAGTCTTAAAGCAAGCCGATTATATGGCATTTTTTGCATTGAGTTTAATAAACTTCACACCGATAACAACAAGAATTTTAAATAAGATTTTTTTAGTCCAACATAATAAAGATAATATTTATGCAATTTTGCTCGCAAAAAAAGCCAATCCAAACTAGACTGACTTTTTTTAAAATTTTTTAAATATTAGTTTACTAAGACGGTTTTAATTGTAATTATCTGGCAAATCGTTTTCAAGGAGCACAACATCGCCACGCTTCAAGATTGTTTCAAAAAGTTTTGTTGCGTCCGCCAAAGTGTCCACCATATAGATATTTTCTTGTGGGAAGTCTTGGCTGTCAAGTCCGCTTTTGATTGCCGAGCAATTATTTTTGTTGACGATTATAACAATATCGCAAACTTTGGCAATGTCTTTTCCAAATTCTTCGTTTGCTTGTGGCTCATAATCTCCAAGGTCAACAAGTCCTGGGGTCACGATTACTTTTCGGCGTTTGTCAAAGTATGACAATGTTTTTAGAGCCATTTTAGTTCCAACAATGTTTGCGTTAAAACTATCATCAATGATAATCACGCCGTTTTCGGCTTTGCTAAGTTCCAGTCTGTGACTGGTTGGTTCTAACTTTAAAATTGCACTTGAAATATCGCTTGCCTTAACACCCATGTCGTAGGCAACACTACTTGCCACCAATATATTTTCAATGTTGTGTTCGCCCAAAATTTTGGTTGAACACTCAACAATCTCGGTGTCTAATTTAAGTTTGAATTTCAAGCCGTCTTCGCCAGCCGAAATATCAAACGCTGTGAATTTTTTTGATTGGTCATTTAGTTTGATTGCTTGTTTGTTTTCAAGCGTGCATTTATTGAACAAATCTTCAACATCGGTGGTGTTTTCGTTAAAATACGCTTTTCCATCTTTGTTTAGGCTTTCAATCAGTTCAAACTTGGTCTTTTTGATATTTTCCAAAGTTTTAAAAGTGGTTAAATGCTGGTCTCCAATTGCGGTTATGATTGCGATATATGGATGAATGAAATCGCAAATTTCCTTTATGTCGCCTTTTCGTATTGCGCCCATTTCTGCGATAAATATTTGATGACTGGAATTGAGTTCGGTCAATATTACTTTTGATAGTCCCATTGGAGTATTAAAGGAACTAGGGCTTGCATAGACATTATATTTTGTTGATAAAATTTGTTTTAGAAAGTTTTTTGTGCTGGTCTTGCCATAACTTCCTGTTATGCCAATGATGGTTAAACCCTTCAAACTGTCAAGTTTACGCTTGGATTTTCGTTTGTAACTACACTTGATTGCGTTTTCAAGGGGTCTAATAAGAACATTTGCAAGGGGTACGAAAATTGGAATAAGCAAGATTGTTCCCGTGATGCTTGCGTATCTAAAATATGATGTAAAATCAAGTGCGATATACAAAAATAGAAAACTAAACGCTAACATTAAAACAAAGTAAATAATGATGAGTCGCCACATTCTTTTTGTTAGTTTTAGTGGCGTTTTTTGTGGAACTTTTATCATGCTAACGATAAAGAAAATCATGAACACAAAGTAAAATATCAATCCTATGTAGCCATAAAGTTTTTCGCTTGACAACGCTCCAAACAAAACATTGCACACCACGATAGAAACGCAAGTAAAGAAAAACAGCATGGCAATTCTACTAATCCACTTGGCCTTGGTATCTTTTAGCCAATAGCCGTATGCCCTTGACGAGTACCCGCCAAGTTGCATGACTTGAAAAAATTTGTAACCCGCAAAGCACATTAAAATTGCATTGATTAAAGTTAAAACAATCGCAATATAAAGATTTGGGTTGTTGATATCAAAAAAATCCATAAAATCTCCTTTTAGTATTTTACTTTAAAAAACTATTTACTATCAAGCAAAATTCGTCATGATGTTCAAGATATGAAAAATGTCCCGCATTTTTGAACACGATAAGAGCCGAATCTTTTATCTTTTTTTCCATTTTTTTTGCCATATAAAGTGGTGTTGATTTATCGTTACTTCCCCAAATCAAAATTGTTGGAGCAGTAATGTTTGATAGGTTTTGGGTTAAGTCTTCATTAATAACCCGAACAAAAACTGGTTTTATGCTGTCTGGGAGTGCTTTGTAGTCTTCGCTTCCAAACTTAGACAAATCTTTTTTGATTAGATTTTTGCTTTTTAAAAATTTTAGGAATTTGTAGTGATTTTGTTTTAAGTGCGATTTTAGGCTAAACCTTGGTTTTATGCCCGCACTATCGACTAAAACCAGTTTGCTTACAAAATTTGTTGTGCTAGCAAGTTTGATTGCAACTCTGCCACCAAACGAGTGTCCAACAACCGCAAGTTGTTTAATATTCAAAAAATCTAGCATTTCGGTGACAATCTTAACATAGTCATCAAGGCAGTAAGTTTCCAGCGGATTATCACTGTTGCCAAAACCTGGGAAATCAAGATTGATGACCGAATAGTTTTGAGACAAGAGATAGTTTTCTAGTCCACGAAAACTGTTTAGACTACCGCCCCAGCCGTGCAAAAGAAGTACAAAATTGTCCCCACTAGGATTTTTTTGTACTCTAAAATTTATGTCAACATTATTTAATACTTTCTTCATTACTTTAATTTATATGATATTTGATTTTTAATTGTTTGAACTAACTTCGTCATACTGCATAACAAAGCAGTCATCGCCGTTTTTGTAATATCTTGGACGAGTGCTGATGATTTTAAAGCCAAGTTTTTTGTAGAGATTTATGGCACTTGTGTTTTTTGTGTCAACTTCCAAAAAATACTTGTCCTTGCTGAGTTTCTTTTTTTGTTCTAGCGAAAAATTGAAAAGTGCTGTTGCAACTCCGCAATTTCTGTAATCTTCGAGTACTGCAATCTTTTGCAAATTCATATCGTAAAGGTTGGTTTCAAAACCCATGTAGCCAATATTTTTGCCGTCATATTTTGCTAGGTAATAATATTTGTTGTCAAGATATATCTCGTCCGCAAAGATTTTTTCGCTCCAAGCGTCTTCGCTAAAACACTCATTTTCGATGCCAAGCAACTGTTCAACACTGTCTGCTAGAACAATTTGAAGACCTTTCAAAATTTTTGCACTACGCTCTCTTTCGGCTTGGCTGAGTTTGACATAGATTGGTGCTAGTTCGTTGATAGAAACATAGTCTTGACAAACACATTTTTTTTCAGTCAAGTGAGCAAGTGTGTTTGATTCCAATTCTACATAGTGAGTATTTTTTAGTCCCAATTTTTCCTTTTGACTTGCTAGTGCAAAAACTGGAAAAGGCAAGTTTTCAATCTCGCTTGTTTTCATTGTTGAAATTTTTGTGCAAACATTGGCTTTGTAAAGTGCAACATACTTGTCTTCGTTGCCACTTTCCAAAGCCACATAGTAGTCCTTTTCTGGAATATTAAAACTAACCAAATCAAAGTTGGAAATTTTGACTAATTTTGCTTTGGTGTTGACAACTGCAATACCCTTTATGGTTGCAACTGCAATTCTAATACCTGTGAACGAACCCGGACCAACAACAACGGAAAGTGTGTTTAAATCTTTAACTGACAATTTGGTTTGGCTGAGCAGTCTATCAACTGCTGGCATAAGTTTTTCGCAGTGCGGACTTGTTATGCTTTCGCTAAAAATTTCTCCGCCACAAATTAGTGATACTTCGGCAATGCTGTCGCTACAATTTATACAAAGTGCTTTCATTATTTCACCCCTAAAATTTCAATTTCTCGTTTGTTTTCGCCAAGTTTGGTGATATTGATTGTTATCAAATTTTTTGGTAGCATATTTTTGATATTTTCTGCCCACTCAATCATACAAACGCCGTTGCCATAGAAAAACTCGTCAAGTCCAAGTTCTTGGGCTTCGCTTTCGTCTTCGATTCGATACATATCAAAATGATAAAGTTTTAGCCTACCGCTAGTGTAGATATTCATAAGCGTAAAAGTTGGACTTGTAACATTTTCGGTTATGCCAAGTGCTTTGGCTAGTCCTTTTGTGAATGTTGTTTTACCAGCGCCAAGGTCGCCGTTTAGAATAACGACTTCTCCGCCCGACAAAGTGCGTTCAAATTTTTTGGCAATCTTGTAAGTATCTTTTTCGCTTTTTGATATAAATTTCATAAGTACTCCTTAGTCACTATATTATATCACTAAATTAAAAAAACACCACACTTTAAAAGCATAATATAAAAAAATTATGTCAATAATTTAGCCAATGGAAAAACATTTATCATCAAAGATTATCGACAATATTTTTTTAATAGTAAGCGTGTTTGTGCTTTCTTTTTTGTGGATTAGATACTACGAACATAATTCGGTTTTAATTTTGCTTTATGCTTCGCTTGTGACCATGCTTGTTTGCTCGGTTGTGCATATTATCAAAACCAAAAAATATGACAAGCAAGTAAAGTTAAAAAACGAAAACAAGTTGATAGAAAATCTTAGCAACTACCTTATTTTTTCGCCAACAAAACAAGTTGTAAAAACATTTGAAGAAACTTTGAAATCTCGCAATATTCCTTACAAAACTATTTGCGATATGCTAGTTTTTAACGATGTTTGCGTGCGTCCAATATATTCCAAAACAAAATGCGATGACGCCGATATCTTGCAAACGCTTAATAAGATTAATTCTCACAAACTTAGTCCAAACAAGATTATTATATGCGCAAAATCTTACACCGAAGATGCCAAAAAACTTGTTAAGACTAATTCTCATTTGAAAATATCTTTGTTAGACGAAAAAGAAGTTTTTGACGAGTTTTTTAAGCCAATAAATTATCAAGTTGAATACAATTCTTCCACTCCAAATAAAAAGAGTATGAAAGAAAAACTTGGCAACCTAAAAAACATTGCATTCAACAAAAAAAGATTTAAGGGCTACATGATTAGTGCAGTTGTGTTGCTGATTGGAAGTTACTTTTTAAGATACAACATTTACTATCTTGTTTTTGCTAGCATTATGCTTGTGCTTGCAGTTTTTTCATATTTCAACAAGCCATTTAACAAGAAAAAGGCTAATATTTTTGAAACAAATTCACAAAAAAAATCGCCATAAAAGCGATTTATACTGCAACGATTTGTACATCTTTTGGAGAAAGGACATAAAGTTCTCCTTGAAGTCTTGAAATTGAACCACCAAGAGCATAGACTGCTCCACCAAGAAAGTCTAGTACACTTTTGACATCCTGATTGCTAAGCCCACCAAGATTGATAATGCAAGGCTCGTTTTGTTTTAAACAATCAACCAAAAGTTTGACTTCCGTATTGGATTTTGGTGCATAACAAACAAGATTACTAACGCTATATTTTTTGTCTTGAACTGGACTTTCTTCTTTTTTCTCTTCTTCTACTATTGCGGGTTTTGATGACGAAGGCTGTTCATTTTCTTCTTGAAATCCCATTGCTCCAAGAATTGATTTAAAAATTCCCATAATTTCTCCTACATTATAAGAATATTATATCACAACAAAAATGTTAGTACAATACTAAAAATAAATTAATTTTCAATTTCTTGCCTAAAATTAGCGTAAAGATTTAAAACCGAAAAATAGGTTTTTTTTATTTGCCCAGAAAAATTTTCTTGTACCAGTTTTAATGCACCAAGTTGTTCCAGCATATCACTCAAAAAAACTTTTAAGTAGACGCTAAGAGCATTGGTGCTATCGCAAACTTCACTGCAAAATTTTTCATAAACACTTGTGCCAAGAGCAATAATTCTGTCAAGTTCTTCGTTCGACTCCACTCGGCTTAGAACTTTGCTATCGTAGTTCACGCTTAAATCATACAATTTTTGATATGTGTCGCAAAACAAATTTACGGCATTTTTTAGTGTTTTGAGATTGGTGGAACTTAGTTCACTCGTCACTTTGATTTTTGGAATTTTGATTTCCACCACGCTTGCCGAAATATTGTTCTGCTCCAAATTTTGAAGCACATTTTGAGCATCACTGCTGGACTGATAGCACGAAAGCAAAACACAAAATTTGTCCCCAGTTTTGTAAATATAACCTGCTCCACCTTGCTTTAAAATCGTTTGCGATAACAGGCTTGCAGAAGAATAATCTTCACACTCGCCACCGCTCACCGCAAAAAAAGTTTTGTCGTTAGTCAAAAACGAGTCGTTAACGCCAAAAAATTTTGATATTTTGCTGGACAAAAATATTCCCGCAGTAGTCACAACTATCACTGCCAAAAAAATTACAAGCAGACGGAAAAACGGTGGCAAACTTTTTGATTTTTTGCTACTGTTTCTGTAAACATAACCATAGCCAGAATTTGTTTGAATAATTGGCACTAAGTGTTGACCTCAACTAAAAATGATTTTAAAATATTCTTGCAATCCAAAGAAGTAGTATATTTTATGACCACTAAGTCTTGCTTTTGACAAAAAATTAAGATTAGTTGCAAATAAAATTTTACTAACTAGGCAAAATTTACTATAATTAGAAAAAGGAGAAAATATGAAACTACAACCATTACTCGACAAGATTGTCGTTAAAGAAATAAAACAAGATTGCAAGCAAACAGAAAGTGGAATTTTGCTTCCATCTTCTGCTGACGAAAAACCCGTTTTAGCCGAAGTTATTGCTGTTGGCAATGGTGGAATTGTTGACGGAGAAGAAGTTAAAATTCTACTAAATGTTGGCGACAAAGTGATTTTTTCAAGATTTTCGGGAACGGAATACAAACTGGAAAATCAAACATTTATAATCCTAAAACAAGCAGACATTTTGGCAAAGGTGGTGGACTAATATGGCAAAAAAAATTATTTATGCAAGCGAAGCCAGAAACGCTCTAAAAAAAGGTGTTGACGCTGTTGCTGACGCAGTCAAAATCACTCTTGGACCAAAGGGACGCAATGTGCTACTATCAAAGCAGTATGCTTCTCCCCTAATCACAAACGATGGCGTGACCATTGCTAAGGAAATCGAACTTGAAGATGAGTTTGAAGACATGGGCGCTCAACTATTAAAAGAAGTTAGCATCAAGACCAACGATGTTGCAGGCGATGGAACAACAACATCTTCACTACTAGCGCAAACAATCATAACCGAAGGCATGAAACTTTTTGAAAAGGGTGCAAATCCAATAATCCTTAAAAAAGGAATTTTTAAAGCAACCGAAGTTGTGGCAGAAAACTTGAAAAAAATCAGCAAGCCAATTAGCACAAAAACCGAGATTGAGCAAGTTGCGTCTATTTCGGCTGGCGATGAAGAAATTGGCAAACTTGTGGCTGACGCAATGGAGATTGTCGGCAAAGACGGAGTGATTTCGATAGAAGAAAGCAAAACACTCGACACTACCCTAAAAGTTGTTGAAGGAATGCAGTTTGACAAAGGCTACGCTTCGAGTTACATGGCAACCAACATGGACAAAATGGAAGCCGTTGTTGATGACGCATTTTTGCTTGTGACAGACAAAAAAATCAGTTCTTTGCAAGATATTTTACCACTGCTTGAACAAGTTGTAAAACAAGGACTAAAACTTGTGATAATCGCTGACGACATTGAAGGCGAAGCACTCGCAACCTTGGTTTTGAACAAACTTCGTGGCTCGTTCAACTGCGTGGCAGTCAAAGCCCCAGCGTTTGGCGACAGACGAAAAGCCATTTTGCAAGATATTGCAATTTTGACCGGTGCAACGCTAATCAGTGACGAAGTGGGACTAACCCTAAGCCAAGCCACAATTTCTCATCTTGGCAGAGCGAAACTTGTTAAAGTCACCAAAGACGAAACCACTATTGTTGAAGGCTATGGCGACAAACAAAAAATAGAAGAAAGAAAAAACGCAATCAAAACCCAAATTGAAAACACTCAAAGTGACTACGACAAAGAAAAGTTGAAAGAAAGACTTGCAAAACTCTCTGGCGGAGTTGCTGTTATCAGTGTTGGTGCTGCCACAGAAGTAGAAATGAAAGAAAAGAAATTAAGACTGGAAGACGCTTTGTCAAGCACAAAAGCAGCCACAATGGAAGGAATTGTTTGCGGTGGCGGACTTGCACTTTTATCTAGCCAAAAAGACCTTGGAAAACTAATTTCTACCCTATCTGGCGATGAAAAACTTGGTGCAGAAATCATACTTAAAACCTTGCCTAGTCCACTTCTTCAAATCTGCAAGAATGCAGGCGTTGACGGAAACGAAGTTTTGCAAAAGATTTACGAACTTAACAAAAATAGTGACACCTTGACTATTGGCTACAACGCTCTAACAAACGAGTTTGTTGACATGATGAAATGCGGAATAATCGACCCAACAAAAGTTACACGCTCGGCTTTGCAAAACGCAAGCAGTGTTTCGGCTACTCTCCTTACAACCGAATGTTTGGTGGCAGAAATTCCTGACAAAACTAATAATCAAAACCCACAAATGTAGAATATATTAACAAAAAGTCTGGAATAATCCAGATTTTTTTATTTTAGTATTGACAGTTGATTTTAAAAGTGTAAAATGATTATATGGAATACAAAGTTGTAAATGTTGTTAATAACGATAGGAATATTGATTTAAAAGCCGTTTTGGAACTTGCCAAACGCAAACACGAAGGTCAATTTAGGGACGATGGCTTGCCATATATCGTTCACCCTGTTAGAGTTGCAAAACTGGTGGCTCAACACAAAAGGTCGAAAAACTACAAACTCTTGCTTAGTGCTGCACTCTTGCACGACACCCTGGAAGACACCTACACTTCCGTTCGAGAACTATATGATTTTTTTGGCAAAAACAGCCAAGTGCCAAGTTTGATTGTAGAACTAACCACCGCAAACTTTGTGCCAAAACTTATTGGCAAAGCCGAATATCTTGCTCAAAAAATGGAATATATGACAAGTTATGCACTCATTATCAAACTTTGCGATAGGCTGGACAACATAACCGACCTTGCGGGTGTGACCGAAGAAAAAAGAAAACGCACACTTAGCGACACAAGATACATCATTGACTATCTTAGAAAAAATCGTGAACTAACCAAAACTCATGTTGAACTAATCACCGAAATTGAAAAAATACTTAATCAATATGGATTTTAATTTTGTTGTTATTTTTGATTAATTCATTGCATTTCTTCACTATTCACATTTAATTTTTTTGAAATATCAAAAACAAATTTACATAAAACAAAAAACAAGACATAAAAGTTTATCTTGTTTTTTTATTGCAAATCAGCATTTTCTTGTTCCAAATCGGCATCTTCTTCCAAATTGTTTTGCTTTTCTAAAATATTGTTGAGTTTTTGAATTGCAAGTGTGTTGACCTTTTTTGCAATTTTGCTTTCAACGCACCTAACCTGAAAATCATGACCAAAATTTAGCATTGTGTTGACAGATATAAAGTCTACGCTAACATTGTTTCGTTTGCAAGCCTTTACAAACTGCACTGTTTGATTTCTAAGTGGGTCAAACTTTGACGAAACGCAAACGCATGGTGGAAAATCGCTATTCATTAGTTGCAAGGTGGAAGTTAGCCTATAATGCAACTTGAACTCGTTGTTATTTAAAAATAATTGTTTGATAGAATTTGGTGTGGGCAAAAATCTAAACTTAAAAATCTCGAACACCGAACTATGAAAAATGCACGCTTTGATGTTCAGTTTCTGAGAGTAGCCGTACAACTTTCTTAGTTTCTCGCTGGTGTTGATACATGCAATCAGCGAAGCCAAATGACCGCCAGCAGAATCTCCCATCAAAATCAAGTTGTCAACATCTAAAAACGGCATATCTTTTGCAAAATTTTGAATGTATAAAATCGCACTGTAAACATCGTTTAGCGAGTCGATAAACTCGGTTTCGGTGTTAATTTTGCGATAATTTATGCAAGCAACTGCAAAGTCGTGACGAGCATATTCGTTGCAAAACTTTTGATTATACTTTTTGTTGCCCGAAACATATCCACCGCCGTGAACATAAATAATCACTGGCAATTTTGCCTTTTTTGACGCTCTTGGAAAATACAAGTCAAATGCATTGTCGGTTTTGCTATTGCTATACTGAATATCAGCAATCTTTTTGATTTCATCTGGAAACACAAAATTATTGCTGTTATATTCCTTTTCTAGCCCTTTTGCTTGATACTTCCAAAAGTTATTATATAATTCCCTTAGTTTCATGCCTGTATTATATAAAAAAAGTAGCAATAAGTCAATATGTTATTTTTTATCGCCACCCTATATGAACACATTTGCAACCAATATTTTGTTTTTTATCGCACAAAAAAAGCGAAACAAATTTCGCTTTATACTTTCAAGTTTTCGATTTTAAAGTAAGACCAAGGCACATCTTCAACTGGTGGGTAACTGATAAAGTTCATGACCTTTTTGCTAACTGGGTGAATGAACGAAAGTTTGTATGCCCAAAGAGCAAGATTGTAGCCCTTTACGATATTTCCGCCGTATTTTACATCGCCAAACACTGGGTGATGAATTGTTGAAAGTTGAACCCTGATTTGATGACTTCTGCCAGTGAAAAGTTCGACTTCAAGAAGCGAAAGTTTGTCGTTATAATCCAAAACTTTGTATTTTAACTCCGCCTTCTTTGCCCCTGTTTCTAGCATTGGAACAACCTTGACAACATTGTTAAGTTCGTCTTTTTTTAGGTAGTTAACAAGCATATCATTGTCGTACTTTGGCTTGCCAACCACAACTGTTAGGTATCTTTTTGATAGTTCACCATTTTTCATTTGTTCGGCAAGACGACTAGCGCACTTGCTTGTTTTTGCAAACACCATCAATCCGCCAGTAACTCTATCAAGTCTGTGAACGAGTCCAACAAAGGCTTCGCCTTCCTTTTGATACTTTTCCTTGATGTATTCCTTGCACATTGTAAGCATATCTTTGTCGCCCGTGCTGTCTGGCTGACTTGGAATATTTTGTGGTTTTAAAACCACCAACAAATGATTGTCTTCGTATACTACTGTTAACTGCTTGTCCATTAATAATTCTCCAAAATATTGTTAATATCCATGATATCTGCCACTGTAACAATTCCCAGTGGTCTTTCCTGTCTTAGTCCTTTTTTTGTTAGCAAGATAATTAAAACTTTTCTGTTGCGATAGAAAATATCAAGTGCTTTTTCTAGCGTCAAATTTTCGTCAGCAATCGTCCAATATGTTTCGCCAATATTCATGCTGATAACTTCTTTTATTGTTGTGTTTTTGGTGTATTCGTCAAGTGATATGCCGTTGTTCATAACCTTGCCCAAATTATCAATCAATTTTTGACCGTTAGCAACGCCAATGAGTTCGTCATTTTCATACACTGGCAAATTACTAAATCCGCTTTTGCTGATTGTTACAATCGCTTTTTCAAGCGTGTCGTCTGCCTTTATGCACAAAACATCTTTTTTGCAAATCGTGTCCAAAACTTTTGGTGGTGTGCAAACAAGAGTTGCAATTTTTTCTAGTTTTTCAACAACATTAAGGTGTGGTTCGGCAATAACTTCGGTTTCGTTTCCGCTGTGAATAATAGCATTTCTAAGCCTGCCATAGTCAACGAGCAAATCTTCGTATTTTCTAATCACGCTGTTTAAGACCACGCTTCGCCTAATAACATCGCTAAACGCCATGCTTCGCTTAAAGTTATATTGCGTTCTTAGCGCATAATCAAGTGCATTGTATGCTTTTAAAAATCTTGTAGCGTTGTCTGCCAAAACAAACTCCTCCAATGTGTATAGTAATATAATATCATTTTGGTCGAATTTTCGCAAATAAAATCGTAAACTAAACTTTATTATATATTTTAGTATATGAAAAATTGCATTAATTAGTAAAATCAAAAAAATTGCTTGAAATCTAAGGAAAATATGTGTATAATAATCATGACTGTGCTATGTGGGGAGTTAGCGGTGCCCTTTACTTGCAATCCGCTTTAGCAAGGCAGAAAGTCTTTTTCGGTAGTAATAGTGAAAGCAGAACGAATTTAAACTATGTTGAAGAAAAGGTCTTGTGCAAGAGTTAATTGTGAAAGATGTCAGGTCCGGAAGGAAGCAGCATTAAGCAAACCTAACTTTGTGCCACGAGGAAACTTTTTTGGAGTAGGTTAAACCGTGACCACTTTGGCTAATACTAACAACAAAGAATGCACAGTTTTTTTATGCAAAATTTTTAACTGCTCCACTCAGCAGTTTTTTTGTAGTACACCTTGCCTACTGTTTTTAATCCAATTTATCTCCAAACGCCATAAAAAAAGTCGCACCAAACTGCGACCTTTTTGTTAAGCAATTACTCTATCAAGTTTCTTAATGTAAACATAGTTACAAATTGCAAGTCCTGCATAGGCAACCGACCAAACGATTGATGAGAACACTTGAACTTTGTTGTAGTCCGTGATGCCAAGTTTGTTATAAATTGAAATCATCATAACAACTGCAAAAATTTCAAACACTACAAATACGCTCAAAATAATTGCTAGAACAAGCGACATAACTTTTGAAAGTTTTTTTGATTTTTCATCGTTCTTGTCTTGCATAAGTTCTGCTTTGTATTTTTGATTAAACACAAAACTAACGATTGCACCAGCAAAACAAATTAGCATGAAAACGATTTCCAAAATTGCAACAATTGCAAATGTTTTGTAGTCGCCACCTTTGTTTAGCAATACTTTGATTTCTCCAAGAGAGCCAAAAGAAATAAAGAATCTTAAAGCCATAATAACAAGCAAGAAAACGGAAATAGAAAAAATGTTTTTTGTTAGTTTAACAACATTTTGATTATCTTTGTTTCTAACTCTTGCTTCCACTGTTCCTTCCAAAACTGTTTCTGTGTTTTCAGCGTTTTCGGTGGTTTCGGTGTTAGATTTTACTTCAACTTCTTCGGTTTCAATCTTTTTTTCGTCCATTGTATATCCCTCCCAAAAAAATTATACCATACATTATATTTATGATTCAACATATTTATATAAAAAATAATAAATTCAATGATATCAACTAAACTAAATTATAATAAAAAAAAGAGATTAAAACAATCTCTTTTACTACTTGCTATCTTTTCTAAGTTGAGCAAGAGCAACTGGGTCGAGTGCGTCATAAAATCTTGAAATAACCTTTGTTGTATCGTATGGGACATCAAGAATTTCGTATTGAAGCACTGGAATATCAACTGCTTTTAGGGCTGCGGTTACGGCTGGGTCGAGAACCTTCATGGTGCTATCTGTAATGCTTGGATAGAAGCAGTCGATAACAACGACAGGTTCCATTGTTGAGCGTTTGAAAATACAAAAGTCAACATATTTTGTTTTGATTGCGTTGTACATAACAAGCGAACCATGTGGTTTTACAATCTTATCTACACCAACTTTTGGCACCATTAAGTAATCGGCTGGAAGAAGTTTTCTGTACATATCGTAAAACTCAACTTCCTTTGGCCAAAGATATGGAACATGCTTGATTAGTTGACTTTTGCCGTCTAGTTTATCAAAATTAATTTCTTTTTTATAGTTATTATCAAGGCTTTTTTTGGTTTTAATTCCAACGATAATTCCAACAACCACGAATGCTACAATTATCGCAATGCCGATAAACAAATTCCAATTCATAATATTCTCCTTATATTTCGTGTATATTTTATCACAACAAATTGCAAATGTAAATAGTCAATTTTAATTTGCTAAAAATATTTTAGTCTGTCGACCAATCTATTGGCTGAACATTGTGACTGGTTAAAAATTCGTTTGCTTTTACAAAGTGATTACATCCAAAAAATCCGTTGAACGCCGACAAAGGACTTGGGTGAGCACACTTTAACACAAGGTGATGGGGGTTGTTCAAATATTTTGCAAAACTTTGTGCCTGACTACCCCAAAGCAAGAACACGATTGGAGTGTTTTGTTCGTTGATTATTTTAATAATTTTTGTGGTGATATTTTCCCAGCCCATGCCTTTGTGAGAGTTCGCTTTGCCCCTTTCAACTGTCAAAACAGTGTTTAATAGTAGCACGCCTTGTTTTGCCCACTTGATTAGATTTCCGCTTTTGTTAACTATGCCCGTTTCGGCTTCGATTTCCTTAAAAATGTTTTTGAGCGAAGGCGGAAGCATAACACCATTTTCAACGCTAAAACTTAGACCATGGGCTTGATTTGGTTCGTGATACGGGTCTTGTCCAATAATCACAACTCTAATTTTTTCGAGCGGAACTTGATTGATACTATTAAACACATTTTCTGCTTTTGGATATATTGTTTTGGTTTTGTACTCGTTATCTAAAAAACTTTCCAACTTTTTGTAGTATGGTTTTTCAAACTCGTCCGCAAGTTTTTCATACCAACTTTTTCTTATGAGAAACATATTTTCTTTCCTTTGTTTTTTGATATATTTATGATATATGATTTTGCTACAAATAGTCAAATTTTTTGTGTTAAATATATTCTAATAATTTGCTTGTTTGCTCCAAATTTTGACGCATAAAAATTTGCTTTTCTAGGGCTGATTTTTGATTTAACCTTGTTAACAATTTTTTGAATCTTTGTTGTTGAAACATATAACTCCAAGAATAAAATATTTTATTTTTTAAATTTTTTGCATACTTTTTAATATTTTTGTCGGTTTTTTTGCATTTTTTTGCGGTTTTTTTAAGATTTTTTAGCATTTCATACTTTTTTAAGGTTTTTTCAATAACACTTTGCTTGGCTTGACTGAGCAAAAATCCACTACCACTAACAAAGCAAAATTCAACTTTGTTTGAATGATTTTTGCCTAGCATAATTCCAGCGTCAAACTCCAAAAAATGCACTAATGTAGCAAAATTTTGCAAGGCGTCAAAAAATGCAAAATTATTCTTCGTTTTCCCTTTTTCTAATCTATCAATAAATGTGCAACTTTTGATATCAATATTTTCAACTTGGGCAAAATTTTCCAATGCTTTTTGTAATTGGTTTGTTATGTCAAGTTGGCCACAAATTAAAATTCGTGGTTTGTCAACTTCAAACGAAAATAAGTTCAAAATGCCACTTTTTAGGGCAAACAAAAATAACTTGTCATGCAACAAGTTATCATTAAAAATCGAAAGTCTGCCGTTTTCAAAACAATAGTCCATATTAAAACTTATGCACTTTGCTTACGTTTTTGTGCCTTTACAAAAATATTTGCTTTTGTGCCAGCAATCGCTCCATCTGCACAAGCGGTTACAATCTGTCTTAGTTCTTTTTTTCTGCAATCGCCAACTGCAAAAACTCCGCTAATGTTGGTTTCCATGCTCTCGTTTGTTAGAACATAACCCTTTTCGTCCTTTGCGACTGCGTCAATCGAAACAGTGTCTGGCTCTCTGCCAACAGTTATAAAAAGTCCGTCAACATCAAGGGTATTAATCTCGCCAGTTTTTAGGTCCTTAACTTTTATGCCTGTAACATGGTCTTCGCCAAGCACTTCGTCAACCGCACTGCTTAGAACCAAGTCGAGTTTGTCTGTTTTGGCGAGTTCAAATATTCCGTCTTGCAAAATTTGCTGTGCTCTAAACTCATCACGCCTATGAATCAAGTAAACCCTTTTTGCAATTCCGCAAAGATAGTTTGCGTCTTCGAGTGCACTATCGCCACCGCCAACAACTGCAACAACTTTGTCTTTGAAAAGCGCTCCATCGCACACTGCACAATATGAAACACCTTTATTTAGCAACTTGTCTTCGTTTTTTGCACCAAGTTTTCGTGCTTCTGCTCCCATTGCAAGAATGACTGCTCTGCACTTAAAGTTGCCACTATATTCGGTTTTTACAACCTTGATTTCGTCTTTAAAATCAAAATCCATAACACAGTCGTTGATGATTTCCACGCCACAACCTTTGGTTTGAGCAAGCATACGGTCTGTGAGTTCTGGACCAGTGATAAAATCAAAACCGGGGTAATTTTTGATTTCATAAGTGCTAGTCACCTGACCCCCGAAAACATACTTTTCAAAGAGCAAAGTTTTAAGTCTTGCTCTGCCCGCATATATTCCTGCAGTGAACCCAGCAGGCCCACCACCAACAATAATCAAATCATAAATTTCTTCGTTTTCCATAAATTCTCCTAACAAAATTATATCATATTTATACTATTTTTAAAACAATTTTGCCATTAATCCACAAGCCCAAGCAAATAATCACTTGGTACACCAAAAAATTGCGCCAGCGCAAACAAATAACTCGCTTTTGGCTCGTTGATACCCTTTTCCCAAAAATCAATCGCCTTTTGCGTTACTCCAATTTGCTTTGCTAGTTGACTTTGTGAAAGAGATTTTTCCAGCCTTAGTTCCTTTAAACGCTCTTTGAATTTCATATAAAAATTATAGTAGAAATCTACTTGTATAATAACCATATACAAAAATTTTAAACGGAGGAAAAGTATGTTTTGTAAAAATTGCGGAGAAAAAATTAACGACAATGCAGAAATCTGCACTCATTGCGGAGTTAGAGTTAAGGACACGCCGATTGCCGAAAAAGCGGAGTACAAAGAAAACAAAACCACGCTTGGCTTTTGGCTTGGTGTTTTGATTGGGTTGATTGGTTTAATCATTGGAATATGCTCATATCCACAAGGCACTGTTTCAAGAACAACCTTTTTAAAAGGTTGGCTATATTCTTTAATTGTTCCAGCAGTCTTATATTTTTTAGTAATGATTATTGCAGTAGCAGCAACATGTTAAGTTCACAAAAACAGTCTATCATTTTTAAGGAGTTTTACCACTCCTTTTTTTAATACTCCACTTCCCCAAAAAATACACAACCTTTTTATATTGACAAAAAACCTAGCCCTATTTTACAATAATGTGTAAAGCACATAAAATGTTTGATATTATCTATAAATTGGTATATTTATAATTAGTTTTATCAAAAAATATAAAATAACACATTAATATAAAAAAAATCCACTTTTTAGTGGATTCTTTTAATTAGCAAATTTTAAAGCACGATAAGTTTTGTAACCATATAAAGCAAATATGCTTTGAAAAGTTAGTTTGTTATTTACATTGCTGTAACATCAGTGCTAACAGTTAGTTTTGGCTTGCTACCTGTGCTTGAAATGTACACATTCCATTCGCTATCTGCCGAGTAAATACTAGACGAAAGAGTACTTAGAATATGCAATTTTGTAATGCCGTTGTATTTTGTTCCGTCATAACCAGTACTTGCTAACAAGTCGCCAGAAGAAACATAGCCTTGATTGTTTGTTAATTTAACTTTTCCGTTATAGTAAGTTGTGATTTCATTAATTCCAGAATAGTGGAACGCACCCGATTGAATTTCCGAGCAAGTGCTTGGCAAGATTATGTGTTTTAGATTTACGGCGTATTCCAAAGATTTGTAGCCTACAAAAGTAATCTTTGTGTTGGATAAATCTGCTACACCATCAACACTAGAATTAATACTCTTAACTTTTGATTCTTGCATTGCACAACCTGGGAATGATGTAAGAGTTGATGGAACAGTTAATGCAATGGGGTTCAAACTAACTAATGAGTAAATTTCTGTTACGCCATTTGGAACAGCGTATGATGTTAAACTTGAACTTTTTGGAAATGCTCTAAGTTGAGTACCTGATGCATTAAACAGAACACCATAACTATCAGTCTTGAACGATGGATTGCCCTCTTCAACAATGTATTTAGTAATATAATGTGGGTCTTCCACTTCAAATCTTCTAAGTTGAGTTACATCTTTGGCAATATTTAATACGCCAGTTCTTCCTGATGGGAATGCTTCTAGTCTTAATGTGCCGTCACTAAGTTTTTTATACAAAACACCATCTCTTTCAACATATAGTTTAGATTCTTTAATAGGATTGCCTGATTCATTTTTTAGTGACAAACTTGTTATTTTTTGAGCCGAAAGGAAAGGACCATTTGAGTCAGTATCAAATACGCAATTCCCCGGAACAGCAACATTGCCTGTGATATTGCTCTGATGAAACAATAATGTTCCCATTTTTGTAAGCGTATTAGGTAGGTTAATTGTCGTTAAAGCACTTTCTTGAAATAAGCTTGTTCCAAATAGAGTGGTTAATGAACTACCAAAATTGACATTGGATAATTTTGGGGTTTGATAACATAATAGATTTGAATTAAGTGTTTTTAGGTTATCACCAAAATCCAGTGTTGTAAGATTTGACATTTTACTAAAAGGACTAGAACCATCAAAAGTTTCCAAAGAGTCTCCAAAATCTATTGATTCTAGTGCAGAATCATATCTAAAGGTTTGAGTTGCATTAGTAATTGATTTAATATTTGTAAATGTAACCTTTTTCAATTTTGGCAAATTATAGAATGAACCGAAAGCATTTTTAATATATGTACACTTTGGACCAAAAGTTACTTCTGTTAAGTATGATTCCTGTGAAGACTGTCCCATAAATGCACCACTTAAATTTTCAATATTTGTATTTAGATAAACTGATTTAAGTCCAGAAACAGCAAATGCTCCTGTACCTGATGTTGTGTCAGCAAAGTTATTGATACATTCTGGGAAATAAACATATTCAAGACTTGATGTAAACGAAAAAGATTGAGTTCCAAGACTTGTCAAATTGCTTGTTGGGAATGTTAAGTATTTCAAACTTGTGCATCTATTAAATGCACCTTTGTTAACTTTTGTGATTGTGTTTGGAAGAACAACTGCCTTGATTGCATCGTGACGATTGAATGCAGTTAGTGGAACTTCGGTTGAGTCTTTTGAATAGATAACATAATCGCTTGTGCCTTTAACATAAGTGTTTTTTGATGAATCATTATCGCCAGCGTTTGGTGTTAAGAACACTGGGTACAAGTTCATGGCATAGTCTGGTGTGTCGTAAACATATTTTGAACTTAGATTATAAGTTAGGTCATAGTTGTTTGCAGTTGATAGTTTTGCAAGATATGAGCCATCTGTGGTTGCATATTTGATTGCGAATAATGATGAATCGTATGGTTGATTTGAAAAGCAGTACAGGTCTTCGCCTTGTTCATTTGTTGTGTCACTGCTGAGTGAAGTTGCATCAAGATAGAACTGTGATTTTGAAGCGTCTGTGTAGACAAGTTTTACGCTACTTGTGTTTGAAGTTGTGTCGCCCGCCCATGTCATATCAGCATTGTAGAGCATAATATTTTTAGAGTCTGGGTAGTCTGCACTTTTTTTAGATTGAAGCAAGTAGTATGCTTTTTGCTCTGTTATATGTTCTTTTTGAACAGCATAAACCACGCAAGTAATTTTTGCATCATGGCTGGTTAAGTCATCTTCAATCAAACTTGTACTAACTGTTAAACTAACATTTAGGGTTTGATTTTGATTTGCAGAGAGCGAGCCACAAAGTTTGTTGTCAAGCGTGCTCTTTGTAACTGTTGATGAAGCCGTGTTGTAGAAATAGTCGTTGTTAAAACTGGAAGCAAGCACATTGTTGTTACAAATAAAGCAAACAAGATAGTAGCAATCAACTGTGCCAATGTTTCTAACTCTAACGCTAGAACTGATTGTTGTTCCCGGCATGATTGACGAAGTTTCTCCTTCTATGTCTGTTATTTTAAAAATGCTGGTTGCACTATCGCTTCCACCATCTGCGGAGATATCGACTGTTCCAAACTGAACTTTTGAACTTCCGCTCTTGTTGCCAGTGTCAGAAAAGAACGCTTTGGAAACCCAAATACCTCCCATTGCCAAAACTAGCATGGCAAGAATTATTAAAACCAACTTGCCTTTTTCTTTAAAATAACTATCAATTTTTTTATCCATACTTTCATCCTAAAAATTAAAATTTCTTTTGCTAGCCAAAACAAACATTTTGGCTTATAAATATTTTATTAGGAAGTGCAAAATCTGTCAAATAAAAAGCATATCACCGCACAAAATTAAGTAAAAATATGTAGCAAAATTTATTTGAAACTCTTTTGAAAATGAAGAACTAGATTTTAACTTTATTACTTAAAAATTTTTGCACAAAAAAACGGGAAGAATAAACTTCCCGTTTTGATAAAACTGCAAATATTATCTCTTGCTGTATTGTGGTGCTTTTCTTGCTTTTTTGAGACCGTATTTTTTTCTTTCTTTAACACGGCTATCTCTTGACAAGAAGCCTGCTTTTTTGAGTTCTGCTCTGTATTGTTCGTTGTATTCAACAAGGGCTCTTGCAATACCGTGACGGATTGCACCTGCTTGACCTGTTAGACCACCACCGCAAACATTAACAGTAACATCCATTTTGTTTTCGTTACCTGTTAAAACAAGTGGTTGTTTTACGATTTGTTGAAGTGTTCCAAGACCAAAGTAGTCACTCATTTCTCTGTCGTTAATAACAATTTTACCACTGCCATTAGGTGTAATTCTAACACGAGCAACACTCATTTTTCTTCTACCAGTGTTAAGTGGTTGAAGATTTTTCTTTTCAACTTTCTTAGTAGCCATATTATCTTACGCCTCCTTTAAGTGTTAAAACTTCTGGTTGTTGTGCTTCGTGATTGTGTTCTGCACCTTTGTAGATTTTAAGTTTCTTAATCATCTTTCTACCAAGAGTGTTCTTTGGAAGCATACCCTTAACTGCAAGTCTAAGTGCTTCGTCACTACGCTTTTCCATCATTTCCTTGTATTGAACATATTTTGCATTACCGATATATCCTGTTGCTTGGAAGTGGATTTTTTGTTCAAGTTTTTTACCTGTTAATACAATCTTGTCTGTGTTAACAACGATAACATAATCTCCTGTGTCAACATGAGGAGCATAAGTTGGTTTGTGTTTTCCTTTTAAAATAGAAGCAACTTGACTAGCAACTCTACCTAGTGGCATTCCGCTAGCGTCAACAACATACCATTTTCTTTGGATGTCTGCTTCTTTTGGCATATATGTTTTCATCTAAATTTTCTCCTAAAATATTCTCCAAAAACTTTAAACTCACCTTGGCTAATGTGATGGGCTAGACCACAAAAAAACCGCTTAAAATTTAAGACGGTTTTATTTTATAATAATTTGCACTTGTTGTCAAGTAAAAATCAAAATTATTTATCAAAAAATTAAAGCATTTTCTATTTGATTTATAGGTGCTAACTACAATCAAATTATATCCCAAATTTTTAATATTTTACTTCTTTAAGATACAACCCTTTTGCTGGAACAAGGTAGCCCGCCATGGTTCTGTCCTGCTTTTCTAAGGCTAGCAAAACATCATTAGTCGTCTTCTTTTTATAGCCAACTTCGATTAGCGTTCCAACGATAATCCTAACCATATTATACAAAAAGCCATTTCCGCAAACTTCGATTGTTATTTGATTGCCTGATTGCTGAATGTCGATATAATAAATTATTCTTTCAAAAGTTTTTTGCTGACCGCCACTGCTCATAAAGCATTTAAAGTTGTGTTTGCCTTCTAGTTTTTTTGCACAATCCTTCATTAACTTTATGTTTGGCTGTTTTTTTAGCCAAAGGCTATCGTTTTCAAAAAACGGAAGCATTTGCTCGCTAAAATACAGTTTGTAGACATAAGTTTTTTTCTTAACATCAAACCTAGCGTGAAAGTTGTTATCCACCTGCTTGCAAGAAGTTATCTTTATGTCGTCTGGCAAAAGTTCGTTGAGTGCAAACGGAATTTTGATATCTGGAATTGTTGTTTCAACATCAAAATGAGCAGTTTGAGCAAAAGCACTAACTCCCGCATCGGTTCTGCCACTAGCAAAAATTTCAACCTTTTGATTGAAAAGTTTTTGCATTGCGTCTTCGATTATTTGTTGAATTGTGTTGGAAAAATTAGGCTGTTTTTGAAAGCCAAAATAGTTTTTTCCAAGATATTGCATTGTGATTAGATATCTGTTCATGTTTTTATTATATCATAACAAAAGAAAATAATAAACTTTAATTGATAAACTTGTTTTAAAATGCGGATTTTTTAAGATAGAGTTTTGATGCAGTTTAATGTAAAACGACTTTAAACGCAAACATAGTTGTCTAATATTTAAAAACATTTTTAAAACTATTTAAAGTGTTTGAATCTACAAAGAAAAATATAGTTGAAATATTGAACATTAGTATACATATTTTGTGGTTAAATAAAGATTAAATTGTAAATTTGTTTATGGCTTTTGGAAGCATTAAAATCAAAGTCATAAACTTGTGAAATAAAAAAATCTAAAAACGAAAAACCTGTGGCTAACTTGCCACAGGAGTTTCTCAGCACCCAAGTGATAAAAATGATAAATTAACAACTGATGTCATTAACAATTTTATTCTATCGAATAACCTTTATCAATCAGGTACAATTATAGAATGTGCCAAAAATTCAACTTTATGCACTATTTTTTCAAAAAATTTAAGATTTTTTTGCAAAGATTAGTTGGAGTTAGTCCAAAATGTTCTTCAAGGTCGCTTGGGCTTCCACATTCACCAAACGAGTTAATCCCAAAACTCATGCCTTTTTTGCAATACTTTTGCAGTCCAAAAGTGCTAGCAGTTTCGATAGTAAAAATGTGATTTTTCTTGCCAAGCACACGGGATTTGTAACTATCTGGCTGGCTATCAAAAACACTAGTTGACGGCATACTAACAACCTTGACGGACACTCCGTTTTCGTGAAGTTTTGAAGCAGTTTTCAACGCCAAATCAACATCTTTCCCACTAGACACAAGCGTTACTTTGCTTGCTGAGCCAAATCTTTCCAAAACATAGCCACCACAGGCACAATCTTTTAGCAAACTTGATTTTGTTTCGTATTCCAGCGAGCCAAGAACAATCACACAAGGCGTTTTTGTCTTTAAAAAGTGAATGTATGCACATTTAAGTTCTTCTTGGTTGTATGGTCTAAAAACGGTCAAATTTGGAATATGTCTTAACTCGGCAAGATGTTCAAAAGGTTGATGAGTTGGACCATTTTGACTACTCGACAAGCCGTCATTGTTTAGAACATACAAGACGGGCAAATTCATGAGAGCCGTCATTCTAAGCGATGGTTTTAGATAGTCATAAAACGACAAAAAGCAGTTGGCGTAGGCTTCCAGTCCGCCAAAAAGTGCAATCCCGTTGGAAATGCCCGCCATTGCGTGCTCCCTAACGCCATAACAGATTCGTTTGCCTTGATAGTTCTCCTTGGAAAAGACATCGTCAAACTTGTTGAACATTTTTGTGCTGGTTTCGACATCTGCCGAGCCACCGATAAAATTTTTAATCCTGAACGCACTGAAAAGTTCGTGATTAATTTCTTTTAAGGAACAACTTTTTTGCCTTGCAAAGTTTTTGATTTGTTTGATTGCTTTTTCGTTGTAGGCATAATTTAAAAAGTTGAGCAATGCTTCGTAGTCTTTTGGGTACTTTTGTTTGTAATCTTCAAGAAGCAACATTTGATTTTGAAAACGATTTTTTGTTTGTTCTTTGAGTAGTTCTACATGAGTTTTAACCTGCTCCAAAATTTCAAATGGCTGAACATCTATATTAAGATTTTGCTTTACAACTTCTATCTGTTCAAGCGAAAGTGGCTTGCTATGAACAAGCGAGTTGTCCGCAAGTTCACTTCCAAATCCAAGAATTGTGTTAACGACAATAAGTGCTGGCTTTTTGGAATTTTTTGCTTTTAAAATCTGCTGAGTGATTTCGTTACTATCGTTGCCGTCAAGCACTTCAAAAACATCAAAATTGACTGCTTCAAAACGCTTTTTTATGTCCTCCGTCCAAGTGATATCAATATTTCCGTCAATCGTTCGTTTGTTGCAATCATATATTACAACAAGATTGTCAAGATTTAAGTTGCCAGCAATACTGTTTGCTTCGTAACTAATTCCTTCCATCAAACAGCCATCGCCAACCAAGCAATAAATTTTGCTATCAAAAAGTTTTATGTCTGGTTTATTAAAGGTGGCTTCAAAATACTTTTCTGCAATCGCCATACCAACCGCATTTGCTAGTCCCTGCCCAAGAGCGCCAGTTGAGCAATCCACACCTGCTGTTTTGTTATATTCTGGGTGACCAGTGGTGACTGAGCCAAGTTTTCTAAATTGTTTTAAGTCGTCAGCACTAACATCAAACCCAAAAAGGTGCAAAGTTGCATATAAAACGCTACTGCCATGACCCGCAGAAAAAACGAACCTATCCCTGAAAATGTTTTTGTCATCTTGCGTGGAATAGTTCATTATATTGCCATATAAAGAATATAAAATTGGAGCGGAAGACAAACTGATTCCGGGATGGCCAGAATTAGCGTTTTCAATTTCGTATAGCGAAAGAAGTCTAAGATTATTGACGGTTAGTTTTTCCATAATTCTCCATTATTTTTCAAAATACTGCTGAATGGACAGCATTATTTGCTGAGTTACCAAGTTTATGTCCACCTTGGAAACATCAACCGTTATGTCTGCAAAGGAGCGCAAAAGTTTATCTCGGTCGGCATACACAATTTGGTTGATACTAGCCAAATTTTTGTCATTTTCGCTAACATTTAAACTCTCAAAAATATTATGTTCCAAAGAAAGATATATAACCAAAGTGCTTTGCCTTAAAATTTCGGCATTATTTTCTTTGTTGAGTGTTGAAAAATCTAGAGTAATGACCGTATTTTCGTAGTTTGCCACATTTTTTAGGGTGGACTTTTCGTTTTCGTCAAAATACTGTTGGCCTGCCTTTTCAAGCATATCGTCATTAATCATGTTGTATTCCAAAATTTGCTCTAAGTCGGCATAGAGCATATCAAGTTGGTCAGCAAGATTTTTTGCTACTCTTTTTTTAAAGTTCTGCGAATTGCAAAGTATGGTGATGTTTTTTTTCAATGTGAACTCCTAAAATTATTCTTAATCAAATAATATCATTTTATAACTTTTTTAGCAACAAAATAGATATTTGTTTTAGAAAGCAAGTTTTTTACAACAAAAAGCATAGAAAACTATATTCTATGCCTGTTTTTTAATTTTGTACGGAACAAAAAAACTAAAATAAACAATTATGATTTCTGCACCTAGTAGAAAGTATATAACATTAATTTTATTGCCTATATCAGCCACCACCATAAGCGAGCCCGAACCATCAACCACTGCAACAATATTTTGATTGATATCGGTGCGATAAATTCTTGCTCCAATGTTTGTAAGCCTGTCAACAATTTCTTGCTTTGGGTGACCATAACTGTTGTCTTTTCCAACTTGGATTATTGCATAAGTTGGCAAGATTTTGTTCAAGAATTTTTGCGATGACGAAGTTGTACTTCCGTGGTGACCAACTTTTAGCACATCAACTTTTGGTAAGTTGCTTTCTAGTGCTTCGGTTTCGCTAGCAGTCGTTGCATCACCTGTGAACATAAACACCTTTCCGCTATAAGTTAGCGTCATGATTGGAGAGTATGTGTTAACATTGTTATAAACATTTTTGGTTGGAGAGTAAAATTCAAACTCGTAGTAATTATCGCTTGTGTTAGCACAAATTTTTTGAGTGGTATTCATCAAATCCATAACCGTAAAGAAAACATTGCAGTTTGGTTCGGCGTACATTGCATTGATTGTTCTGCGATAAATATTTGTATCTTTGATTAATCCATTGGTTGCTGAGTTTGAGTCTTTTGCCATATCTTCACTGTTTATGTAAATCTGTGGTCTAAAAACATTGTTGACTTGATATTCTTCAAAAATCATTGGCATTCCACCGCAGTGGTCTTCGTCACTGTGAGTTAGCAAAACATAATCGAAAACTTTTTCTTCGTCTGGCTGGTCAAAAATATTTTTGTTGATGTAGGAAACCATTTGCTTTGTGCTATCGGTTGAGCCAGAATCAATTAGCATCTTTTTGCCATCTGGAAACTCAATCGCAATGCAGTCCGCTTGACCAACATCAATATAGTGAACCAAAAGTCCGTCATGACTGAGAGTGTCGACACTCGTTAGAATATCTTTGCCGTTGATTGCTTTGTCGATATCATTTTTGAATATGAAAAACGCACCGCAAAGTATTGCACTAATAACTAAAAACACAATAAGTCTGCTGATGCTAAAATATAAAACCTTTTTCTTTGATTTTTTCTTTGCCATAAATTTCTCCTAAAATAGTTTAGATAAAAGTGTCATATTTTGTCAAACATTAAATAAAACTAATTTGCTAATAACTCAAAAATTTTTTTGAAAAAATATTGTTTTCGTTTTGCAAATATTATATAATAATATATATGAAAATGAAGACAGTAAAAACAAAACGAACAAAGCTCAAAGTGGGAATTGCCTTTGGAGGCGGTGGAGCAAGAGGCTTTGGACATATTGGCGTTATAAAAGCGTTTGAAGAAGAAGGCATAACCGTTGACGAAATTGCTGGCACAAGTGCAGGCAGTTTGATTGGTGCTTTGTATGCCTATGGGCTAACTTCTAGCGAAATGATAGAAATTGCTAAAAATTTGAAAAAGAAAGATATTTTAAAAAACTTTTTGCCACTCAACAACAAAACAGACGGTATTCAAAACATAATCAAGAGTTCAATCGGCGATGTGCATTTTGACGAACTCAAAACGCCACTCACAGTTGTTGCAACAGATTTAAACAGCGGAAACGAACTTAGAATCACAACAGGAAGCGTTGCAAAAGCGGTTGCTGGCAGTTGTGCGTTCCCCGGTGTGTTCACTCCACTTGACTACGGCAAATTTAGATTAATTGACGGCGGAACACGAAACAACATTCCAGCAGATATTTTAAAAACCAATGGTTGTGATATAATTATTTCGGTTGATGTTAATGCTTCAAGAGGTAGCGGAACACAAAGCAAAGGGTTTGTTGATGTGTTTATGGCATCACTGTTTATATCAATGAAAAACAATTCCCTTAACGGCAGACTCTACTCCAATCTTGTTATTGAACCCGACCTTGAAAAGTTTAGCCCAAAAAGCACGGAAGGCTACATGGAAATGATTGACGAAGGCTATAAGTTAACCAAGTCACTCATGCCACAAATCAAGCAACTACTAAAACTTGAAAAAACGCCGGGATTTTGGTCAAGACTATTCAACCGAAACAAGCAAAAAATCTTACAAGAAAACGAAGAAGAAAGCGTAAAGTTATAAAAAAGAGCATGATTTGCTCTTTTTTTAATAGCACATAGCACACAAAAAAATAACCACAAAAAGTGTGGTTATTTTTATTTAATCATATTAGTTGTTTTGAGTTGCATCTGTTGTAGTTGTGTCGTCTGCACCAGTTGTAGCGTCATCGCCTGTTCCTTGAAGTTTTGCAATCTTTTGGTCGATAGCATCAATGTCGGCTTTGATGTGAGCAACTGTTGTTTTTAGAATTGCGTTTGTGTTTTCAAGAAGTGGATATCTGTCCTTGTTTTCGTCCATAACTTCTTCGCAGTGTTGAACAGAAAGTCTTAGTGCTTCAAGTTGGTCAAGGTCTTCGCTTAGTTCCTTTTCTTTTTCTGGGTCAACAACATAGTTTGTAACACCAAATAGAACAATTTTCTTCTTTGCAACGATTGCTTCTCTTCTTCTAAGTTTTGCTTCGTCATTTTGCAAAGTCTTTTTGATTCTAGCAAGTGGGATATACTCTTTCTTGTTTGCTTTTAATTCTTTGTTAGCGTTTTTCAATCTTTCTTCAAGTTCTGCTTTTTGAGCAAGCAAACTTTCAAGAGTGTCGCCTTCAACAACTTCTACTGTTTCGCTAACAACTTCTGGTTTTTCTTCTAGTTGTTTTGCAAGAGTTTCTTTTTCGTTTTGTTCTTGTTCAAGTTGTTTTCTAAGTTCTTCGATTTGTTTTTCAAGAACAAGTTTTTCTTCGTCTTGTTTTGGTTCTTCTACTGGTTCAACAACTTCTTCAACCTTTTCTTCTGGTTCTTCTTGCTTTTCTTCTTCTGCTGGTTCTTCGATGATTTCTTCTTCGTCATCTTCGCCAATTGTATCTTTGTTGATATCAGCGATTAGGTCTGCATACATCTTGTCTAGTTCTTCGTCTGTAAGTTCCCTATCGTCATCGTCTTCTTCAACTTCGGCAGGAGTTTCTTCTGCTTGTTTTGCTTCCAAAGCACTGATTCTTTGTTTCAAGTCTTCGTTTTCTTGTGCCATTTTTTCGTTGGCTTGACTCAAAGCAAGTCTTTCACTTTCTGCAAGTTCAAGGTCAACATTGCCTTCAACCTTCTTTGGTTCTTCTTGCTTCATTTCGATAAGTTTTGGTGATGCTTCAAGTTCGTCTGTCATCTCCAAAGTTTTAACTTCATCTTTTTCATTTTTTGGTTTTCTCTTAAAGAAAATTCCGTTCTTTCCATCAATAACAGAAAGAAGCAAATCTGCCAAAAATACAATAATAAAAGCGGCTACTGCTACAAGTCCAATAACTGCAATTACATTTAATACTGCTGTACCCATTTTTTCCTCCAAAATTTGTGTAAAGTATTTTTTATACTCTATAAGAGTACACTCTTTTTTTGTTTTTGTCAATACTCATTTTAATTTTTATGCAAAAATATTGATTTTTTAACAAAAAATTCGCTTTTTTATAGTTTGAATAATAATTTAGAAAATATTTTCAATTCTTTAATGTTTATGATATAATCATCTAGTTGGTGAAAAAATGAATATAGAAACTTATTATCCTACAACTTCCTACCCCGAAATTTTGTCACAGATTGACGAGATAAGGGTTTTTGCAAGGCAAAACTTTATACCAGTCGTGCTTGACGACACCGCAAGATTTTTGATTGAAAATCTTAGGCTCTATAATCCAAAACGAGTGCTAGAAATCGGCACTGCGATTGGCTACTCTGGACTCATCGTTTTGAAAACATTAAAAGATTGCACTTTGACAACCATAGAGCTTAGCCCACAAAACTACACTCTTGCAAAACAAAATTTTGAAAAATTTGGCGAGCAAGAAAGGGTTAATCAAATTCTTGGCGATGCTTTTGAAGTAATAAAATCGCTAGCGGAGCAAAACAAAAAGTTTGACTTTATATTTCTTGACGGACCAAAAGGTCAATACTTAAAATACTTGAACTTTTTGGAAAAAATGCTTAGCCTAGGTGGAGTAATCTTTGCAGACGATGTTTTGTTTTTGAACAAAGTTGACAGCACGGAAAAAGTTATTCACAAACACCGCACAATGATTATGAACCTTAGAAAATACCTAGAAGTTGTGTTAGACACCAACAAGTACGACACAAAAATTTACAAAATTGGCGAAGGTGTTGCAATCACAAAACCAAAAGTATATACTAAATAACAAAAGGAGAAAATATGAACAAAATTGAATTACTCGCCCCCGCTGGCAATATGGAAAAATTAAAAACCGCTTTTTACTTTGGCGCTGACGCTTGCTACTTTGCTGGCAAGAGTTATGGACTAAGAGCATTTGCTGGAAACTTTGAAGAAGATGAACTTGTTGAGTCGGTTAACTATGCCCACAGTCTTGGCAAAAAAGCGTATGTTACAATGAATATCTTGGCACACAACAACGACTTTGAGCACATGAAAGATTACATTTTGTATCTTGACAAGATTGGTGTTGACGCAGTTATCGTTGCCGATGTTGGAATTATAAAACTCATTAGAGAAGTTGCCCCAAATCTTGATATTCATGTTAGCACACAAGCAAACATTACAAACAAATATTCAGCAAAATTCTTTGTTGATATGGGTGTTAAAAGACTAGTTTTGGCAAGAGAACTTTCGTTTGAAGAAATCAAGGAGATAAAAGACAGCATTCCAGAAGATATTGAAATCGAAACTTTTGTGCATGGTGCAATGTGCATCAGTTATTCTGGCAGATGTCTACTTTCCAACTACATGACTGGCAGAGATAGCAATCACGGAGAGTGCGTTCAGGCGTGCCGTTGGTGCTACTCTATTAAGGCTCAAAACAAAGAAGACGAATACGAAGTGCAAGAAGATAATCGTGGAACATACATTTTGAACAGCAAAGACCTTTGCATGATTGAATACTTGAACAAGTTGATTGATATTGGTGTTACAAGTTTTAAAATTGAAGGCAGAATGAAGTCGCCTTACTATGTTGCCACAGTCGTTAACGCATATCGTAGAGCGTTAGACTTGGCGTTAAAAGAAAAAAGCAATTATGTTTGCCCAAAATCTTTGATTGAAGAATTAACAAAAACAAGTCACAGAAAATACACCACTGGATTTTATCTTCACGCAGACAACAAGGAAAACCTTGAAACCAGCAGAACTGCTCAGTCGCACGACTTTGTTGCAATCGTGACAAATGTTGAAGGCGGAAAAGTGGAAATCGAACAACGCAACCGTTTTGAAAACACAGACACTTTGGAAATTCTTTCTCCAAACGACTACTTTAACAAGAAGATAGTTCTAAGCAATTTGAAAGACGAAAACGGCGAAAAAGTTGAAGTTGCAAACAAAGTTCAGCAAAAATTGTACTTTGAAAGCGATATTCCTTTCCACATTGGCGACATTTTAAGAATGGAACTAAAAGTTGCAAAAAAGTAACTTAAAACATAAAAAAATAGGCATAAACAAAAAATGACCAAAACTGGTCATTTTTTATTAATTCATAAGATTAGTTTTCCAAACTATCTTCTTGCACTTTTCTTGGCTCTCTATATTTTGGGTCTTCTTGCAAACGCAAAAATTCTTCAAAACCACTGCAAAGATATGCTTTTTCATTTGTGTAAAAGTCAAGATAGTTTTCGCCTGTTAGAGTTATAACCCTGTACTTATACACGCCATCACAATTTTGATTTAGCCATTCAAAAGTTTTGTAGGCATCTTCCTTGTGTTGAAATCTAATGATAATTTTTTCTTTCTTGTCAACAACTTTGCTAACGCAATAAAACTTGCTTAAAACTGTTACTCTTGAAACCATATTTCACCTAACCTTTGCCTACTTAGAAAGTTCGTCCACTGTGTTTTCTTTGATGAGTTTTGTCATCTTGCTCTTTGTGATTAAACCAGCGTTGAAAGCGTCTTCAATCCAAAGTTTGTAGCCAGTGTCGTTTTGTTCTCTTTCCTTGCAAATTTGCGAATAAGCATTGATTAGTGCTGAGAAATTTCTCTTAACACCAAGACCTTCGTAGCACTTTTTTAGCACAACTAGTCCGTCAAGATATGTTATTGGGTCGTTTTGAATAAACAATAGCTGTTCAAGTGTCGATAAGTCTTTAAGATATGTTGACTTATTTAATCCCATTTGCTCAAATGAAAAAGTGTTGAATAGTTCAATAGACATTGTTGCATCTTCTTCTTTAAAGCCCCTAACAAGAGCGTTATAAATCATCATTGTCTTTTGATTTTTTGTTGCACTAAGGAATTTTTTTACCTTTGCATCATCTAAATATCTCATAAATTTACCTCTCGACTTTATTATATGATTAAACTTTTTTGTTGTCAATACCCAATTTTAAAATATTAATAATGTTTAGACAATATTTTTAAATATAATTGTTTAATACTAATTTTCTTGCAAACTATTATTGATTTTTAACTCTTTATTACTCTTTTGTTATTAGTGGTGTTTGACTAATTAAAATAATCACATTTTTTCAATCTTAGCAAGTTTGATAACATTTAAAAATATTATTAGAAACCAAAATTTTTTCTACACCAGTTGCAAGATAACATAGTTTAGAACTTCAAAGCCCTTATCGGTGGCTTTTAGATTTCCACTATCCAAAATCACCAAATTTTGTTTGAGCAAGTCGTCAAGTTCGCTTGATTTTGACTTTTGTAAGTCTTCGCCAAACATTAGGTTATACTTTTTCAAACTGATGCCTTTTATTTGCCTTAGACCTGTCATGACAAACTCCATTTTCAAATCTTCAACCGACTGCTTTTCTTTGTTTTTTTGTGGGAGCAAATTTTGTTCCAACATATCAAAATACTCTTGAAGTTTTGAAGTGTTCTCCCACCTTGTGTTATCAACAAACGAATGACTAGCAAGTCCAAAACCAACATATTCGTCCATGTTCCAATACTTTAAATTATGTTTGCTTTCATAGCCGATTTTGCAAAAATTGCTGACTTCATAGCGGAAAAATCCATGTTTTTTTAAAAATTTTAGTGTTTTTTCATAAAATTTCAAACTTTTTTGCTCAGTTGGAAGTTTTATTTCGCCCGACTGCAATCGTTTAAAAATCTTTGTGTTTTCTTCCACAATCAAGCCATAAGCGCTAATATGTTTTAATCCTAAGTGTACAAGATGTTTAAGTTCATGCACAACATCAAACATTTTTTGATTTGGCAATCCAAGCAAAACATCTGCACTGATATTTTCAAAGCCAACGCTTTTTGCGTTTTTAACCGCTTCGTCAAACTGCTTGGTTGTGTGAATACGACCAATGCTTTTTAGAAGCCTGTTGTTATATGCTTGAAGTCCAATGGAAAGGCGATTTACACCTGCCAGTTTAAACTCTCTTAGTTTACTAAGACTTAAACTATTTGGATTTGCTTCCACCGTGATTTCCGCATCAACGCTAACATTAAAATTGTTTTCAATATAATTTAAAATTGTCTTGATTGATTTTTCTCTTAAACAAGACGGCGTTCCACCGCCAACAAAAATCGTATCAACAACATAGTCCGCATACTGCTTCTTTGCAAGCGAAATTTCTTTTAAAAGATAGTCAACATATTTTTCTTTTACTTCGTCATCAAGTTTGAACGAAACAAAATTACAATAATCGCATTTGCTTTCGCAAAACGGAATGTGAATATAAATTCCTAAGTTTTTCATACAAAAATATTATCACAACTATGCCACAAAATGCAAAAGGTTACAAAAAAAATGAGAAATAATCTCATTTTTTTCTAAGCAATATTTTCGTCAAAGTTATAAAGCATATCTTCGTAGAACTTCATTCTTTCAAGATGAGTTTCGATTTTATGCACTAATGCGTTCAAGACCACACGAGTGTAATGCACATAGTAACTACTGTTTCGCACTTTGAACATTTCTTCAAACGAATCTTCAATTTGAGTTGTAAGATGATGCAATTCTCCCATAACTTCAAAAGCATATTTTTCTTCCGCAACAATTTGGTCAACAATTTGTGGAATTGAAATGTGCTCGGTTTGTGCAGTTTCGTAAAGACTCAAAACAGCAGTTTCAAGCAAGTTTAAGTGTTGTTGAATAGCAAACAAAATTTCAAAAGCCTGTTCGTCTAGCAAAGATTTTAAAATTTCGCTTGGCTCGCTGTAGTCTTCGTTTTGCTTGGCGGTGTTTTCAACCTTTGCAAGCAGTTTGTTAACATACTCGATTGTTTCAACACATTTTCCCTTATCTCTATCAAGCACGAATGTGCCACCAATTCTTTCATCTCTCAAACTCATAATCAATTACAAAAAGCAAAGTATTTTTAGCAAAATCTTGCTTTTTATCTCCTTTTTACTAAAATATCACTGTTTTTTAAGAAAAATCAGCAAAAAATCAAAATTTTTAGCCTATGCCACAAATTCACTGCTGTTATAAAGCAAGTCTTCATACATCAAAAGTCTGTTTTCTGCGTGCCCAAGTTTTGTTCTAAAAAACTTCAAAAAATCGTTAGCATATTTCACCGACTTTGGCTGATTAAGAGCAAATGCCTGCATATCGTTTTCAATATTCTTGATAAACTCAACAATCAGTCCTGCCATAGTGTCAACATATCTTTTTTCAAGACCGATTGAGTAAATTACATCGCACTTTTTCACTGCTAAATTGGAAGCGATAAAACACATTGCGTCAATTTTGTCTTCAAGTTTTTTTAGCACATCGCAATATGCTTGTTTGTATGCGTCAAAATCAAAATCGTAGTTTCGCTCGGCTTTACTTTTGCTTTCCCGTGATGACTTGTCAAAGTTTTCAACCGCAAAACTGATTTTTTTAACTTTTTCTTCAAAATTTTTTAAATTTTCAAACGAAAAGTTGATTAAAGCGTAAGATTTATCTAAATTTTCTTGTGGCTTAACTCTTGAACTTATCATACAAATTCTCCTATGGTAGTATTTTATCACAGCAGATTTTATATGTCAATACTGGTTTAAATTAATGATTTCTTAGCCAACAATTTAGATTTTCAAAATACTCATAAAGGCTTCGCTTGGAATTTGAACAGAGCCAACTTGACGCATACGCTTTTTGCCCGCCTTTTGTTTTTCGAGCAACTTTTTCTTTCTTGTGATATCTCCGCCATAACATTTTGCAAGCACATCTTTTCTTAGCGCCTTAATGGTTTCTCTTGCGATAATCTTGTTGCCAATGGCGGCTTGGATTGGGATTTCAAACATCTGTCTTGGAATAACATCTTTTAGTTTTTCCGTGATTGCTTTGCCCCTTGCATAAGCCTTGTCCCTGTGAACAATAATAGAGAGAGCGTCACAAGTTTCGCCGTTGAGCAAAATATCCATTTTTACAAGGTCGCTAACTCTGTAATCCAAAAGTTCGTAGTCCAAACTTGCATAGCCCTTACTTCGTGATTTCATGCTATCAAAAAAGTCATAAACGATTTCGTTTAGTGGCAACTCAAACGACAAGTTTACACGCTTTGGGTCAACATATTTTAAGTCCCGTTGAATGCCCCTTTTTTCAATACAAAGGTCGATGAGTGAGCCAACATATTCTGGCGGTGTATAGATTTCGACTTTTACCCAAGGTTCTTCCATACGGTCGATTTCAACCACTGGTGGCAAATTTACTGGGTTGGAAATTTCCATCATTTCGCCTTTTGTTGTGTAGACATGATATGAAACGCTTGGTGCAGTTGTGATAATGTCAAGATTAAATTCTCTTTCTAGTCTTTCGGTGATAATCTCCATGTGAAGAAGTCCCAAAAATCCGCATCTAAATCCAAAACCAAGTGCCTGAGATGTTTCTGGCGTAAACGATAGTGCCGCATCATTAAGTTGCAATTTTTCGAGTGCGTCTTTTAATTCTTGATACTTGCTTCCGTCACTAAGGAATATTCCGCAAAAAACAACTCGTGTTGCGTCTTTATAGCCCGGCAAGGCTTCCTTGCATGGCACAAGTGCGTTTGTAATTGTGTCGCCAACTTTGGTGTCGCACACATTTTTTATGCTAGCAGCAATATAGCCAACTTCGCCAGCAAGCAGGATATTGCAATCTTTTGGCTGTGGAACAAACTTGCCAACTTCTACAACTTCGTATTCCTTGCCAGTTGTCCACATTTTGATTTTATCGCCCGCCTTCACACTTCCGTCAACAATTCTAACCATACAAATTGCACCTTTGTAGTTGTCGTAGTAACTATCAAAAATGAGTGCTTTGAGCGGTTTTTGTTCATCTCCGCTTGGGCTAGGAAAATCGGTTACAATCCTATCTAAAACTTCCTTGATATTAATGCCTTCTTTGGCGCTAACTTGTGGTGCTTTTTCTGGGTCTATGCCAATGATATCTCTTATTTCCTTTTTGGTGTTTTCGATGTCTGCACTTGGCAAGTCAATTTTGTTGATAACAGGAATAATCTCCAAATTGTTTTCGACTGCAAGATATAGATTTGCAAGCGTTTGTGCTTCCACTCCCTGAGAAGCATCAACAATCAAAATTGCACCTTCGCAAGCAGCAAGACTTCGGCTAACTTCGTAGGTGAAGTCGACATGCCCAGGTGTGTCGATAAGGTTGAGTTCATAAACTTCGCCGTTATATTCATAATTCATTTTGGTTGGCGTAAGTTTGATAGTAATTCCCCTTTCTCGCTCCAAATCCATGCTGTCCAAAAGTTGACTTTCCATATCTCTCTTTGCAACCGTGCCAGTGTATTCAAGCAATCTATCGGCTAGCGTACTTTTGCCATGGTCGATATGTGCAATGATACAAAAATTTCTAATATACTGTTGTCTAGTCTTTGCCATGTATTCTCCTAAAATATGTTAATATTATATAGAAACTACAAAATATTTGCAAATAGATTGATAAAAAAGTGCTTGGCGTTACAAAAATTAATCAAACACTTGCAAAATTAAGGGCAATTTGATAAACTATTTTCATAATTATTTTAGGAGTTAATATGGAACAAAACATTTTTGAATCTTGGCTATGCAACAAATATATCGCTCACCGTGGTCTTCACGATGACAAAAATCCAGAAAATAGTCTTGGCGCTTTTGAAAACGCAATCAACGCTGGATTTCCAATCGAACTTGATGTAAGGCTAATTAGTGACGGCTCTATTATCGTTTTTCATGACGAAAATCTTAGCAAAATGTGTGGCAAGGACAAATATGCCAGCCAACTAACAAAAGAAGATTTGGCTTCGTGCAAACTTAAAGGCACAGAGTACACCATTCCAACTTTTGAAGAAGTTTTGAAGTTTGTTGACGGCAGAACTCCACTTTTGATTGAACTAAAACAACTAGACAAAATCGGCGAACTAGAAAGCAAAGTTTTAAAGGCTCTTGACGGATATAAAGGCGAAATTGCTGTTCAAAGTTTCAACCCATATTCGCTTGAATGGTTCAAAAACAATGCCCCACAAATTTGGCGTGGTCAACTTTCAAGTTTCTTTAAAAACGACAAGTTGGGTTCACTAAAAAAATGGGTTTTGAAAAGACTAAAAATGAACAAAGTTTCTTGTCCAAACTTTATTTCATATCACGCAGACGACTTGCCAAATAGATGGGTTAAAAAGTATGAAAATCTCCCTATCCTTGCTTGGACAATCCGCAATCAACAACAGTATATAAAGGCTGTTCAATGCTCCGACAATGTGATTTTTGAAGACTTTATTCCAACAATCTAACTTTGCAATGTTCACTCCCCAAAATCTTCAATCCTATCAAGCAACAACTTGGATAACTTTATAACCATTAAAATCAATAAAAAATGTTTCACCTTGATTGCTATCGTAATATAATTGCACGCTAGCAATCAACTTGCAAACAGATAATAAATACCTACACACAACCTAATATGTGGATATAGCTCAGCTGGATAGAGCGACCGCCTCCTAAGCGGTAGGTCGGCAGTTCAAATCTGCCTATTCACACCACTCCACATAATTGTGGAAATAATATAAAGGGCGGTGATAAAAATGAAAACATTTTTGTTCACAAAGCATCTTGTAAAAGATGCTCACAGCAAATCGCAATTTATATTAAAAAGGACGACTTTATAAGTCGTCCTTTTTTGTTTTATGTCCACAAATCAATTTACTATTGAACGCGAGACTAAAAAATTTCTTTAATTTGATTAAAATCTTTTTATTAAGCACAAAAACCAAGTTGCTCAAATTAGCCTATTATGCTAGATATAGAAACTATAAAAATATCAAATAAGTTTTATTTGTTGTATGAATTTGTAATCAATCTCATTCTCATTATTTATTAAATAAGGAACCTGAATAATTTTATCGTCCACTGATGTTTTTATTATATGGTTACCTCTTTGGAATATATTAGCGACTACAACTTTTACTCCATGAACTGTTCCCAGTTTCCATTCTATGAACTTACAATATTTATCATTGTCTTTTATAAAGTCATTCCAATGTTTAAAATCAAAGTAAAAATTTTTTATCTTGAAATCAAAAGCTTCGTATTGTCCATTATGTTCAAGTTCTTCTAAATTATAACCAAGAGCTTTATTAAAAATATATTTTCCAATAACTTCCCCTAATGCACCCTTATAAACCTGTTTGTATAATGACTCCGACATAATAAACTTGCCTCTTTTAAATTCTGTTGCATAACCATTTTCTTCAAAGTAATTTCTTAGTTCTGGAATATTCATTAATCGTATTAATTCACATTCTTCTGCGGACACTTGTGATGCTTCATAAGAATTATTAAATACAATTCTTGTAAATTCATATTTGCTATTCATGTTAAAAGCATAACCAGAGTAAGGAATATCAAACTCAAAATATAACTCTTTATATTTGTCTGGAATAAAATTCGCTGTTGGATTCTTTAAAACAAAGTCTCGTAAATCTTGCCAATCAATAACTGCCTGTTTTGATTCCCTAACAGCTTGAGACATTTTTTTAACAGTTCCATATGCTTTTTTGTTTTTATTGCTATATTTTACAAATTCAATATTATCATCTTTTATTGGGCACTCCAACAATTGTCTAAACTCTTTGTTAAAAATAAATTTCTCACTCAGTAACTCATCTTTTACTATATGTAATCTATTTAAAACTTCTTCATCATAGAAAATACTTATTGTTTTATTTTTATTTCGACATCTACAAATTCTACCAATTGCTTGAATGATTATTTGAGCAGTGTGTAGCAATATATCTTGGTTCCGCTTGTAAGAAGAAAATATTTTGTCACCGTAGAAGGTTTTTCGAAATCCAGCTTCAATATTTGTTTTTCTTTCACTCCAAGTTATATAATGCTTTTGATATAAATATTCTTGCTGAAAAAGATATTTACATAATTCATTAACTTTGTTTTCAGAATTATAACTTAGCATTTGGATTAAATTAGTGGGTGTAGAAAGATAAATTGCATCAAAATCTTTTTTATTTGTGTTTTCCGAAAATATTATTGTGTTTTGTTTTACATTTTCAATATCTGGAATGTCATATTGAATATTTTTGCCGTTTCCAATTGATTTATATGTACTTAAAATAAAGACTTTCTTGCCATTTGTTAATTCTTCATTTATTTTAATAAATTCTTCATCATATGAACTGCTCTTAACAAAATGTAAAATTGGTGAATTTATATAATTATTTTGAGTTATTAAGTCCTGTATAGCTTTTTCTAAAATATCTTTATCGAGGAAATTTCCCTGTTTTGCTTTATCTTTTGCAATTGGAAATGAGTTTAAAAACGCTATAAAAGAGTATATATTATTACTTTCAGCAACATTCTTATATAGTTTTAAAAGTTTGCAAATTATAAAAAAATAATAATTGCTTATATTTTTTTCTAAATATTCCAAATAAAATTGCTTATTTTCATCTTTAAAGAGTGAATTTATAATTTCTATACATTTTTCTTTATCTGAACATGATTGAAAAGTATCAATAGGAATTGTTTTTATTTCAATATTGTAATCATCATAAATTTTTTGACTTTCTAAAAATTGATTTTCTAACCTAATATGGTCATCTTCTGGAATTTGATAGAAATCATCTTTTAATATTTTTTTTAAATAACTAATATCATAGTTCCCAATAACTGTGTCTATTGACGCAGTCGCAGAAATTCCTACTACACGGGACTTAATACTTAATTTAAGTATTATATCTTCGGGCGTAGTATTAAATTTAAAGGCATGAGATTTTGTTTGTAAATCATGGTTGTGATCATCTTCGATTTCTGTATATTCGAAACCCTTACGCATAAATTCAGATTCTAAGTCAGAAGGCAATTTAAGTTTTAAATTTGCATCTTTGTCTATTATACAGTCAAGTAAATATTGTTTAAATTCGTTCGCAATGTTAAATCCTGATAAAATGGTTAGAACAGATTCTTCAAAAGAATATTTTGTTTGAAAACCCTTTAATGCTTGATTTTTATAATCTGTATAGTTTTTTGAAATGTAAGCTGTATTATCTATGAATTTGTCAATCGCAAACCTCACTTCTTTCAAAACATTATCAAATCTACTATTTCCATTTTCCTTATTGCTTTTGTTCTCCGCATATAAAGAAATATTATTTTCATCTTTATTTAATTCTGTATTAAGTACCTTTTTTGAATTATCATTAAAAATATTCAGCGTGTTGCCATCATCAAATATAAAAGCTTTTTTTTCTTCAAACCCCTTACTCTTCATAAAAAATTCAAAATTATAATCGTTGTAGATTTTAACAAAACAGTCTTTCAGTTTTTTGATTAAAGTTTCTACATCTTCCCATTCATTATTAGATATTTTTTCTTTTCTATAATCACTAAGTTTCATTAAAGCATTTGGAAAATTTAAATTAGTAAGAGAGTAATAAATATTTAGAAACAATGCAAATATGTCAATATCAAATTTTAAACCATCGTCTATAACTTGTGTGAGCAAAGTCCCTTTTGTTGTGTCAAATTCATCAATAAATATCACGGTGTTATTCATCAACGAATTATTATTATAAATGTAAAATGGCATTCGTGAAAAAGTATCTATTGGACTAAAAAATTTTTTTGTACTGGAAAGTACAACTTTAATTTTATCATCTTTTAACTTACACGCTGGATATAGTTCAGCTATCCATTTATTATTGTTTAAAAATTTATCTTTATCATTTGTTGACTTATTGTAGAAATAATTCTTTTTGATAAACTGTCTAAACTTGATCTCAGTATCTTTTTCAATCTTTTGCTCATACGATTTTATCAGCCTTTTTAATTGATTATAGTCATAACCAAAATTCTTTTCATTTTTTAATTCTTCTTTATTTTTTCTAAATTTATTAAGAGTCTCAATATCTAAATTCAAATTTTTATATTCATCAGAATTAAGAATTTCTAAATTGTTTATTTTAATATATTCCCATTTTTCAGTTACTGACTGCCAATAAGGTTTTAAATACAAACAATAAGTATTATAGTCGTCACCGAATAATTGTTTAAGTTGTTTATCTGGCAAATTACCTTTCAAGTCCGTGACAAAATAGACCCTATTAATAGCTGTTGGATTATTTGTAATAAAATCATTTATGAAATTAACGACACTAGTTGTTTTACCAAATCCAGTTGGCAAATCTAATAACATTAAGCCATTCCCCTTACTTTTGACAAAGTTTTCTATACATTTTAGCATTTTATTTCTCCATAACTGACTATATTATAACACTTACACTTTTGTAAGATAACTAGATTGATTGTTTTTTTGCTATTTTAGAAAAAAATCTAATCATATCAATATCTTTTGTGCTCATAAAAAATCCCCTGAATTTACTCAGGATAATTTTAACATGATTATGTTTTATTTTATCTTGTTCGACAAAATAAGACAGAGTTTTTAAGAACAATTTAACTTAATCTTTATAATACAACTTTGATGTGTCGATGTGTTCAAGTTTGAGGAGAGAAATTTTGTTGTTTATGCCACCGCCGTAGCCGGTAAGATTGCCGTTTGCACTAATAACTCTGTGGCAAGGAACAATGATACAAATTGGATTTGCATTTAATGCTCCGCCTACCGCCTGAGCGCTCATTCTTTTAATGCCACGATTTTTGGCGATAGTTTTTGCGATATCGTTATAAGTTACCACTTGACCATACTTTACTTTTAGCAAAATATCATAAACTTCCTTTTGAAAAGGCGAAATATTTTCAAATCTAAATTTTATTTCAAAGTTTGGATTTTTGCCAGAAAAATATATATCAAGCCAGTTTGATGTTTGTTTAAAAATATCTAGGTCTTTAAATGGATGTTTTTGCAGATGCTTTTTGCTATCACTGGAATCAGCAAACCACAGACCAGTTAGATACTCGCCGTCACTAGTTAAACAAATTTTACCAAGTGGCGAAGAATAATTTGTTTGATATTCCATAATTTTCTCCCACATTTTATAAAAATATTTTAACACACATTGGATTTTCGTTCAAAATATTAAGTATTAAAAGCAAAAATTTAAAAATAGATAAGGTTTGTCTACAAAAACTTGATATAACCAACATTTTTTTGCCAAATTTATTTTTCTAAGTCGCAGAAAAAAAACTTTTGACTTCTACTCTACTATTTACCAATCAAGTTAAAATTACAAAACCCACATAATTATCTTTTATTGTTATCAATGGCTGTATATTAATAATTGGACAACTTACTATCTCAATACTATTCTAGCACAACAGTGTGAAACACAAATTAGCACAAAACTGCAATAAAAGAGATAAATTCATTTTTTTTGTTAATCATTTTAAAATTGTGTAAATTTTTGCTAAATAATTTGTAAGATTTTTACAAACTGTGTTGAACTACTTGCAATCTAGATTTATTTTTGAAATTGCTTGTTATTTAATAAATATGATGTTTTAATAAAAAAAAGCGTAAAAAACCATATTATTACGCTAATTTTTTAACTTTTCTTGAATTTTTTGCAATCTATAACGATTGTAGCGTTGAATAAGAATTGGAAGAATATCACAAAAAATATCACTCAAAACTGTTGTTAAAACATAGAGCCACCACTCATCTTTTGATAACAGACAACCAACCAAAATGGCTAACGAACTTGTGATAATACAAAATATGTGAGTAATCTCTGCCATAACATTATTTTTTAAAACACGATTGATTGAGTCTTCATCAAGTTTTAACGAAAGTGTGAACTGATTTTTGTTCCATGCAACATAGTTATCTTTCCATTTTTTAACTTTTAGTTTTCCTAAAAATTCATATTCCTTTGTGGAAATTTTAAAAATTTTGCCATTAAAATTGATATTTTTTGCAAAAAGCCTAGTTAATCCAGCAGTAACAAGCCTAATGTCAACATGAAATGCAAACATTAGCATTGTGATAAAAATTGCCATGTATGGCTGAGAAAAATCAAAGCCAATACACAATCCAAGACTAACAAAAAATAGCAAATTAAAAACAATAATACAAAACTTTATAGTTTTACTTTTCATATTTTTATTATACCATACAAATTTAATTGAGTGCAAATAATCAAGTGATGTCAAGTAACATCTAGTTATTATTCTAATCTCTTTAACCAATTTTTGAAATAAACCGAAAACTAAAATTATCACTCTTAGTTTACTAAGAATCATTTTTTTAATATTCACATACCCGTCTTATCTTTTTTTAAATAACAAAATGAATTAAAAAAAAGGTATACCACCACTAAGCAATAAATATCGCAAACAATACCTTGTATTGTACATAGTCCACAAAAAGAAATGTACAAAAATTATCATTAATAATGGACTAATTACAATATCTTAGTATACTAAGATTAATTTAAACACCATAAAAATAAGTATTTTTTGAACAAATTATATTATCACCATCAAGATACCACTTGCTATCACACACTATTTGCTGAGTTTATGCAAAATATCATCAGTAACAATGCTTGCACTTGTCCAAGCCCATTGCAAATTATAGCCACCGCAAAGAGCATCAACATCACACACTTCACCACAAAAATATTGATTAGGCATGTTTTTGTTCTCCAAACTATCAGTCAAATAGTCCAAATTTACTCCGCCACTAAGCACCTGATTGTTGTCGTAGCAACCGCAAATATCAAATTCGAAGTTATGCAAAGTATGGATTAATTGTTCAATAGTAAAATCGTTTGAAAGGTGTGAAATTATGAATTTTTCTAGTTTTTCATGCAAAATTGTAGTTAAAATGCGTGTTTTCCCATATATTCTTTGATTTTCTTTTAACAAAACAAAAAGTTGCTCGTTGGTTATGTTTGGCAAAAAATCAACATACACCTTGCCAGAAAAACTTTTGTTCCTTGCAAAAAAGGAAGACAAATTAAACACGCAAATGCCACTTATGCCATGGTCTTTAAAAAGAATTTCGCCGTTTTCGTGTGCAATAACTTTGTCACCTTGTTTTATGCTAACACATACATTTTCGCATCTAGCACCGTCAATCATCTTTGTGTTTTGAACAGTTTTTAAAGCCACCAAACTTTTGACTACGGGAACAATTTGGACACCAAAGTCGCAATTTGGAATTTCTCGTGTTGCAATCACAAGATTTTTACATTCGTATTCTGCGTGATTAGTTTTTACAACAAATCCCGTCAATGACTTTTTAAAATTCAAAAATGTTTCGCCACCAAAAAAGGTAATTAGATTTTTAACAAATTGATTTTCAAACGCAAACTGCACGCTTTTTGCGCTGTTAGAAATTGGATAGCACCTAGAATTTTCATCAGTGTAGATATGAACACCCATACATTCAAAAAAGTGTTTTGTTTGAGAAAAATCAAATTTTTCAAGGAATTTGTCTATATTTTGGTTAAAAAATTCGCTTTTTACGCCACTATTCATAATATTACACTTGCCGTTGCCGGTTACAAGCAACTTTTTTGCTGGCACATTATTGGAATCTATAACGCAAACTTTTACACCTTTTTGGGCTAATTTAACCGCTAAAAACGACCCGCTTGCTCCACCGCCAACAACAATAACATCAAACTTTTTCATGCAAATATGATATCACAAAACACGGCAAAATATAAATCAAATTTTACTGCTTGTTTTAAAAATTTGTAAAGCATAAAAAAATAACTCTATGTTTCAAGAGTTATTTTTGGTGTTAATCCACAATCAAAAGATATGGATTGTTTATTGACAAATCGTCAACTTTGAAGTACTTGCTCCAATCACCATTTTTGAAAATCTGTTTGTATCTGTAAGAACAACTTGTGATATCACGAATGGTTAAGTTACCGCTACTTTGATTTGTGAAGCACACTGGCTTTTCTGCTGGGGTTGAACCTTCGCTACCGTTTGGAACATCACTGACATTTCCAAACGCACTAATCACTGTGCCGTCACTAAGTTTTGTGTAGATATAGTAGTTGGTGTAAATCTTATTGCCGTCATCGTCTGTGTCAAACTCGTCTGCAATTCCGTTTTCGGTTGATGTGCCGATTACTGCACCAAATTTTTCGGTTTTTAGACCAAAGGTGCGAAGCGAAATTGTGTTTGCAAGTTTTAATGTTGGAGTAACATCTGTGTTGTTTGTTAGAACCAATCTGTTGCTGACAATTTGAGCGTCTTGATTGATAACAAACTTGTCGATTGTGTAAATTCTGCTATCGTCTTCGATTTCTGTTTGCTCGCTTGTGAGTTTTACAAGGTTGGTTTCTTTTAAGTAGTTGCCGATTAATCCACCAGCAACATGCTGGCTGGAAACATCGCCAGTTGCATAAGAGTAAGAGATATCTCCGCCAACTGTTGTTCCAACAAGTCCGCCAGAAATTCCCGAAAGGCTGTTTATAACATCAATTTGAGAGTATGAACCGATGATAGTTCCGCCATAGTTAAATCCAACAAGTCCGCCGATAATTCTTGGCGTTCCGCCAAACAAGTTGTTTGATGTCGTGCCTGAACTATATGAAACCGAACTTGAAACGATTGTTCCACGGTTTTCTGCAACCAATGCGCCTGCTGTTGCAGTTGCCCTGATATACTGAGAACCGTCAACTTTTGCAGAAATGTGACTAACGGTTGAATCTTTGCCGACCAAGCCGAATGCGAGTCCACCATGATTTGCAACGATATAAACACCGCTTGCTACTGTAACATTTTGAATTGTTCCGCTTGCTGATAGATTAACTATTCCCGCAACAGAACCTGCATAGCCATAGTCGAGTTTTTCTTGTTCGTATTGCTTAATATTTTGTGCCACGCTAGAAGAATATAGAGCATATTTTTCTGTATTGCCAACTTGTTGAACATTGCCCGCGTTTGCACTAATGTTTGTTGTGATAAACTTAACTTTGCTTTCGCCAAGAATTTGTCCTGCAAGTCCTCCAACAAAGTTTTTGCCTTGAACAACAACATCTGCCTCTTGTCCGTCAATGTCGATGTTAGAAATCTTTGCGTCAATCATTGTTCCTGCAAGTGTTCCAACAACTTTAACCTGATTTGCTGACAAGTAGCCAACTTTAATATTCAAGTTCTTGACTGTTGCAAGTTGAGAAACCGTAACTCTGTTGCTGTTATTACTGCTTGCATAAAGGCTATCGGTTGCCATTGCTTTGCTATGGTCAAGTCCGCTAATTGTGGCAAACAAGCCATAATCGTTGTTGCCTTGTTTTACGCCAGTAGAATATGTACTTTCGTCCTGATTTGCGCTGATTGTGAGTCCACTGATTGTAAAGCCATTGCCACAAATATAGCCTGAGAAGTCTTTATTGGTGGATTGTGGCTTAACTTTTGTTGAGAATGTTAAGTTGTTAACAATCCTAATATATCTGTTTAGATTGTCTATATTCGAGCCTGTGTTAACTTCTTTCAAGATGCTATTATAGTCACTTGGGGTTGTTATAACGATTGGGTCGAACATTGAGCCAAGATATGTGTCTTGCCAGATATATTCGTCATCTTTTGTTGGGTCGTCTTGATTTTGAATTTCGCTGATTGCGTTGTGTGGAATTGCAATTATGTTTGCATCAACAAGTGTTGGTAGCAAGGTATCTTTGCTTGTAACAGAAATTACTGTGTAGCCAAAGCCGTTAACAGTGATTTCATAGTTTGGATTAACTCGTTCTGTTCCAACAAAGGTCGTTTTTTGAGTGTTCCAAATTCCATTTTCAAGACCGTCATCGCTAAAATTGAAGTTGATTAAGTCACTTGCAGATTCAAATTCTGTTGCAAGTTCGCCAGACGCTGTCATAATTGAATCGCCTTTTAAGTAGTAGCAATTTAGAATATTGTTGTTTGTTGAATTTAATCTGCCAGTAACAGTTGTTCCTATAAATGCTGTGTGAGCAGAGTTGTTTTGTGTGAGCATACTAGCCGAGTAGCAATTTTGAATTGTTCCTTGGTTGCTGAAAGCAAAACCGCTAGAACGCTTTTGACTAACAACATTGATGTTTGAATAAGAGTTTTCGATAAGTCCGCTATTTTGATTTACAAATCCTGCAGAAAGTGAGTTTGAATTTACGCTTCCGTTTGTCATTCTGCTAGTTTGGGAATCTCCGCCTTCAACATACGACATCTTGATTGTACCGTCTGTGTCGTTGATGGCAACAAGTCCTGCGGTTAGGTTGTTAACTTCGGTTGTTGCGTCATTTTTGATAGCGTCATAACTTGCGTCACTGGTTTTTGCTTTGTAGAATGAACTAGCAATGCTTGCTTGGTTTTGAGAAACTAATCCAGCAACAAATCCACGATTTGCATTTAAAACTGCGTAACTTCTGCTGTGAGTGATTGACTTTTCGTTTTGACCAACAAGTCCGCCAATGTATGCCAAAACTTGCTCGCCGTTTGTATTTGTAATGTTTGTTTTGATATTAGCACTTGCTGTGCTATCAAAATCTTTTGTTCCGTCTGGCTTAACTTCAAAAGTATCAACCTGACAGTTATAGATTGTGCCGTTATTAACACCTGCTAAGAAGCCAAGATTGATTGTTGTGGCTTCAACTGGCTGTTCGTTATATGAAGTATAATCAAAACTTGCCGAAGTGTTAACATTGAGTTTTATGTTTTTAAGAACGATATCCATTGTTCCTGCAACAGTTCGATAACCTTCAACTGACGCAAACAATCCAAGATTGATTGTGTCTTCTTCTAGTTGGCTGGAAATATCAAAGCCTTGATTTAGGTTGATTTCAAATCCGTTGCCGTCTAGTCCTGCGATTTGAACAGTTAAAGGTGTGAACGGTTCGTCTATATCAATATTGTTGATTAATCTATAATTTTTGCCATTTTGCATATTTTTGAATTGTTCCAAAGTTGCAATAGGATTTGGCTTATCACTAGTGTTATTATAGATAAATTTTAGCAATGTTGATTTTTTGTAGTAAACTTTTTTGTTTGCAAAATCTTGTTCGTTGTTTGAATGAGTGATGAGCGAAACTAACTCGCTAGATGCTGAATTATAATCACTGCTAGCACTTGCCATTCCGTCAACATATTCAACTGCCACCAATGTTTGCAAAACTTCGGTTAAGGATTCTCTTGTTGGAGAAATCTTGATAAATTCGCCTTCTTCTTGACTAAATCTAAAATATTCGTAAGGATAATCTAGGCTAAGTGGCAAGTATTCAAGAGATTTGTCTTGATTGAGCCTTAGAGCGTACCAAGTGTTGAGTTTTTGTGAAATAACTGTTTCAAGATTTTCGATTTGTTCATATAGCATATATTCGCTAGAAGAAGCATCTTGTGGCTTGCTTTCTGGTTTTGTTGGGGTTGTGATTAGTTTGACTTTTAGGTTGTAGGTTGAACCCGTTGTTCTTTCAAACACATTGTTAACCGCTCCCGAAAGTTCAAAACCATCAACTGTGAACATTGAAACATATAATTCAAGAGTATTTTTTGAAGCATAGGATTGAACTTGGTTGTTTACAAGTTTTTTGTATGTTGCTCTAAATTCTAGCGTTGAACCAAGGTTTGCACTAGTTTTTAAAGCATATTTTGTTTGATAGATTGAATCTTGCACAAGTGTTGTTGAAACTTTTGTTAGAAGCACGCCATTTGTTTCGGTGTTCAAAACAAGGTTTTCAAAACTTCCGTTGCTTCCGTTTCTAAATGAAATTGTAAGATTGGAGTCGTCACCGATAGAATCCATAAGTTTGGTTGTTGTAACAACAAGATTGGATTCATAAGTTACTCCCTGAGCCACAAATGCTTGGCTTAGTCCGTCAAATGTTACTTCGACTTCGCTTGGCAAGTCAATTTGAAGTGGCAAGCGTTTTGTTACAACTTCGCCGTTGCTAGAATAAACTGTAACAACAAAATCAATATTTCCCCTTGCATTGCTTGGGATTAGGACATAAGCGTAGAGATAGCCATTGAATGACAAGTTGCCATTACTACCTTCTTGCGAGTAAATGTTTTTGTAAGTTTTGTCGAACACTATTCCGTTAACGATTTTTGGTGTTGACATACTTAGAAGAACATAGCCGTTTGTGCTGTCTTGTTTTTTTACAAGTTGTCTAATATCAACAGAGTAATCAAAGTTTGCGTAAGTTAGTTCCACTCTGTCGATGTTTGCAAACTCTGGGTATAAGTCGATTTTGATTAGTCCTTGTCTGCCTGCTAGGATGGTGTCTTGTGGAACTTCGTTAACATTGTAAGAACCGTCTGCACTAAGTTCTGCATTGCTATAAAAGTCTAGTCCAATAAAATGTACTGGCTGTGGCATGATTGTTAGCATGAAATCTTTTGCCAAAGTGTGACCGATTGTGGTTACATTTTCGTCTTCGCCGATATATGCTTTGATATTGATATCAAACACAACTTTGTAAGTTTCTGGTGCTTTCAAGATGTCAAATTTTAGTTTAAAGTTGTTAACTGAGATATTTTCAAAATCAATCTTAAAAGTTAGTTCGTCAAGCACTTGCGATTTGTTTTTCTCAGTTATGATTGCCGTATAAATTTTAGTATTTTCGTTTTGACTAAGAGTTGCTGTAAGATTTGATAGAATATTGTCGCTATTATCAAGGATTTTCAAAACGCTAGTTCGAAGTTTAACATTTGTTTCTTCTTCGCTATCAACGCTAACGCTTAGGCTTGTTGTATCTTTTTGAGAAACGCTAAGTTCGTCAAATTCCAAAGTTACATCTTTGATTCCGTTAACAATATTGATTGTGATTGTTTTGATGAGTGGAAGATAAATTTTTTCGCCTTCAACTTCAAAATATGGTTTGAAAGTGATTTCAACTGAGCCCGTATCAACTGCTTGAATGAGCATATTTTGAATTGATGAAGTGAGTATCACGCTGGAATCTGTGAGCATTGTTCCGTTAAACGAAGCAATATTGTTTTGACCACTCATTAAAACTTCAAGTTTGATTTCACTAATGCTATTGCTTGCAAAGTAGATTTGACTGGACGAGTTTTTGAGCATTGTTAGAGTGCTAATAACTGATGACAATCCTGCGTCTTCGTACAAATCAAATTGAGTTAATGCGTCAGCAATAAAGATTGTAACGCTATCAAATGCTTGATTGTTTAGAAGTGAAACGCAAGTGATTGTTACTGTGCCTGTCGACAAAATAACAAGTTCGCCGTTAGCAATTCTAACAATATCGCTATCATAGTTATATCTAACCGCTTTGTTTGCCGATGCTGGCTCAACTGTTAGATTGAATAGGTCTGCTAGTTTGACATGATTTAATTGTTCAGCCTGATAGCAAAGCATTAATGCTTTTTTGCTATCTTGCATTGTTTGATGATTGCCGTTTAGTGTTCCGTTTTGATTAACAAATTCGGTTGCGTCATTGAATGTAAGTTTTAGTGTTTGTGGTTCTTGCAAAATGAATGGATTGCCTTTTATGCTAATCACTGGCAAATTATTGTTGTATAGCACGCTTTGTAGCCAATTGTCGTTTCCACTACTAATTAGCCATGCTGTAAAGTCAACCGAGTCGACATCGTCAACCATCAACTGATTTGTTCCAGTTAGTGTGGTTTGTGCGTAGCCTTGATTTGATTTGATTTCGCTATACAAATTGGTTGCTGTTACTGTGTTTGATTCGCCAACAAATGCGTCAAGTTTAGCGTTTGCGTTAATGCTTCCACGAACATACACATTTTGTAATGTTGAAGAATCCATTTTTCCAACAAGTCCACCAACTGTTCCATTTTGCTCGGCGAATATGCTCAAATGAGCAAATGATTTTTCTATTGTTGAGTTGCTAGCAAGTCCAGCAATTCCGCCAATATATCGAGAATTAGTACCAGTATCGTTTTCAACTGAATATAGTCTAATATCTCCTGCAAAAGCAGTGTTATCAACTATTCTCGAAACATAACTTCTTGCCATTGCATAGGAAACGCTTGTGTAAGACATATTTCCAACAATTGCACCCACATTGTTGTGACCGCTAATCATAAAGTAATCCAAAATGTGAGAAGTGTCCAATATATCGTAAGATTCAAACATTAATGTGTAAACATTGGAGATGTTTGAGTAGGACGCAAATCCTGCAATTCCGCCGATATTTTGATTGCCGTATAATTTTGTAACGCTAAGGGCTTCGTTAATAACTGCAAGGCTGTTTTCTTCGCCAAAGTTGTAACCAACAATTCCGCCAACATTTGATGGCATATATGTTACTGATGTTACTTCTTCGAGCAAGCCGATGCTAGCGTTTGAAGAAACATTTTGAACAGTCTTTGTGTTTAGACCAACAATTCCGCCAACAGAGAAACCAACAAGTTTTAGTTGTTCTTCGCTCTTGAACAAAATTGCAACGCTGGAATTGTAGTCTTGATTTGTTAGGATTTGAGAAAGTTTGTCTGTGCTGTCGAACATATTAAAATTGCCTTGCACAAGATTTTGATTTTCGCCAACAAGTCCACCAATGGCTGTTTTTTCGCCACCTTTTCGGGTTATATTCAAGTTTCCGCTTGCCTTGCTAGACAAAACCTTGCCTGTGCTGGAATTGAACGCTGTTACCGCACCAACGTACATATTGATTGTGTTTGAACGAATATTGCTTGATTTGATAATCGTTTCGCAAGAATCAATTGTTCCGTTATTCATAACCGCAATTCCACCAATATACATATTTGATGTGTTTGCGTTGATAACTGAAATATTAAGTTCTTTGATTTCTAGTTTTAGGTTTTTAACAACTGCATCTTTGTTAATCAAACTAAACAATCCATAATTGTATTCTTGATTAGAAGATTGATTGTAGTTGAATTTTACATTTTTCAAGTAGTAACCATTGCTACTATTTCCGTTAAAGTTCCCGCTAAATCCAAGATTTTCGCCGTTGACAATTCCTAGTGGCGCAAAGTTTGCGATTGACGAGCAATCAATAATGTCGGTTAAAACATAATATTTTTGCAAACCTTCTTTGCTGTTAATTTTGAGTAAGTCGCTAAGATTGTTAACATGAAGTGCTAACGCTTCGCTTGAACCGTCTGCCACTTTGACTTCCAAAAGCCTATACTTGATTTCGGAGTCGGTTGCGAAAAACTCGTTAATTCGCTCGGTTAGGTTCTGCTCGGTTGTGCTAGAATTTGCATAAACATTTGTGAGAAGTTCTGTGAACAAATCGTTTTGATAGTCTGCACTGCTAATGCTATCTTTTGCAACCGCCAAAATCTTGCTTGTTCCTGCACGATTAACTTTGAAAGTGTTGCCTTTTAAAATAAGATTTGGCTGAGCAAGATATAGTCTTGAACTATAATCCAAATATGATGGAAGAGGTATATACATCATATCTGCAAAGGTTGGAAAACTTGGCAAAATGTCTGCTGAAAGTTTGTAGGAATTGTTTTCAATTCCGTTTCTGGAATCAAGATAGATATCAACGAGTTTGTCGTTAATCATCGTGCCTGTAATGAGAGATTTGTCGTTTGAATTCACTGTTTCAAGATACATATTTGTGATTTCGCTAACCTTGATTGGTCTTCTAACCACAACTTCACAACTTGTGCTATATACTCTTGAAAATTGAGTGATTGTTGCTGTGATAATAACTGTTTTTGAGTTGCTATCGCCAATGATTGGTTGTCCAACAACTTTGATAACAGAATTGTTGTTTTCATTTTCAACAATGCTTGCACCGTTGTTGTTTTGTGACCACCTGATAACAGAAAAATCTTTTATTGTGTTGTCTTTTGTTTTGTAAGTTAAAGTTGCGTTTCGTGGAGAAATTGTTGCAAACAATTCGCTTTCAAGTTTCTCTTCAAAGTACATCATTTGACTTGTGTCGTAAAGTTCGATAAACGCTTTTGAAATGTTGATTGTGTCAACTGGGATATAAACCTGAACATCAAATTCTTTTGAAATCGTCTTTTCTGTTCCGTCAAGAGTGTAAACGCTTAGAGTGATTTTTACTTTTGCGTTTCCAACGCTGAGTGACGAAATGTAGCCATAAGGCTCATCGTTTTGCATAACTGCATAGATAACATCGCTTCCACTGATGACTTCCAAAGTCTGCGATTTAACAAGAGCATTGGTTGTAACAAAAGTTTTGTCTTGGTTTTCAATAAATTTTACAATATCTATTCTAAGATTTCTTGTGCCGTATTTGATAACAAGTTTGCTTAGCGTTTTTTCGTTGGCAAAGTCCACTTGCTCATACATATCATCGCCGTTGTCGGCAATATCTGGATTTTGAATTGGGCTTTCGGTTGTGATTGTAAATTCGTCAATATTTTTGAATAGCCTAATATTCAAACTGATTTCAACATTATTATCTGTTGTGACTGTTAGTGTAACATAGCCTTCTCGCTTTGCAACCATGTCGATTACAAATGCCATGTTTTCGCCGTTTAGGTAGCCGTCACGATACAATATCTCTGGGTTTACAATGCTTAATAGTTCTTCGTTACTTGATGATATTGTAAACTTTGAAGAATATTGGTCGCTTGGAACATAGAATCCAATGCTAGATGCAAGGTTGGAAGAAACAACTTCCATGTTGTAATCTTTTTCGTTAGAGATTTCGTTTGTTGGCGAGCCAAAGTGGAAACTTTGAGCGTCAACACCTTGCGAAAGATTTAGGGTTATTGTTCCAAACAAGTTGTTGTAGCCCTGACTGCCTGCTGGCACAATGTCGAGCGAAACAACTTTGTTTGTTGTGAGTGCTTTGATATAAACTGCTTTTGTGCTACTGCTGATTGTTTGAGTTATATCAACTTCTTCGCCACTAAGATAACTAATCTTTATGTAACTTAAAAGTTGTTGCTTTTCGCTGTCTGACAAATCGTCATACTTGCTTGAAAGTCTAATGATATAGTTTCTATCATATGCAAGTTCGTCACCAACGGAGATTTCAAATCGTTGACCTAGGTTGTTTTGATATTTGTCGTAGATGTCATATTGTTTTTCTTGATTGGAAATTTCTTCGCCGTTCACTTGAATTGTTGTTGGTAGTTTCGCCACCTTTATTTTATATGTCTTTTCAACCTTGTAGTCGTAGCCGTTAACCTGCAAAACAAGTTTGAGTGTGTTTGTTCCAGTATTGCCGTTGGTTCTTAGTTGAACTTGTGTGTTTTGAGACAATGTCTCATTTAGGGTTGTATTTAATGTGAACACAGATTGGCTATCTGGGGATTGAATTACGCCAGTTTCTGCGTTTAGAATTACATCTTCAAGAGTGTTTAGTTCTAGGTTTAGGTTGAGTACGCTATTGCCTTCGCCAAAATCTAGCACCGCCCATGTATATTCTTCTGGGAGTTCTTCGCCGTTTAGCAACAGTGAAAAGTCTTCGTCTGTGATTGGTTCAATTACTTTTACTGGAACTTCGATGGCTTCGAGAGTTTCGTTCTCGCTTTGAATTTTTACAATGATTGGCTCGCTAGTATTTTTCTTTGTAACAACCAAGTGACCATTTGGGGTGATGGTGGCTTCGTTGCCGTTGTTATTTGAAATGGAATATGTAACGCCCTTTTGGCTTGTGTTCTCTGGGGTGAAAATCACTGCCTGCGTGGTGTCTAGGTTCGTTCCTTCTGCTCCTACAACCACGAATGGCTTGTAAGAAGAACTTGCCTTGACTCCTGTTACTTTTCGTGTAACCGTTACTTCTAGGCTTGCGCTCTTGCTTCCTTCCTTCGTCCAGATTGTTACAATTACTGGGTTTGTCGAAATTTCGTTTGCCGTGATTTCAAAAGTCGTGTCGCCCATATCTCCCACTGCCGATTTTGATATGCTGATTACATCGGGTGTGGAAAGTTCGTAGTAGACTTCTTTGCTGATGCCGTCCCCCGCCGAAACCGTGGCAACAAACTTGGCAGTGTTTCCAACCAAGTTATTGTCGTTATCGTATTCGTCAAGGAATAACTCGATACTCTCCTTGTCGAGTTCTATACTCATGTCGGCGTACTTATCTTTACAGCCAACTAACCCGCAAAAACAAGTGGACACCACCACTAGTATCATTATCGCTATCTTTTGAATCCTTTTTTTCATATCTTTTTCCCCACTTTGATATAAATTTTTAAGTAAAGCAAACATTGTGTTTGAATGTGAATGTGTTTTTATCTTTTTAGGATTTAATCCAAAAAGTCTTGATTTATATGCTTGTAGCATATTTGATTGTAATTTTTTTATGAATGTGAAATTGATTTTTATTGAGAATAATTCTCAAATAAAGTTTTAACTTATGTGTTTGAAAAAGTGATTTTTATTAGCCAAAGTCCAATTTAAAACTTTTAAACTTGCTTTGACTAATAATAACACTTGTTTTTGTCGACTTTTGCAAATTATATCAAATATCATCTGCAAAGTTAATCATGAATGAATGTTTGTCCTAATCAATATTAGGAACATAACTTGTTGATACAAAGTATCATTAACTCATCTTCCCTAAAAGTTGAGTTTTCTCCACCCAACTTTTAGTTCCAACAAGTTGCGAATGAGTAAGTTATTTTGATAAATCTTTGAGAAGTGAAGTATGGTAACTAGAAGTCTTGTCATCATAAGTACCAATGTCTCCACTAGATGTTGGGCATATAGTATAATTTATTTCTAAGAATGATGTTGCGTTTCGATTATTGCTATAATTATAAACAACCGAACCTGAATTTGTTACACAAACAATGTTATGTTTGTTACCTAAGATTTTAGGGTTGTCTTTATTACAATTGTTATAATAATATTCCTTATAAACACTGTTGGTTAAAATAGGATTTCGAGAATCTTGAATACCTACATTTGCTAAAATATATGCAATATAAACTTTTTGTGCATATCCACTTAATCTCAAATCATTGCTAATAGATACATTAAATGTTGAATTAGAACATATTAATTGTCCAGCAATCTCACTATACATCATACTTCCAATCACACCTGCAATATTAACATTAGATGTAGCATCGTTGCTCATAGACCCCTTAAAGTTGACAGTTAGCGTTAATTGTGTTGAAGTAATATCAGCTATTCTAGCATTCAAAGCAGAGCCAATAACTCCTGCAATATTACATCTTTGAGTTAATGCTAAATCATCTGCCGTTTTATTTATAGATATATCTTTTGCTAATGTGACCGAGAGTTCTAGTGAAGAAGTAATATTATAAACATCTACTGCCCTACTAGCACTTTCTCCTTTATTTCGATTCCAATTAAATGATTTATTAGATATTTTTCCAACAATACCAGCAATAGATATTTCTTGTGTAGCATAAGATAGGTTTGTGCTTGTTTTAAAATTATTTACTACTGTCAAAGTATTACTGCTTCTAAGATTTACTTGGTAGATTGTTGAATTATTAGTCATATATGCAACAATACCACCAACAAAAACTTCAATAGCAGTTGTGTTTGTATTAGTTTTTCCCAAGTTTAAAGTAATGTTGTAGTCGTTATATTGGATATAAGAAATTGTGGTGTTTTTTATGTGTCCTGCAATCATTCCAATATAGGCAGATGTTGCTTCTGTATTGATTGTAAGTTGTCCTTGTCCACCAGTCATTGTTGTTGTAAACCTACAATTTGTAATAGTACTTTCTTCTGCATAGTAAACTAATCCACCATAACTTGAAGAGCCTAAATCCATTGTAGTACTAAAAGCAGATAAGTTAACATTTACACCCGAAATTAGCGAGATTTCTGCACTACCAACAAACAGACTAACACCAGTAGGATTGCCACTAACCGTAAAGTTTTGAGTACTAATATTAATTTTTACATTCTCAAACCTTGATGCTCTTAGTTGATTAACAATTAAGCCACCATAGTCAACATTTTGTATGAACGTAATCGTATTATATCTAATATTAAATGTACTATCTTTTACAACAGTTGTTGCAACAGCATTGCCAAGGTTAGCAGACAAACCAGTTTTGCCTGAGGATAATGTTGTAATTGTAGTAAATGTGCAGTTATAGATTTGTACATTATCTGCTGATGTAGAGAAAATATTGTCAAAGTTATTTATGAGTGTTAATCCAGAAATAACGATATCTTTGATTGAAGGACCTTTTACAAATGTTTTGTAAACTGACTGATTTGTAATATTCAATGTCTTGCCATTGCCATTAAACAAAATTCCGCTTAAATCCAATGGTATAGAAGAAATTACCAACTTAATACCATTAAATATTGCTGAATCTTGGTCATTACTTGGCAGAACAATGCTCTTAACTTCATCTGCAAAGTGAACATAACTTTGACTGCTATCATTACTATTTTCAATCGTAAATTTTTTATCTAGTGCAGATTGCGAAGAAATAATACTGAATTTGTATGGACTCAGGTAAGAACCAGAGCCTTCATCACTTGAAGTATAACCAAGTACTTGCTTAGCGTTTTCGTTTTGAAGAACCCAATCTTGAACTGGATAGTTTGAAATTGAGTAGTTCCATTTGCCATATAGAAGGTTTGTAACATTTTCTGTTAACCAACTATCTGCAAATGAAATTTTTGTTCCTCTGTACGAAGTGAACAAAGAAATATTTGGGTCATAGTAGAAGGATGAAGCATTCGCAAATTGTTTCTTGTCTTGTTGTTCAACACCTTCAAAATCTAAGTCTACAACAGAAACTGCTGAATAGTTACTATTTCGTCCATTTATACTTATAGCATCAACAGTATTGCCTAGCGTTGCAACATGTATATCATTATTATTGATTGTAATCTTACCAACTGCAAAGGTATTGATAATTGATGTTATCATATCTGAATCTTGCCATGTTATACTTGTGCCTTTTGCCACAACTGGTGCAACATAGGAACAAGAATTGCTCAACGATTGTGCTTCTATTTGCACAAAGCAGTTATCAACTATACCATCAGTATCCATTTGTCCAACTAGTCCTGCAACATACATTTGACTAGCCTGTGGTATTTCCACAGAAACACCAAGATTTGAAATACTAGATGCGGTTTCAAACAATGCAAGTGTTGTTGATGATTGTTTGAACGCACTTCCGTGGAGTAATAAATTATATATAACAAAATTTTGACCATTGTATGATAACTTACTGAAATCATAGCGATTAGCCGTAAATCCATAGTTAGAATTTATTCCACTGCCAATAGTTGTAAATGTTGTTATGTTGTAACTTTCTAACTCATATTCACGATTAAACACGCTCATGTCGATGTCGTGAACTTGAACAAATGAAGTTATTGTTAAATGGTTTTGCAAAGTTCCAGTGTCATAGATTGACCTAATCCAATCGAGTTTTCCAGCATGATTGATTTGAATTGTGCCATACTCGTCATCATCACCTGTTACTAATAGGTATGGATAGTATTCAACTCTTGCTCCGTCACCATCATTGATACTAAATGAAGTCTTTGAAGATGGATATGAATAGTTGAATGCTAGACTTGACGACCAAACGCCAAGATTTCTCATTTCGTTAAGGAATGTTGTAGTGTTTTTGTCAGGAGTGTTAACATAGTTTAGGAAGTAAGAAGTATTTTTTGCATAGCCAGTTTCGGTTGATTGGTCTGTCCCAAAGGCAAATCTATCAAAGTACGACATTGTGACTGTGCCATTGTTTTCTTTAACTAGTCCAAAACTATCACTGCCAAAATTTATGCTAACATTTGCACTGTATGAACTGAAAATTTCTCCGTTATTGACACCCACAAAGCCGATTGTCGACTTGCTTGTGCCAGAGTTGTTGAGTTCGCCGTTTGCGAATGAGTAAGCAATCAATCCATTGTTTTCTTTAACAAATCCAAACATATTTGAAGATTTGTTGCCGTCAATTTTTAATGTTGAGTTAGAAAGCACGATTGAACCGTTGTTTTCCTTAACAAAACTTACGGCATCAGCACTGCTAGTTGAAACATTGCCACTAACAACAGTGTTGAACACTGTTCCGTTGTTGACGAATGCAAGTCCTGCAAAGTCGGTTGTAAATGATTCGTTTGTGTAATTTACAAGCAAACCGCTAACAAGTGAGTGAGCAGAAATTTCGTCAAACACTGTTTTGCTTGCGTTAATTTTGTGTGGTTTTGCTTCAAAACTAATGCTTCCGCAGTTAACGATGGAGTATTCATAGTTAACAACTGTTGAATTTTCTGGAAGCGTTACGCTAGAAGTCAAAGTGATATCGCTAGCGATAACATAGTTTGTGTCTGCTTCCAAGTTATCAAGGTTATTAACAGCGATTGGATTGAGTTTTGAACCAGACTTGATAATACTATCAAATATATCGCTTGCACCGAACACTTTTTGAAGGTTCAAAATTGTGTCGTTTTCCTTGCTATCGAATAGTTGATATGCAAGATATGTTCCACTTGAAGAATTTGAAGCAGTAACATAAGTGAAGTATGAGCCACCATTTTTGCCGTTTCTTGAAGCGCTTGTTGTAACGCCTTGTGGTCTAACATACATAATGGAGATTGCCTTGCCGTAACCTTTTGACGCAACGCCAGCAAGATTTTCTGCATAGTAGCAATTATTGTTTGCGTAGTCGCTTGCACTATTCAAACTTGAAAGTGCAACGAATGCGTCTGGGCCTTCCAATGTTGTGTCGCATTCGGCTAAATGTTCTTTTGTGTAAAGTGTTGTGAGTGAAGAAGAATTTGTAATCTTTGCTTGGCTGTGATATCCAACAAAGCCTGCAATGTTATAGACAACATCTGGACTTGTAATTGCAAAATCAATATAGCCAAGAGAAAGTGAATAAGAAATTCCATTTTCGTTGTTTGTTGAGTGAGCGTCCAAAATTCCAGCAAATCCGCCAGCATTGATTTGTCCAAAGTTCAAACTTTCAATTTGAATGTTGCAATTTGAAATGTCGGCAATAAGGTCGGAGTTGTCTGTGCCTTCTTTTGTGCCCACACGACCAGCAAATCCGCCAATGTTTGCTTCTGGGTTTAGCGTTCCGTTTTGGAAGTTTGTAACCTTTACGATTTTAACATCGCCAGAAGAAATGCTGTTTTGAATTTTTGTGTTAACATTGTAGCCAACAAATCCACCAATCAAGATTTGATTTGTTGCAACAATATTGTTTGCCGAACCAAGAACAATTTGTCCGTTTTGCTCGATTGAGTAAACACTCATTGAGTTTGCGATATAGCCAAACACACCGCCGACTTCAACGCTGTCTGCCCTGAAATCATTGATATTAGTGTTTGCGTAAACGCTAACTTTTGTGTTTTGAGAAACTGTGATTTCTTTTGCTCTTGCAACTAGTCCACCAACGCTAAGTCTTGTTACTCCCGCATTAACAAAGTTGTTAAACGAAGAATTGGAGATTGTTAGCATTGCGTGAGCGTTTGATTGTCCAACAGTAACTCTGCTGATTGTGGTTTGATTTGCACTTGCGATAAATGCAGAAATGTTAGATTGCTCGCTGTTATTGGTGTTAACATTGATGATTGCACCTTGTTTGATAACAATGTTATCAACTGCACCGTTGTTGCTAACTGCAATAAAGCCTGCAATGTTAAGGTTATCTTCACTAGCGGTGGCAACCATGTTGAGTTTTCCACTTGTGCTAATACTTAAAGCATTCTTAACCAAAACATTTCTAACCGAAACGCTATTTGAAACAAATCCAAATGCTCCACCAAAGTTGTTAACTGTTGATGAGTTGCCGTCTGCAAAGTTTAGAGTGATAAAGATTTTTGCGTCTAGTTTGCTTGACTCGTTGATTACAACTTCGTCATCAGTCTTTCTAACAACAAGTGTTCCCAGTGTTGCGGTTGCAATGCTTCCGCTGTTTGCACCTGTCGCTTGCGATTGAGCACAAATTAGACCAAGATTGTTTGTTAAGTCTTTGTTTTGTTCGTTTTTGTTTGAGTAGGTAACCTGAACGCTTGATTGTGCAGTTAGGTCGCTGTTGATATTTTCTTGAACAGCAAAGTTAACTTTAACATTATATATGTTTGTGTTAACATTTGAACCTATGAACGCACTTGTGTCTGTTGACGCATTGCCCGAGAACTCGCACTGGATTCCACCATAGGTATTGATGTCGTCAAGATATTTTGCTCCCGAGAATGTTTGAGAATGAAGTGCCTCGTTGACTGCTGACTCACTTGTTGTGAATGGATACAAGCCATTTGAGATATCCCAACTTGAAAGTTCCACAAGTGTTCCGTCTTGAAGAGTTAATCTTCCACCAAACACAAAGTTGATGTTTGCGATAAACGCACTATCGGTTGAACCAAAGAATCCAACGCTAGTCTTTTTGTCTTCGCTAACTCTCATGTTGATATTGTAGATTGTGTAACTTTCGCCGTTTGAACTTCCGCTTAGGAACTTGCCCTTGAAGCCTTCAATTGGCTTCCAGTTTTTAGTCAAGTAAATATCGTTCATTAGGTAGTAAGTTTTGATAACCTTTGAAGTGTTTGCCATTCTGTAAAGGTCGTCTTCTGTGTAGATATATTCAACAACTTCTAGTTGATTGCTGAATATCATTGGATAAACATTTGTAACTTTGTCCCAAACGGACGCATCAAAGCCAAGATAGCAATCAAAGCCCTTGATATATGAATCTCTATTGCCACGATATACTGTTCTTAAATCAACATTTCCGTTGTAGCCGTCAAGAGTTGTATCGTTCTTTTTCTCAAATTTGAGTTCTGTTGCACTTGTTAGTCCAGCAATAACTTTTTCAATCTTTTGAGTATGGCTTTCTGTTCCAATACTGATAAAGTTGTTAAGATACATCTTGTCGCTAATATCATTAATGCTTTGGATTAAGTCTAGCGAACCGCTAGCCGAAACATCTTGAATATTTCCTGCAAGGTAGCCATAGTGTGAAACATAAGTTACATTGCTTCCAAGGTTGTCGCCAGTTGTATCTTTTCTTGCTTCGACCACTTCTCTCATATAACTTTGAACACTGCCATATTTTGTTGTGATTGTAAGCCAGTCATTTGCTCCAACAACATTATTAAATATGTTTGTAAAGTTGCCGTCAAACACAATCTTGCCATAAATTCCGCCGATTGTGTTGTAAGAAGTAGCCAAAATGTCGCTTGTGATAGTTCCGTCTGTTAAAACAGAAGCATCGTCAGTATCAATTCCGTCATAGTGGTATTGATAGTTTGGATTTGTGTAAACATTTCCAGTAACATAAACGCTATCGACTTTTACGCCATATTTTTCGTTATCGTCATCAAAGTTCATGCCGATAAGTCCTGCAATTCCGCCAACATATCTTGCATTTTGATGCATAACATGGGCTTTGTTGAACGAATTGATGATTTCGCCCCTTGGCATATAACCAACCACGCCACCAATATACATTGGCTTTGTTTCGTTGCTATCAAACAAGTTTTGAGTTGTTTGATTGTGATATGGGGTGTCGATTTCTTCAACTTTCTTTTCGTTAACTTCCACGCTAGACGCAGAGATTGAGCCCAAGTTTTCGCCAACAAGACCGCCACTAGCAAACTTACCCAAAATAGATTGACCGTCTGCCAATGAAATTTCAAACTTGCTATCGTAAACCTGAGAGCCATCGCCGTTATAACCAACGACGCCACCTGCAAATTCACCTTGAATACTAACGCTTCCGTAAGTATATAATGAGTAAACTGGGCTATAAGTTATGATAAATTCTTCGAGTTCTTTGCTCTCTTGTTTGTCAAGGTCAAGAACACCGATAATTCCGCCAGCATAGGAAATTTGATTGTTAATATTGTTTTTGTTTTCTGAGTCGTAGTGTTTAACACTATTTTCGTTTTGTTGATAAATATTGTTATTAGGATTTGAATATGTTGCAACAACGCTAACATTCGAACTAATATTTGAAATTACTGTTCCCTTGCCATAAACAAGTCCAGCAAGTCCACCAACCATGTTTTGACCTTCGACTGTTACGCCTTCGCCGTCAATTTGAATGTTGGTGATTGTACTTCTAACAATAACACCCGCTAGTACACCAACCTTTTGACTTTGTGATTTTGAAACTTCAACAACATTTAAAATCATGTTTTTGATTGTTGTTGCGTTTTGTCCTTCGCTTCCGTCTTCGTAGCCGATTTGTTTGAATAATCCAAACGAGTCTGCTTGCAAAGTTTCATCGCCAAGACCCAAAATTCTAAGGTTTCTAAGTTCAAAGCCGTTGGCGTCCATTGTTCCAGTGAACACAACTTGTTGAAGGGCTTTGAGTTCGTCTGTTCCCGCAAAGGAAGCAAAATCAATATCCTTAACAAATCTAATATTAACCGAGTGATACATATAGTTGCCGTTCTTGTCCAAAATTTCGAATTCGCCAACAGTGTTTTCCTGTCTAGCAAACAGTTTTAGGAATGTTTCGGCATCATCAATGATAACTGGGTTTTCTTTTTCGCCAAGCTTTTTGCCTGAGTTGTATTGATAGTTGTAGTTTACAGGTACTTGCTCAACATATTCAATTCCAACAAGCGCCCTTGTGGATTCGGTTGGAGTGATTGTTTGAACAAGTGCAGGACGAATGTTTGCGCCATATTCGGCAACGCCAACTTCCCAAATTCCTGCTTTAAATTCTAGTCCGTAGAAACTTGCTTCGTTTGAACCAAAATCGTCACTAGCAATGTTTGTTGCTGGTTCTTTAAATCTTGAATCAATTTCGCTCGAAACAGAATCTGCTTCGTAGTAACAATTTTTGATTACTGCATCGTTAAGATTGTTGACTGCACTCTTATTGTCTGTGCCAGTGAAGTATCTAAACGCAGTTGTGTCGGTTTGACTGAGTGATTTGGACATTGAGAAACATTCTCTAATTTCAGCAGTAGCACCCGAATTGATATAAACAAATCCAGCACTACGAGCAGGTGTTTGAAGTGGAACATTTGCATAACTGTTGTTGATTTTTCCGTTGTTTAGATAAACAAATCCACCAACATTGCCCATTGAGTCAACAAAATTAAACATCTGTGTCGAATCAAGAATCATATCGCCACTTGCGTTCAACTTGATTGCACCTTCTGCGAATGATTGAACGATTGAGCCGTTTGAAGTGTTTTCGCTAACAAATCCAGCAGTTTTTGTTTTTAAAACATCGCCAGATGTGTTCTTTACGCCAATATTCATTGCATAGCAAGCTGAAATCTTGTAGTCATTTTGTCCAGCAAAAGCACCAATGCTTCCGCTAGCCGAAATGTTTAGCACTTTGTTAACGCCGTTTTCTCCGTTGTGATATAACAAGTTTTCGCCAATACTGCTGTTTGTGATATAGCCTTTGTTTACACCTACAAATCCACCAATGGTTGCATCAACTGCTGAGTCAATAACAAAATTAAACACAGTGTTTTGAGCCGAGCCGTTAATATAGGAGTCGCTGTTGTCTATTCCATTTGCTGTCAAGTGCGAATATGTTACTTGGCAGTTTGTGATAACACCATTGTTTTCGCCAACAAATAGTCCAAAGTTAACACTTGAAACATTGTCTTGCAAAACAGTGTATGATGTTGTTTCTGCTCCGTCATTAATTTGATTTAGTAACACAAGTTGTAGGTTCTTGACAAGTTGGTCACTTGTGAGCGAACTAAATAGTCCTTGTGAAGTCAAATCTTCGCTTAGAGCAAACGAGTTGATATAAATTTTGTAGCCGTTGCCGTCAAAACTCTTAAAGAGTGGAGTGATTGATTTGAATCTTGAATTGGAATCGTAGTAGTAATAGTTTTTGCTAACAATTCTTTGACTTGGATACAAACTTTCGCCATTTTCTTGATAAGCATTAACAAAGTAGTCGTCTTGGCTGACCAAGTACAAGTCATTCATCAAAACATAATCTGCTTCGCCCATTTGCATAAATTGAGTGATTGTGTAAACTGGGATTGGATTATCTTTTGTTGCAGAAGTTGTAACAAACAAGGTTGCTTGCACACTTGCTGACTTGTTAGACGCAGAGTTGTCGTCTGTGGTTTGAATATGATTAGCGGTCAAAGTTCCGTCATCATTTCTAACATAGTTAAATTTGATTTCTGCCACCAAGTTGTTGATTGGTTCGGTTGTGCATTTTCCGCCTTCAATTAAGAGCAAGTTTTTGTCGCTGGTTTTGTTTTCGTTTGTAAAGAATGTGTAGTCAAACTCTCCGCCAGTTGTTCCAATCTTGCTGGAAATAGAAGTTTTTGTTTCGCCTTCTTGCCAGAACCAGTTGGAGTTGTAAACCCCGTCATCAATTCTTAGTTTTGAAATTTCTGTGTTGAAATCTTGAATGCTTGCTTCAATTTGATTTTCAACAATATTGATTAATTCTTTTTGTTGTTGAGATAGAATGTAGTTTTGATTTTCTAATCTTTCAACTTCTTCTGTGTTGCCAATCTTTTTGTAGTCAAGAATGTTACTCTTGTTGGCACTGATTAAAGAAGTGATATCTGTGATTTCGCTGTTTGAAACTGTGGCTTTTAGAGCGTTGATTTCAAGTTCCATACTACGAGTTTCGCTTTGAACGATATTAACAGTGTTAGCGTTTGAGTTTTTAATGCTCAAATCTTTTGTGATAACAAAGTCTGTAACCACAAATGTTAATGAGTCTTGCGAAATGATTTCCTGACCATTGATAAATCTTGAAACCTTGCTTGTAACAACAATTTCGGCTGTGTTTGGTGTTGCGATTGGAACATTTAGCACAACTTGATTGCCGTTTCGAGTGAGATATGGAGAAGCATAAAGTTTGCTTGCAATTTCGGTTAACTCGTCATTGTTAAAGTAAACTTTTTCTCCACCCTGATTTGTCAAATCGTATTTTACAATTCTGTTTTCTTGGCTTGCATTTTCGCCATGAAGTGAAACATAAGATGCGATTTGGTCGTTGATGTAATCTTGAAGCAGAACTTTGTTTGTTTTGTTTTGATAAACATAGGTTGTGATGTCAAAGTCTGCATTTTTTGAATAGTTTGTTGTTGTCGCTGTGATTAGTTGAGAAGTTCCACGAGCAATATAGATTTGCTTTGTGTTGTCACTGTCGATTTGGTCGTCCAAGGCGTCACTATCAATATTGACATTTGGACGAGGCAACGCTTCAATAACAAGTGGTTTTGATGTGATTGTAAACGAAACTTCGCCGTTTTCGTCATAGTTTGTTGCCTTTACGAAAACATTGTATTTTGTTCCGCCAACAGTTTGTGTTGGAATGATTGTTTTAACATAATATCTTCCGTTAAACGAAGATGATTCAAGCGAGCCAAGAGCGTTTAACTTAACATTGGAAATTTTGCTCATAACAATCTTTTGATTTAGAATGAGTGCACTTGGTTTTACCTGCAAGAATTTGTTTGTTTCGCCTTCGCTCAAAGCCACCTGAACAAATGTCATGGTGTTGCCGTTTTCGGCGGTGTAACTAACTTCGATTTCGTCATAGTAGGCGTATTGTGGATATACATCAATCATGAGCATACCAAATTCACCCGGAGTGATTGTGTTGCTTGGAAGTTCGTTTGGTTCAAACATCATCGAACTCTTGTCTTCGTCTTGCTTGGTTGGGTTTTTGATTTCAAGTCCGTTTGGAAAATGAAGGACATCAATTTTTAGTAATTCTTGTGGGTCAACATTAACTCCAAGAAATACGGTTTCGTTACTGATTGCTTGGTCAAAACCAAAAGTGAGTGTTAGGTTAAAGCCTTGTTTTAACTCTTTTCTTTCGTCACCGTTTAATAGCAAATATTCATCTCTAACTTTCAAGGTATAGAAAACATTGTGTTCATATTTTCCGTTTTGCAAGTCGAGTGTTGTAACTTCGCTATACAAAACAAGGTCGTAATCATCTTGTGTTTGGTCGAGTCTTACATGATGTGTTTCGTCTTCGACAACGCCAAGATTGAGTTCATCAAACTGAGCGATATCTCCAACAATTTTGAGCGTGAACGAAACTTCGTTCATTGTTGTTAGGTTAACCGAGTCTTTGTCGAGAGTAACCGATTCAATTCCTTCAAAAATTGTAAGGTTTAGTGACTGAGTTTTGTCTGTTAACTTGTAGTATTCTCCGCTAGAAAGTTCGTAGAGAGAGAACACTATTTGTTGAACTGATTTTACTTTTGTTGTGAAAAGCAACTGTTCAAATGTGAAGTAGCCCACATAATTTTCGCCGTCAAGGTTAAGTTGCTCGTTGTTAACAAGGAACGCAGGAGTGTTATCTACAATATAACTATCGCTACTAACTTCAACTTTTACTCGCAAGTTTTCGTCTTGGATAACTTCGCCACTTGAAGTAGCAAAAGCGTATAGATACAAACTTTGGTCAACTTTCTTTGATAGGTCTTCCAAAATTCCACTTTCAACATTTTGTTCTTGTGTGATTTTGAAATCACTTATGTTGTTAACAAAAGATATTGTAATTTGACTTGAAATTGTGCTGTCATACTTGGAGTAAACCACAAGGCTTGCACTGCCAAGTTGACTAAACTTAATGTTATTGCTAGCATCAATAGTAAAAATGTTTGTGTTTGACGATTTGATAACAAGGTCGTTCAAATCAAGTTCTGTTTGTCCATCTGTGATTGACAAAATGTCATTAAGTTTGTAGTTGCCTGATTTTAAAACTATTTTTTCGTTTGCGCTAGAAATAATAGAAGCATTTTCTTTAACACTCAAAACAATTTGAGTTGGAACATTTTTTTCTAGTACTGAGTCGTTATATACAAGCACTGGATATCCACTGTTGTAGATTGTGTTTGTTTGCCAACCGCTGATTGAAGCAAGAGCGTTTGTGATTTCTTCTAGTGTGTTTGTGTGATTAAATGTGTTGGTTAATGTAACATCATCTAGGTTATATTCTCCAACGAGTTCTGCTGAAACAAGTGAGTAAGCATTTGTGATTGCAAGCGTCTTTTGTTCGCCATTCTTTCCAACGAGCGCTCCCGAAACGACTGCATTAACTTCTCCCCTTGAATAAACATTTGTCAAAGTGTTGTTTGCAGAAAGTCCAATCAATCCACCGCCAATGCTCGCAGATTTTACACTTGCATAAGCAAAGTTTGAAGCGTAGTTTGTGCCAGACGACAATCCAGCAAGTCCGCCCACATTTTCGTTACCCGAAATTTTAAATTTGGATTGATATGCTTTAACATAGTTATAGTTGACATCTCCATTTTGTACTTGTCCAACAAGACCACCAATATTTTCTTTACCTTTAATTGCGTCTAGTTGTACACTGTCATTTAAAATATCGTTTTCGTAGATTTCTACAATATTTTTTGAAATATCTGTTTTGTTTGCAAAACCAACAAGTAATCCCGCATTGTTGTTTGCATTAATAACGCAGTCAACATAGTTGTTTTCAATGCGTGCGTTTGTTTCGTCACCCAAAGATTGTCCTGCAACTGCACCAACATTGCTAAGAAGTGGAGCATTAATGCTAGAATTTTTGATGTACATTCCAGAAATTATGCCTTCACTGTTCATACCTGCAACGATACCAACAGCAGTTTGTTCTTCGACTGCAACAATGTTTTCTAGGTTAATATTTTGACTGATTGCAACTGCATTTGTTGTTTCTGCAAAATTTTTGTTTTCGCCAGCAATGTATCCGTGGTTTAAACCAACCATTCCACCAACAAAGAAATATTCTTGTGCTGTAATGTTTTTCAAATCAATATCGCCAGAAACTTGGCAATTTGAAATGTGTGCATCTAATAGGTTTACTGATGAAATCAAACCGAACACGAATGCCTTGCTGGAAACAGTAGCGTTTTGCAAATTTTTCAAGTTTACGCTTGTGTTGACAATGTTTCCTTGATTGACTGCAACAAGTCCAACAAATGCGTTTTGACCTGCAAAGTCTTGCATCTTGATTGTTATATCAAAATCAACATTATATATATTGCCTGTGTTTTGTTTGAAAAGTGAAAGTGCCTTAAAGGTTGTATCTTCAAAAGACAAATCTGTATCAACTTCGCCTGCGTTATCAATAACGATATTGGAAATTCTAAATCTTTCGCCGTCAAGTGAAGTTAGTGAGCGTGGTGCAAAAGTTGCACTGATGTTCATATCTTGTAATGATTTTGTTAAGGTTATGTTGTTTCTTAAAACATAATAATGATTTTCAATATGCTCATCTTTCATCATCTTCCAGAAGTCATCTTCTGTGCTGATTGAGAATGCTGTGCGTTCTGTCAAGCCGTCTGCAATTGTAAGATAAATGTAGTCGCAAACTGTTGCATTCATATTTCTAACAGTTTTTGAACCTTCGGCAAACACCGTGATTAAAACTGAACCTGTTAGGAATGCTCCCGAACTATCTTTGTTAAATTTGATGCATCCGTTGTCGTCCACCGCAACAAGTTGTCTGCCAAAAGAAGAACCAACTGAGTATGAAACATTTTTGTTTGTTACAATTTTTGTTGATGAGATATCTGGCACATGAGCCAAAATGTCGATATAGTAGTCGTTTGTTAAATTTCTACTGTCAACATACAAAGTTTTTGCTTGAACACCAGAAACATATTCAGTGCTTGTTAGTGCGTTCAAGTTTCCGCCATTAACTTTTACGCCGTCAATAACAATATTTTGTGGCTTGATAATGCTATCAATATTGATATAAACAGTTTTTGAGTAAATTTTGTTTTGTTGTTTTACAAACACTGTGAGAGATATCGAAGCCGAGCCAGTGCCGTCAAGAGCGGTTAGTTGCACGCTTCTGTTATTCTCTGCCAAAATCATGTTAACAATTTCTTTGTTGCTAAGTTGCCATGTAATTTCGTCTGCAACAGCGTTTGTTGGATAGATTGACAAGTTAACATTTGCTTGATTTCTTGTGCTTTGAGTGTTGCCTTCGTACCACAAGTTATTGCTAAACAAAAGATTAATAAATTGCTTGTCAAGATTGATAGATGTTATTTGAGTGAAAACTGAAATTTTGAACTTGATTGTTGTTTCGTTAATTGTTGCATCGCCGTTAAAGTTTTCGCCTGTCTGCTTTGCAGAAAGTGTTTTGATTGTTGCTGTGATATTAATCCAGCCATCGTTATCTAATTTTACTGCCCTTGCGTTAATAAAACCGTCATTGCCGATTGCAATATATGAACTATCGCTTGCAGTGTCAAACTCAAACGATTGAGCAAAGATTGTTGCGTCAAGTCTTCCGTTTGTAACGATAGTGTTCAACTTAACAATTCCGTTTTTGCTCATAACGAGTTCGGTTAGATTTCCATCTTGGTCATACAAAGTTTTTGCAATGTATTTGCCATATTGACTATCAATCTCGCTTGGGGCTTGAAGTGTTACGCTACTTGCCGAAACAAAGACATAAACATTAACTGTTTGACTTTGATAGCCGTTTGGAAGTTTAATTCTAAAACTTGTGATGCCGTAGTTTTGAGACTCAACATTTTTTCCACGAATTGTAATTGTTGGTTTTTGTGCGCTCGAATTGCTTTCGTCAACTGTGACTTCAACAAGATTTGGATCGTATCCTTCAATGCTTAGTCCCCTAACATATGCTTTTTCGCTGTCGACATTATAGTCAAGCACGATGGATTGACCTTTTTCAACATAAAGCATATTTTGATTGTCGCCAAAAGCAACAATTTCAACTGTTTCGGCTGATGTTTTCAAATTGAGAGTTAAGATAGCCGAGCAGTCTTGATTTAAAGTCTTAATAACCAAACTTGGAGTTTTGTCTTGCGAATAGTTTTCGCTTGCCTTAACAAACACAACTGTTCCGTTTGGCAAAGTTACTTCGTTAGCCAAATCCAAAAGTGTGCCGTCAAGAAGTCTAACTTCAATTTCGCCTTGATATTCTGCATCTAGCGAAAGTTTGTAGTTTCTATCATACGCAAGTTCGTCACCAACAGAGATTTCAAAGCGTTGACCTAGGTTGTTTTGATATTTGTCATAGATGTCATATTGTTTTTCTTGATTGGAAATTTCTTCGCCGTTCACTTGAATTGTTGTTGGTAGTTTTGCCACCTTTATCTTATATGTCTTTTCAACCTTGTAGTCGTAGCCGTTAACTTGCAAAACAAGTTTGAGTGTGTTTGTTCCGGTGTTGCCGTTGGTTCTTAGTTGAACTTGTGTGTTTTGAGACAATGTCTCATTTAGGGTTGTATTTAATGTGAACACAGATTGGCTATCTGGGGATTGAATTACGCCAGTTTCTGCGTTTAGAATTACATCTTCAAGAGTGTTTAGTTCTAGGTTTAGGTTGAGTACGCTATTGCCTTCGCCAAAATCTAGCACCGCCCATGTATATTCTTCTGGGAGTTCTTCGCCGTTTAGCAACAGTGAAAAGTCTTCGTCTGTGATTGGTTCAATTACTTTTACTGGAACTTCGATGGCTTCGAGAGTTTCGTTCTCGCTTTGAATTTTTACAATGATTGGCTCGCTAGTATTTTTCTTTGTAACAACCAAGTGACCATTTGGGGTGATGGTGGCTTCGTTGCCGTTGTTATTTGAAATGGAATATGTAACGCCCTTTTGGCTTGTGTTCTCTGGGGTGAAAATCACTGCCTGCGTGGTGTCTAGGTTCGTTCCTTCTGCTCCTACAACCACGAATGGCTTGTAAGAAGAACTTGCCTTGACTCCTGTTACTTTTCGTGTAACCGTTACTTCTAGGCTTGCGCTCTTGCTTCCTTCCTTCGTCCAGATTGTTACAATTACTGGGTTTGTCGAAATTTCGTTTGCCGTGATTTCAAAAGTCGTGTCGCCCATATCTCCCACTGCCGATTTTGATATGCTGATTACATCGGGTGTGGAAAGTTCGTAGTAGACTTCTTTGCTGATGCCGTCCCCCGCCGAAACCGTGGCAACAAACTTGGCAGTGTTTCCAACCAAGTTATTGTCGTTATCGTATTCGTCAAGGAATAACTCGATACTCTCCTTGTCGAGTTCTATACTCATGTCGGCGTACTTATCTTTACAGCCAACTAGCCCGCAAAAACAAGTGGACACCACCACTAGTATCATTATCGCTATCTTTTGAATCCTTTTTTTCATATTCCTTTTCCCCACTTTTAAATTAGTCTTTACAAACTGAAAAAAATTATCAGCAAATATTATAAAATAATATTTCTTATATATTATAACTTTTAGGACTTTCCTAAGTCAAACAATTAGGCTTTTATATTGCATTTTGAAAAATTATTTTTTGCACATATTTGCATATGAGAATATGTATCAATAACGGCATTTTTTATGCAAAAATAATAATCATAAAAACACCGTAATTTTGCTGTTATTAAGACTAAGTATCACAAAATTTTGGCATAATTTGGGCATAAAAACGGTTTACTTGACGCTATTTTTTTGATAAAATATATTCATGCAAAAAATATTAAGTAAAATTAGAAAAGCATGCGAAGACTATGATTTAATTGACGATGGCGACAAGATTGCCGTTGGACTTTCTGGCGGAAAAGACAGCCTTGTTTTGCTAACCGCCCTTTCAATTATGCGAAGATTTTATCCAAAGAAGTTTGAAGTTGTAGCAATAACAATCGACCTTTTTAACGGCAAAAGCAACTGCGACAAACTAAGGGAGTACTGCAAAAATCTTGATGTTGAGTTCGTTTTGGTGGACTCGCAAATATACGATATTGTTTTCGAATCTCGAAAAGAAAGCAATCCTTGCAGTTTGTGCGCCAAACTAAGACGAGGCATTTTAAACAACAAGGCTCACGAGATTGGTTGCAACAAAGTGGCACTTGGTCATCACATGGACGACTTGATTCACACCTTTATGCTCAGTATGTTCTACGAAGGAAGACTTAGCACATTCATGCCAAAAACATATCTTAGCAAAGTGGATTTGTTTGTTATTAGACCAATGATTTACATAGAAGAAAAGGAAATAATCTCCACCGCAAAAAGACTAAATATGCCAGTTATGAACAACTGCTGTCCTGCCAATCACAAGACCGAGCGAGAACACATGAAAGATATTGTTGATATTTTAAAAAAAGAAATTCCTATCAGCAAAGACAGAATGTTCAAAGCGATAATCAGTCCAGAAAGATACAACCTTTTTGACAAAGCAAAAGATGTTAAGAAAGACTTAAAAAAGTGACTACTTAGTCACTTTTTTGTTTGCTTTTTGCTTAGATATTTTTTTCTTGTTGCCTGCCCGCCACGCAAATGTTTTTCGTTAAAATTTAGGTCAAGCAAGGCTTTGACTTCTTCAAACAATGCACGACTAACATACGGAAGTCTGTTTGTTAAATCATAGTGAACGGTGCTTTTTGCCATGCCAAAAACTTCGGCGGTTTTTCTAATGGTTGTTTTGTATTTTAAAATATAGTTCGCGAGAGTAAGCGTTCTTGAATAATAATCTTTCATATCAACCTCTTTTTGCTTGATATAAAAAATTATGATAAAATATCGCAAAATATGACAATTTTTGACAATGTTAGAAAATAAAAAAAGAGTCAAACGACTCTCTTATTTATTTTTTTGTGTTTTCGTCAATGTAATTAACAATGTCAGCAACAGTTTTCATTTGCATAGCAACTTCGTCTGGCAAAGAAAGACCAAATTCATCTTCTAGTGACATCAAAAGTTCTACAACATCTAAACTATCTGCGCCTAAGTCTTCAACAATTCTTGTTTCCATAGAGATTTTGTCTGGTGACTTTCCTAGTTGGTCACAAATTAATTGTTTAACTTTTTCGTAAGACATAATACCCTCCATATCCGTTGGATTATGATAAAAGTATACACTTATTATATGAAAAAGTAAAGTAAAATGTATAGTAAATTGAATTTTGTAGAATATTAAAGCAATATTTTTTTAGCAGTTTTCAAATATGCTCTGTTGCTAGTAATATCGGCGAAAGATTATATTTTTTGTAAGGATTTTTTACACAAAAAAAACACTCCAAAACGAAGTGTTTTTATCTCCTATTTGCTGTCGATATCAAGATAGCCTGCTGGGTCAACTTTGGCATCGTCTTTCCAAACTTCGTAGTGAAGTCTTGAAGAATCGGTGTTTTCGCTGGTTGCACTATTTGAAACATAACCAATAACTTGACCGGTTGTAACCTTGTCGCCAACTTTCACTTTTACATTTTCGGCAAGTGATTTATAGACAGTTTTTAAGTTTCCACCATGGTTGATTACAACACAAGTTCCGTCAAGAATGTTAGTCGAAACGCTTTCAACCGTGCCGTCATAACTAGCCATAACATTTGCTCCGCTAGAAGCAACAAAGTCGATTGCTTTGTGAATAGCCCATTCATTCAAAGCCGCATTGTATTGAAGTTCGGTTGCACTAAATCCCTTTGCGATGCTAGCGTTTGCTACTGGGCAAACAAAAGTGATTTTTCCACCGTTAACTTCTTCGGTTGGTTTTGATGTATTATTCCCTGCCATGCTGGTTAAACCAATCACCAAGGCAAGCACTAAAACTATTCCTGCCAAAATGAAATAATAGCCGTTTTTCTTTAAGAAATTTTTTTGTTCCTTTTTTTGATTGTTTTGTGATTCTTGCATAAAAGCCTCCTTTTTTTATGTAATAATTGCCATATTTTTGGATTTTAAACACAAATTTTAATAATCTCCCAAAATAATTGGCAAGCCTATCGTAACTATTCCGTCTTTATATGCTAGTTCGATATTAACCTTTTGGTTGTTGATATAAACCAAATTAGATTTCATTTTGTTGTAGCCATAAAAAGTATAAATGCCGTCAATATTTTCTAGCATAACCGTGTCGACATTAAGTCCGTCTATGATTTTCATAACTTCCTGCTTGCTGTCAACTTTAAACCTAACGCTTTCGCCCTGAATTGTCAAAAGTGGTTTAATCTTTTTTGCCACGCTTTGATTGCATTTAATGATATAGCCATTGCCGTTTTGCACGATTTTTACATCGCTTTGCTCAACTTCACTTGGAATACTAAGTGTGTGGAAAATATATTCCGCATCATTTTTCATAGTTTTACCATAACCGATAATATTGTTATCTGGAACGAGTACAAAGCTAATAACAAGCAAGCATAAGCACAGATAAATTACGAGCATCTTTTTTTCCATGCCTATATTTATTGACAGGGAAATTTTGTTTTAAACAAAAAAAGCACAAATTTTGTGCCTTTTTATTTAATAAATTATGTACCACTAAAAATCAAGATATCCAAAGTGATTGACGAGCCTTAGAAAACTATTACCGCCAAATTTAAAACCCGCATTTTTTATGCTAGATTTTAAACTGTCAAACGACTCGTTTGTTATGATGTCATACATCTTGTCAACATTGATTAAAAAGCAAATCTTTTTTAACTGTTCAAGTTTGCTTAGTTGCTTGTCGAGTTCGCTGATTATCCGCAATCCAAATTTGTTTTTGACAAACCAAAACTTGTTTTCATCAAACTGCTTTTCAAACGAAAAGTAAGTTTGAAAACTAGCAGTTGGAAGACATATATCTTCACTATTCATTACTCGTTTTAGTTGCGATGTTATTCTAAGCAAAAAAAGTTTGTATATATTAAAAACTGCTTCCACTGCAACAAGTTTATAGTAATTTGAATTGCTTTTTGCTTGTTGAGAAATAGTATCAATAACGGTTACTTTGCGATTTTCAAAATAGTTTATCAATGCAACATATTGATTTAGTGTTTGAGAATAAGTCCCAGAAATATTTGTTAAAAAAGCGGAAAAATCAAGATTTTCTTGTTCAAAATTGAATTTTTTATTAAAAAACAAGTCATTAATCAAATTTTCTGTTTCATCAAACAAAACAGTTGACGCATCAAGTGCTAGGTTTATTTTAAAGTTATCAAGGTTTTGATTTAGACTATTAAAACTAGCACAAACACCCAAAATGCTTGCCATATTCTTGCTATGCAAGAAAGTACTAAGCGGAATATAATCGGTAATGAAAAGTGCTAAAAATCTGTTTGTTTGATAACAAAAAGATTTGCACTCGTCAATCATTTTTTTATTTGCACAAACAATCATAGCAACTTCTTCTCCGCAATCAAAGCATGACAAGTTGGCGTAAAAAAGCACGCTAACATTAAGACTTTTTCGGTTTTGATTATAGTAGGATTTTAGTTCTTCTCCGCCACCCACAACCACGACTTTTTGATATAAAAATCGTTCATTAATCTCATCAAAAAACTTTTTTATACTATCACTATCGCAATAAAAAAACATCATTTTATCATTCAAAATATGCTGTGCCATAATTAAATTTTAGCACTATTAACAAAATGTGGCGTAGTATAAAAAGGTCTGTTTTTGGAAAAATTTAGCGAATTTTTTAGAAAGCGAATCGCATTTTTTTAATCCACCCACGCAAACTATAAATATGAAAAAATTTTGGCAAAATGGACTGATTTGTTTTGTAATGATAGTTGCAACAATTTGCGCTAGTTTTGCCATGCAAAGCCCGCAAAAAGTGGTATTTGCAGATATTAGCGAAGTTGAACACTTGTTCACACACTGCCTTGTTGTAGACTCCAAAAAAGCATTCAATAAAAACAATTTTATGGCAAAAGACTACGACACAGACTGTTTGACCACCGAAGAATTTAAAAAAATTTTGACTTCGCTTTACGATAACAATTATGTTTTAGTAAATCTTAACGACTGCTTTGAAATAAAAAACGGAGTGGCAGTTAAAAAGAGCATAAAAGTTAACAAGGGCAAAAAGCCACTTGTGCTATCCGTTGACGATGTTAACTACGACCACCGCAAAATGCACCTTGGCATGGCGGACAAAATCACAGTTGACAGTACTGGTACGCTGTGTTCGGTAATTGACGGCAAGTTGGACTACGAACGAGAATTTGTTTCCGTAATCAACAATTTTATCAAGTTGCACCCAGATTTTTCGCACAATGGTGCAAAGGCCATGCTATGTTTGACTGGATATGACGGCATTTTGGGATATAGAACACAAACAGGAAACAAAACGGAACTATCGCAGGCTAAAAAAGTTGTTGACGCATTAAAGCGTGACGGCTACTACTTTGCCTGCCATTCCTACGGGCATTATCATATGAAAAAAGTATCCACTGCCATATTTAGAACGGAAGTTGAAAACTGGAAAGCCGAAGTTGAGCCAATCATTGGCAAAACCAATATTTATGTCTACCCTTATGGCGAGAACGAAATTTTGGTAGACGGCAAAGTTTCGGCAAAACATCAAATGCTAATTGATGACGGATTTCAACTGTTCTGCGGAGTTGGCGACAAGTACTTTTATTCCTACTATCCTTTTAAAGCCACAAAGCAAAATCAAGTGCTATTTATGGACAGACGACCCCTTGACGGCTTTTCGCTAAGACATCACCAAGACGAGTACAAGCAATTTTTCGACTGCGTGAGTGTGTATGATAACGCTAGACCCGTTAAAATATAATAAAAGTGTGTAAAATTATTTCTCTTTGATAAAAACTTATTGAGTAAATTGACTAATTGCAATAGAAATAATTTATTAATCACAAGAAGCATAAATATTATTTTAAGGTGCGAAAATTTTACAAAATAGTTTTCAAAACACAAAATCACTGCTTAGTAAATATGCACAAAAAAAGCATACTGATTATTCAGTACGCTTTTTTGATTTTCTTTCTTTTTTTGGTTTGGAAGTTTCAATCGTAGCACTATCGGCTACAACTTCTGGTTGACTTTCCGCAGTTTCGACTGGCTGAGTATAATTTTCCTGACTTTGATTTTGAGCCTGCTCACTTGCTTGCAATTTTGCTTGCTCTTTTGCAGTCTGTTTTAGTTGATTTTCTCGCTGTCTGGATTTTAGTTGTTTTCGCTTTATCATTGAAAAATGGATTTTTTCTGTAAAGTAACCTGATTGAACAAGTGCTTCCGATTTTTTGTTGCCGTAAACGCCGTCATAAATCGTAATCAAAATACCCCTAATCAAGATGCTGTAATAAGTCAAAATTCTCCAAATTAGAAGAGCCCAAACTTTTACATCTGCTGGAAAGAGTGATTCAAACATTGTAAGAAATGAAAACTCCGCCGCACCTGCTCCACCCGGAATAGGAATAATAAAACTAACCATGTTACAAATTACTGTCATTGTCATGATATCAACAGCGGAGTAGTTTGTTCCAGCGGCTGGGAATGTTCTGTAAACAAAGTATGGAATCAGTAGTACCACCAAAATTTCGCCCATTGCCAAAACAAGTTGAAGTAGCACTGTGAAAATATTGGAAGCGAACGAACGCATACAAGTTTGATAGTTTAAAACAAATCGCATAACTTTTCTAAAAGTTAATTGATAGTTTTTGATAATGTGCATTTTTGCTAGTAATTTTAGAACGCCGATAACAATTCTTGGCCCAATCTTTTTGCTGAGTGAAAGCATAAAGATAACCGAAAGAACAATCACATTGAATGCAACAGAAATCCATGCTATTGTGATAATAATTGGATTTTTGTTTGCGTAAGCCCCGCTGTTAAAAAGCAAGAAGAACACTGCGATAATAGAGTTTCCTATTTGCCAAAATAGTGATTTTACAATAGGAATACTTGTTGCGACCTCACCCCTAACGCCACGATTTTTAAGATAGTAAATTTGGAAAGGTTCGCCACCCGTACTCATTGGAGTGATTGCATCGTAGTATCTACAAAGTGCTGTTGATTTATACGCCAAAAATGGTCTGTGCCTATGAGTTGAAATCCAAATAAGGTTATATGTTTTTGTTGCGTCTAGCACCATGCTAGCAATAGTAAGAAGCAGAGCAATTCCAAGATATGACCAGTTGGCTGGCTGTTTAAAAAGGTCAAAAAAACCAACCGCTTCGCCACTAGCAAACTGATTTGCAAAAATGATTGCAACAACTGCGATGTTTACAAAAACGATTAACCAACTCCAAAGTTTTTTCTTTTTGGTTTTTTCTTTTGTCACCGATTTCTCGGCTTGCTTTAAATCTTCAAGTTCGTACTTATATTTTATGGAACAACTTTTAAATCTTGGGTCGTCACTTTTATACTGGAAATATCGTTTATTGCGGTTAAAATAGTAAGACTTTATATATGTCTTACTCTTGATAAAAAATAACTGTCTGCCTTTCATTGTTTTATAACTTTTGACAGTAAATGTGCGTTGTTTTTTTCTACCCATAATATCAACAAAACCATGTTACTATTTAATTAGAAAATTGTCAAGTTTTATTTGAAATATAATAACATAAAGAGCATTTACTATATATATTATTGTCGTAAAATTTATGTTAAAAAAACAAAAAAAGGCTAAAAAGCCTTTTTTCTAAGAAATTAAATCTTCGTAATTTGATTTGTAGTAAACGATTTTAACATCTTGTTTAAAATCTTTAACTCTGTTTTGTCTAAATGTTGAATAGTCATCAAGAGAAAGTGAGTCGTAGATTAAGTCGAACAACGATTTTTCTTCTACACCAAGCATAACTCTTGTGTTATACAAAGTTTCTGCAAAGTCTGCACCAAGATTTTCTAGCGAGTTGATATCGCAAAGGTCGTCGTATTCGTCAAGCACGAAAATCATATGATAGCCTGCATAAGTGCCTTCTTTTACGCTTCCGTTATCGTCAAATGTAACATTGTTAACATAGATTGGAGCGGACAAACTGCCTTCACCATCTGTTTTATAGGCTTCTCTTGCAGCGTCTGCAAATTCTTTAACCCAACTTTCTTCAACTGTGTCGTCAATAGAAACTGAGTAGTAAGTGAATTTTGATGGGTTGATTGAACCTTTGTCTTGACTGTACTTATAAACAAAATTATTGAACACTTCTGCTTTTTCTTGCAAAGATGTGCAAGCGTTAAGTGCTGATTGAATTTCGCTAAAAATTGTCATGTAGTCAATGTTTTCGCCGTATTCGTTGCCAGCAAGATGAGAAGCATCTTCATTTTCGTCTTCTAGCAAGTATCTTGCTTTGCCTGAGCAGTTTTGTTTCCATGCTTCAAGAGCATTTTGTTTTTCTGTTTCGTCTTCGATTTCCATGATTTCCTTGTAAGAAAGGTAATCATCATTTTCGGTGTCTGCAAGTTGTTCGTCTGTGAACTTGATTAGAACATGGGCAACTTTGATAAATCCTTTGCCGTCTGTTTTACTTGCATAAGGGTGATAGAACACTGCACTTGAATCGCTTTGCATTGCTTTAACATAAGTTGAGTATGCGTTGTCACCTTCAAGAGCATATTGTGAATAACTTTCTCTAACAAGTTGTTTGTATCTGTTAACAACTGCGGTTAGGTTTAAATCTGTTTCTCTTTGATATTTTTTTTGGAAGAAATCAAGATATTGTTGTTCTTCGTAGATTTTGAATACTCTTTCAATTTCTCTATTTAAAACATTTTGTTCGTTTATATCAAGGTTTTTGCCTTTTTCGTTACGAATTAATGCTTGAATAAATCTTTCGTAAGCAAGTTGTCTTGTTGCTGGGTCGCCGTGGTCGATTGAAAGGTAGTTGTAGCCATAAGTGCTAGAATTTTCGCCAACGATTTTGTCTTCAAATTCCACCTTATCAAATTTTAATACGATTTGGTTGCTACTATTTTTTTCAACTTTGCTTTCATACAAACTTTCTTTGTCGTAGTCTGTTTTTGTAGAAGATTTTTCGTCTTCAACAATCTTGCTTTCGCCCCTTGCTGCACGGATTGAATTTTCATAATTCAAAATTTGTCCGTCAAGGTAGTCGTAAACTTGTTGCATTGCCTTATTGTAATATGCTTTGTTTTTGATGTCTTTCAAAGTTGTTCCGTTTAGTTCAACTCCTTCTCCCATTGGGCTAACATAAGAAGCAAGGTTGTTTTTAACATCTTCAACAATCAATTTTTGATTGATAAGTTCTTCTAGCAAGTCTTCGATTGAATATTGATAGCCTTGATTTAGCACTGCGATATAGTAGTTAACAAGGTCTCGTCTTGTTATTGTTGTTTCTCCAACTTTTGCGCAAACGCTGTCAGCAAGTTTGTTGCTGTTTGTTTGCACCAATGCACAACCACTAAATACTGTGACTGCACACATAAACATAATGACTAAACTAAATACAAATTTCTTCACTGTAAATACTCCATTAAATTATTATAAACACCCTATTATATACTATCTTGCACTCAAAAATCAAATACTTGATAGTTAAATTTTCATTTTTTTTGCTAAGCCACGCAATCTTTAAAGAGCAAAATTAGTTTTTCCAGCAACTTTGTAACCGAAAGCGAATTTTCGTTAAAACTAATTATTGGTAATTGATTAAAGTTTAATACATAGTTAAGTCCACTTTTTGCTAGTGCTTTTGTTAGCCTGTCGTTAACAAGCGACTGCTTTTCGTAAAATTCAACAATGCACTTTTGAGAATTGATTTGTATTCTACTAACACCTAAATTTTGTGCGTAGTATCTTAAAAGTGAAATCTTTGACAAGTTTTCAAGTTCTTGTGGAAGATTTTTGCCGTACATTTCCTTGATATTATCAAGCACTTTTACTCTGTCTTGCTCGCTCTTTATGGCTAAAAGAAGGTTATAAACTCTAAATCTTGCATCGCTATCCAAAATATAGTTGTTTGGAATAAAGGCGTTGAGTGCAATATCAATTTTGACTTCACGAGCAGTTTTGAGTTGTTCGCCTTTGAGTTCGGCAACCGCTTCGTTAAGAAGTTTGCAATACATATCATATCCAACTTTGTCCATGTGACCATGTTGCTCTTTGCCCATAACATTGCCACAGCCACGGATTTCCAAATCTCGCATGGCAATTTTAAATCCACTGCCAAGTTCCGTAAACTCCATTAGAGCGTTAAGGCGTTTGTAGGCATCTTCGGTCATAACCTTGTTTTTTTCATAAGTAAAGTATGCGTATCCTAGTCTTGTGCTTCTGCCAACTCTGCCCCTTAACTGATAAAGTTGAGATAGTCCCAGTCTGTCGGCGTCTTTAACAATCAAAGTGTTTGCGTTTGGCAAATTTATGCCGTTTTCAATCAAGGTTGTAGAAACCAAAATATCAGTGTCGCCGTTATACAAATTATAGATTGCATTTTCCAGCGTTTTTTCGTCCATTTGACCATGAGCCACGCCCACCTTAAAGTCATCTCCAACAAGGCTTTTGACTTTTTCGGCAAGAGTGTAGATATTTTCGATGCTGTTATAAACAACAATAGCCTGTCCGCCACGATTGAGTTCTTTTGTTAATGCTTCTTGCATCAAAACATCGCTATATTCAGTAACGACAGTTTGAACTGGCAATCTACCTTCGGGTGGTGTTGTTATAAGGCTGATATCTCTAATCCCGCTAAGGCTCATGTGAAGCGTTCGTGGAATTGGAGTTGCGCTGAGCGTTAGAACATCAACATTGCGTTTTAGATTTTTGATTTTTTCTTTGTCTTGAACGCCAAAACGCTGTTCTTCGTCAAGCACAAGCAGTCCCAAATCTTTAAACTCAACATCTTTACTTAGAAGTCTGTGAGTGCCGACCAAAACATCGACTTTGCCTTCTTTGGTGTCTTTGATTATCTGCTTTTGCTCCTTTGCCGACTTAAATCGGTTTAGAACCGCAACATTGACCATAAAACCATTCATTCTGGCGTAGCAAGTGTTGAAATGTTGCTGAGAAAGTATGGTTGTTGGCGCTAAAAACGCAACTTGCTTGCCCGACTGCACTGCTTTGAAAATTGCTCTTAGGGCAACTTCGGTTTTGCCATAGCCAACATCTCCGCACACAAGCCTGTCCATAAGTTTTCCTTTGGTCATGTCGTCTTTGATTTGCTTAATTGCTTCAAGTTGGTCTTGCGTTTCTGTAAACGGAAATGCGTTTTCAAATTCTTTGGTTAGTTCGTCATCTTCGGCGTACTTAAAGCCCTTGGTTTGCTGTCTGGAAGCATAGAGCGTAAGCAAACTAAACGCCATTTCTTTTACGCTTGACTTAACTTTTTCTTTTACTCTTTGAAATTCCTGCGTACCGAGTCTTGATAACTTTTGATTTTGCGTGGACGACACATAACTCGTGATTAAGTCCATTTGTTCGGTTGGAACATAAAGTCTATCTCCGCCCGCATATTCAAGAGCAATGTAGTCCTTTTCAAATCCAGCAAATTTTCGTCTTTCAATGCCAACGCATTTGCCAATTCCATACTTTTCGTGAACAACATAGTCGCCGATTTTTGGCAAAGAGAATACTTCTCGTCTTGTCTTTTTTGCAGTCTTTACAACATCTTGTTTGCCGATTAGTTCGTTTGTTCCAATGATTGCAATTTTGTCTTCAACAAACACTGCTCCAAACAAAACTTGCTGTGGAACAATATTTACTTCCCTAAGTTTTGCCAGTGATGCTTTGCTAACAATATTGCTGAGCATTTTTTTTGACGACAAAAAGTTTTGCAAGTAGACCGCTGTTGACTCGTCTTTTGCAAAAATAATAACGGTGTTTTTAAATTCTAGGTAGTATGTTAACTCGTCAAGCAAAAGTTCATAGTTGCCATAAAAATTTGTAACACTCGATTGTCTAAAATTATACACTTTGTCGGGCGAAAAAATCTTGTTGCTTGTGTTGATATTTTGGAACGAAATTTTTTGGTGTTTGCTAAAAAACACTTTGCTTGGTTCAAATATCAAACCCTTGTGTTTTTCAAATGCGTCCCCGCTTTTATATAACAGCGAAAAACTTTGCATAAACTCCAAATGCGAAGTGTTTAGTTTGTCGACAATCTGCTTTACATCGTCAAATACGCAAACATATTCTGCTGGCAAAAATGACAAAATATTGTCTTGATAATTAAGAAACGGAGAAACAAAATTTTCTAGCCCCGATATGCTGTTGTTTTCTAGCCTAAATTTGATATCTTCGATATTGGTTCTTAGTCTCATTAAGTCTTCACTAGACAGTTTTTTTGAAGCATTTTGACTAAGCATATCAAGGTCTAAATATAATTGAGATTTATTCTCAATAAAGCACAGCGTGCTTGGGAAAATACTAATATTATCAAAATTTTCTATCTTGGAATAATTTTGCAAATTATATGACGAAATGCTTTCCAGTTCATCACCAAAAAATTCGAGCCTGTATGGCAAACTTTCGCCAAGCGAAAAAACATCAATAATATCGCCACGAACAGCAAACTCGCCTTCGTTTTCCGCCATTTCTACTTTTTTGTAGCAACTAGACAAAAGCAAGTTTGTAACATCTTTTATGTCGTACTCCTTGCCCACTTCAAAATTTAAAATATGCTTTTTTAAGTTTTCCAAGGTTGGCAATTTTGCAAGCAATATTTTTGGCGAAACAATAACTGCGTCAACCTTCTCAAGTGCAATTTTGCACAGTGACGCAATCAACTTTTTCTGGCTTTCATCATTTTTATAAGCACTAACTTTTAGGTCGTAGTCGATAGAGTTGATTAGTTCCACTCTTTTGCCAAAACTTGTGAGTTGATTTTTTAGTTTGTTTTGCGTGTCAAAACTTTCGGTTACATACAAAATTTTTTGATTAATTTCTTTTAAAATCCAACTTTTTGCACCCAAACTGATATCAAAAATACTCACATTTTTTTTGGACTCAATATCCAAAAAAAGTGAGAGTAACGAACTGGTGCTATTTGTTTTTTCTAAAAGTTCTTTTAACATATCTTCCAACTAATTTAACTTGTTTTGAATGAATTTTTCGATTGTGTCAACGCTCTCGTCAATCGCAGTGTCGATTTTTTCAAGCGACTGCATATCAATTTTTGATAGTACATAGTCGGCTAGGTCGTAGACCTTTTGTTCACTCTTTGTTCCAACACGAAGTCTTGCAATATCTTCTGTTCCCATAAGACTCACAATGCTTCTCATTCCGTTGTGAGTGCCTGCACTGCCCTTTTGTCTAAACCTTGTTTTGCCTTTTTCAATGTCGATGTCGTCATACACAATCAAAGTTTTGTCGGGCTTAAAACTTCTGGTTAACTCCACCACGGCTTCGCCACTATGGTTCATATAAGTTAACGGTTTTGCCACCACCACTTTTTCGCCCAAAATTCTACCTTCAAAAATCATGCTTTTGCACTTGTTTTTGCTAAGTCTAAAATCATACTTTTCTGCTAGGGCGTCAATAACCATAAACCCAACATTATGATAAGTGTTGTCGTACTGTTTTTCTGGATTGCCTAGTCCAACGATTAAAATCATATTTTCTCCTTACAAACGCTTTTCGTATTCTTCAAGCGTAACGCCTTCCAAAAGGCTTTTTGATTTGACCAAGTTATAGCCACAAAGCGTGCAATTATCTCCAATCACCGCTTTTTGCTCAACAATGCTATAATTTTTTATAACGCAATTTTTGCCAATAATACTGTTTTTTATGATAGAATTTTCCACAAACGAATTTGTCATAACAACGCTACTATCAACAATCGAGTTGTAGGAAATAACTGCACCTTTTTCAATCACGCTGTTGCCCAAAATTTTGCTACCCGCAAGCAATTTTACGCCTTCTTCTATGCTAACATCGGCTTCGATTATCGTTGACACTGGGTCAGTAATAACCACGCCGTTTTTTTGATGATAAGATAGTATTCTGGATTTTAAAATGTCGTTAACAAGAGCAAATTGTTTAAGGTTGTAGCAAGTGATAAAATCTTCTTCTTCAAAGTACTGCACCTGTGGAGCATAAAGTTTGTCGATTGTTAGCAAATACTGAGTTTTGAACATATAGCCACGAGTGAATTTTAGCACGCTAAGGTCTTTGATTACAAAATATTCCACAATTTCGCTCACGGTTGACGATTTGATTAAAGGAGCGTCCGCAAAAAGCACAAGCGTATACTTTTTTTCGCCGTTTATGTTTTGCTTTGCTAGGCTCAAAAAGTCGGCGTTTGCATTCATTTCAACTTCCCTAACATCAAAGTCTTTAACCGCATTTTCAACCCACGAAAGCATAGTTTTGCCCTGCATTTTTAATTCATAAGTTTTGGTAGAAAGTTTGAACGAGTCGTTAACAACTTTCATTATTATTACTTGCACATTTTTAGTACTATCTTCTTCGTTATAGCCGGTTGTCTTGCTCTTTAAATCAACTTGATTTTCGGTGTTTTCAAGTCCAAAAGTTTGTGACTGTTTTTCATCATTTCTCATATCGTGATAGCCGTTTTTTTCGATTTCTTCCAAAATATCTAACATATATAACTCCTAAAAATATATTATCTTTTTCTTGACTAAAAGTCAAATAACATTGTGGCAATAAAGGTTGGAACTCGTCAAAAAAACCAAAAAAGCATTTTTTACAATGCTTTTTGATTTGAACTATCAACTTTTTTTCGCCTTTTTTTGAACGCTAGTGGAACAAACACAACAACAAAACTAATAATCGTCACTATTGTTATGAAAAACTGCTCATCAACCGAAAGTTGAGTGTAGTAAAACAAACTTGGTGGCAATATGAATAGTGCCAAAAGTGACAACACTAGCATGGCTATAAACAATATTCCACGATATAAATTTAGTGGCACGCAAAGTTTAAAGAGTATCACAAGTCCCGTGAAAATCATGCAAAGTGACGCCATTGTTTCGTACGAGTTTGTGTGAACAAACTTTGTGTCAAAAATGTAGCACGCAAGGAATGTTAAGAACAGTAGCACTCCGTGGAATATGCTCTTAACAAACACCTTGCTTGCAAATGTCCCTTCGATTTTGCTTTCGTTCGGTTGCAACGCTAGGAAAAATGACGGCAATCCAATGATAAACATTTCGAGTATCAAAGTTTGCGTTGGTGCAAACGGATATTCAATATGGAAACAAATGCAAAACAAAGTTATCAAAAACACATACAAAGTTTTCATTAAAAACAAGTTTGCCGATGTGATAACATTGTTTACAACTCGCCTGCCTTCCTTTACAACTTGCGGAAGATTTAAAAAGTTATTGTCGAGCAAAACAAGGTGGCTAACATTTCGTGCGGCTTCGCTTCCGCTGGAAACAGAAATTGAACAGTTGGCTTCTTTTAACGCCAAAATATCGTTTACTCCATCGCCCGTCATGGCAACTTTGTGTCCCAAATTTTTTAGAGCCTTAACAAGCACTTGCTTTTGTTCTGGGGTGGCTCTGCCAAAGATGTTATATTTGTCCGCACACTCAATTAATTGTTGTTCGGTCAAACCTTCAAGGCTGATATATCTTTCCGCACCTTGAATTCCTACTTTTTTGCTGATTGCACTAACAGTTAGTGGATTATCACCACTGATTATCTTTACATGCACACCATTTTCGTTGAACCACGAAATTGTTTGCTTTGCTTCTTGCCTAATTCTTTCTTCAATCGCAATCAAGCACACTGGAACGAGTTTTTGCGGAAGATTTTTTCCAAGTTTTTCGTTTGATTTTGCTAGCATTAAAACTCGATAACCTTCGGTTGCGAACTTTTGCATTTGTTTTTCAATTTTTTTGTCACGAGTTTTACAAACAAATTCGGGAGCGCCCAAATAGTAAGTTTCGCCGTCTTTAAACTCGACTGCGCTATATTTTTTTGTTGAGTTAAACTCAAAAACCTTTTTTGCTTTGAAAATCTTTTCTTCGCCAAAATAGTTTTTTAGTGCTGTAAAAGTTTGATTTTGGGTCTTCATTGATGACAGATAACTACTCAAAATTTGCTTTAAATCTTTTTCTTGTAAAAGCGGTTTTACTTCCTTAACCGCCATTGTTCCGTCAGTGATTGTGCCAGTTTTGTCCAAACACAAAACATCGACTCTTGCCAAAATTTCAATGCCATACAAATCTTGAACTAGCGTTTTTTTCTTGGCTAGTTTTATAACTCCAACCGCAAGTGCAAGACTTGTTAATAGAAAAAGTCCCGCTGGAATAATTCCAAGCACACTGCCCGCCGTTTTTGTAACAATACTTTCAATGTCCGTTCCAACAATGGATTTGTTGTTAAAGTACATTACAACTGCAAGCGGAATAATCACAATGCCTATTAGTTTTATGACCATTTGAAGATTGCTTAGTAGTTCACTCTCTGGCTTGCTGTACTTTTTGGCTTTTAAAGTCAACTGGCTGGTGTAGTTTTGCTCGGCTACTTTTTCGGCACGAGCAACGCACTTTCCGCTGGTTACATAACTTCCCGCCAAAATTGTATCGCCTTTTTTCTTGATAACAGGAACACTCTCGCCCGTTAGCAAACTTTCATTAACTTCGATTTCTCCGCTTAGCAAAACACTGTCGGTCGAAATTTGATTGCCAAACTCAAACAGCAAAATATCGTCAAGTACGATTTCGTTAACAGGAATGGAAACAATTTCGCCGTTTCGCCTAACTTTGACGGTTGGAGATGTTACAAGCGTGATTTTTTCGATTGTTCGCTTGGCTTTGATTTCCTGAGCGATTCCAATAGTCGTGTTGCAAAACAAAATAACTAAAAACAAAAGATTGTTGTAGGACTTAACGCAAATTAATGCAATCGCTGCCAAAAACATTAGCGTGTTAAAAAATGTAAAAATGTTTGAAAAGAAAATATTTTTGTAACTTTTCGTTGTCTTGGATTCGTAGTAGTTAACATAGCCGTCACTAATTCGCTCGGCAACCTGTGCAGAACTTAGTCCCACTTTTTCGTCAGCAAAAATTCGCTTAGCGTTGTCAAAACTAAAACCCTTGCTCTTTTTTTTCTTTTTCAAGTTTTTGATTGCTTGCTTGGTTAGTTTGGTGGTTTCATTTTCCGTGCTAGCAATATTTTCGTTTGCACTTTTAGAGTCTAAAATCTCTTTTGTTTTTTTCATACTAATATTATATATTACCCTTTACAAATTTAAAATCAATTTCACTTTACTATTCTTTTATATAGCAAAATTTTTAAAAAACTTACTTTTTTCTTCGCTCCTTAAAAAAATCCTGCAAAAGTTTTACACATTCACTTTCCAAAATGCCCGTTTCAACATCAGCGTGAGTTGTGAATTTTTCCGCTTGCAACAGGTTGTAGGCACTCCCGCAACAGCCAAAGTTTTTTTCCATTGCGCCAATGTAGACCTTTTTGAGCCTGCTATTCAATATCGCACCCGCACACATACAACAAGGTTCAAGCGTAACATACATTTCGCAGTCGTTGAGTCGCCAATCTTTGATTTTTCTACTTGCTTTTTCAATCGCTTCAATCTCGGCGTGACGAGTTGTCATGTGCTTATGCTCTTTTTTGTTGTAGCCCTTGCCAATAATTTTGCCGTTTTTGACAATCACAGCACCGATTGGCACTTCGCCTTTTTTCATTGCTTTTTTTGCTAGACTTAACGCCTGATTCATGTAGTATTCTTTCATAAAAAAATGATAACACCAAGCAATCTTTTTGTCAAATAGTAACACTTGGTGAAATTTTGAAAAAATCCCAATTACCATTTTCAAAACCGATTTTAAAAAAATAACAACCTAAAAATCAGTTTTCACAACAACTTTTTTTAAATAAAAAAGAACAGCGTTAAAAATGTTCTTTTGTTTTTCATACTTAATCGTAAAAGACTTTGCTTTGCACTCCTATTTTTAACCGCTCTTACTTCTACAATGTTTAATGTTTTAAATATGTTTTGATATGGTGCAAATCAAAAACAACAATATTTAAGCAAAGGTTCATGAACAATCAGCAATCATATTTAAAGATATATAAAACAAAAGGCTCAATATATGCACATATTTTCACATTAAAAAATCCGTGGCGGAAAATATTTGACAAACTTGCGTAAAACTTTGATAATATTTGATATGAAACTAAATTATGCGGAAATGTTTAACTACGGCAAGCCAAAAATCACATTCAAGCAAGTGTTGATTGTTTTTTTGGTATTCACAATTTGCGTGAGTATGCAAAGTGCAATCGAAAGTTTTTCGCTAATCTACACCGAGCGTCATTACAGCGAATATCTAAGGCGACTTGAAGTCAAGAAAAACACCGAAGGTTTTGACAGTCTGCATGAAATCAATCCAAACATTATGGCATGGATTACGATTGACGATATTGGTCTAAGTTTACCGATTGTTAAGACCACCAGCAAGCAGGACGAAGATTTTTATCTTAATCACGGCGTTGACAACAAGAAAAACGCTCTTGGCTGTCCTTATCAGCCACACGACTTTGACCTAGCAAACAACAATACGATGTTTATTGGTCACAGTTCGTACAACTTTTCACTTTTTAACAGCACAACCAATCAGTCACTATTTGGAAAACTCAACCGCTATATTGACGAAACAAGAAGCAGTTTTAACTACAACATCAAACTGGAAACAAGTTCTGGAATAGCGACATATCACATTGCGGGACTGTTTAAGTTTAAAATTACCGACACGACTGACGCAAAGTACACCGAAGTTTACTCCAACATATTTAATCAAAACAATTTGGACACGCAGGCAAAGTTTGACAGTTTTATGTCTACTCTTGAAAAATATTCAAAGTTTAGCGGAAGTATTGACGCAAGTTTTGGCGACAAAATTTTAACGCTATTCACCTGCTACTACAATTTGGATTACAGAACTATAATTGTTGCCACTCAAATTTCTTAACAAAGTTTGTTTGTGAAAATAAAAAACACATTAAAATTAAGATTTTCTTTTGCTTATAAAGGCATGAAAAACAATGTGATTGTAGTGCAATTAAGATAAGAAAAAATAATTTTCCAACAAAATACGCAGAAAAATACAAATAAATTGATTTAAAGAAGAAAAAATCAGCCAAATGGGCTGATTTTTTTATAACAATATTTTGTTTGATTTGAAAACAGCATTATTTGTGATAAATGCGGTTGGAATTAATCATAAACGAACGATAGATTTGTTCAAGCAAGATTACTCGCATGAGTTGATGTGGAAAAGTTAACTTTGAAAACGAAAGTTTAAAGTCACAACTTTCACTAAACGCTTTGTCGAGTCCGTTTGAGCCACCGATAAAAAACGAAATTGTGCTGGATTTGTTATCGAAAATATCTTTCATTTTTTGAGCAAACTTTTCACTCGTAAAATTTTCGCCAGCGATTTCGAGTGCAACCGAGTAGCCTTTTTTATACTTAATCAAACTTTCGGATTCCTTTTGCTTGGCTTTTAAAATTTCGCCTTCGCTTGTGCCGTAGTCGTAGTCTTTTACTTCAACAACATTAACTTTGCAAAATCCGCCAATTCGCTTGCAATATTCCTGCACTGCGTCTTTAAAAAATTTTTCTTTAAGAAATCCCACACATACAACATTGATTTCCATTAGATTACTCCCCAAATAAATGTGAAAATTGTGATTAGCACGCCCAAGAATAGCGTTGCATACAAAAATAGATTTGTGGACAAACTTTGCTTGGTTTTTTCGCTAGCGGGTGCTGGCAACATAACACTAAGCACATCTTGATTTTTTTCTAGGTGTGGCATGATTAATGATTTAAAATCTGTTGCAAGTTGTTCTGGCGATTGAGATTGCAAATCGCCCGAAACTTCTTGCTGAACTGCTAGGAGCGACTTTTGCAATTTTTTCATACGGGTTTCTTTGAAAAGTTGAACAATTAAGTAGCCAATTCCAACCACGAGTGCAACAAAGATTATCGCTGTAAACAAAAATGCAAAAATGACCGAATTGTTGGAATATATTGCGTTGATTTTATCGAACAATCCCCCGCCAAGCCAGTTTTGAGAACTTGCATAGGAAAAGTAGACGCTCAAAAAGTTGTTACAAAAATGGAGAATCATGCAAGGATATATGCTATCGCTCACTGCGCCAACATAGCCGATGATAAGTCCAAGAATGCTTGCATAGAACACTTGCTCAATGTTTAGGTGCATGAGTCCAAAGCAAACAGAACTAATGATGATTGCAGTTTTGTAGTTTGTTTGGCTTGCCACATTACGCATTAGCACGCCACGGTGCATAAATTCTTCGCAAAAACCCGGCAAAATTGCTGTGAAAACAACTTCAAGCAAGAACAAAACAACAGGGCTTATTTCCACCGTGCTACCGCCCGAACTTGACGACCCACCAGAAGAATAGCCAAACAAGTGAATAAGGTTGCTAAAAAAGTTTGCTACAATTAAGTTTAAGAAAAACAGCAAGATTCCAATTCCAAACGAAATCAAAACCGCCTTGCAACTGATTTTTTTAAAATGACAAGTTTTTAGTTGTTCTTTTGGCTTTTGTTTTAGGAGCAGGAAACTCAGTAGCATTGGCACTAAAATCATAATTCCAATTTGAATAATGATTGTGGCAACATCGTTCCTAACAATGCTGTTTGTCATAAAGTTGAACGCACCAAGATTTGATGCAATCCTAACCCCCACAAACAGCAGAAGTGATGTGAAATATATAACATAAGTTTTAAAGAGTGTTTTGTTCATATTCTGTCCTTTTTATAAAATAAATTCGCCGATAACATTGATAATCCATAGCACTGCGCCAAAGACCAGTGACGCAATCAAGAAAACATTGTCTTTGCTAGTTTTTGGCTTTGACAACTCCACGCTCTTTTCAGTTGATTGCACGGCTTGACTAGCATTATCTTGGCTAGCGTCTTCAACCTTGATATCACTGCTTGGCAAAGTTTCAGCAAGTGGTTGAGTGGTTGATAAACTATTTATATTCGCCTGCTTTGATGGTTTTGACTTTTTAAGATTAAATATTTCATACATTGGCTGTTTTGTGCATTTTTTGAGCAAGCATAATAGTAAATAAATTAATCCAACCGCAACTATTGCAATCAAGAATGGCAAAATGTGGTCCATTACTCCACTTGGAGTGAAAACTGTGGCTTCCCCGCTTGGCTGAACAATCAAATTTGTGAATAGTACAAAAAAGTTGTTAAAGAAATGTAAAATCATAGAACTTAAAATCGAACCAGTTATCATAACGATAGCACTTAAAACCATGCCCAAAATAAATTGATATACACTCTGTTGCAAACTAAGGTGCATTATGGAAAACATCAGTCCGCTAAGAACTATCATCTTGACTTTGCCTGTGTTTTTTAAGCCGTTTAAAATCACGCCCCTAAAAATAAATTCTTCACAAATTGCAGGCATCAATGCAACCACAACAATGTTTACAAAAAACATTGGAAGTGAAGAAGTGTTTAAAAGCGAAAAGTTGTCTGCTTTATAGCCCACCAAACGCATTAGGTATTCTAAATACTCGGTTAGGTAACTAAAACCATACATTGCAACAAGTCCAATCAAAATTATGATTACAACCTGCCAAATATTAAGGTTAAATTTTACATTGCAGGCTTTTACGCCATTGATTTTTGCAGTTGCATTATAAGCCAGATAGCAAGTCAAAAACATTGCTTGATTGAACGCAAGCAAAAGATAGTAGTTCAAAGTCTGGTTCATAGACGGAAAAATAAGTTTTAGCACAAGCGCAAAAAAAGATGTTGCAAGCATTGGCAAAACCAAAACTATTGCAAACATTATCGCACTATCTTTTTTGTTGTACTCTACTCTTTCTTCCATTTTTCCACCAATATTAATGATTAATTATACTCTAAAAAATTTTTTAGAGCAACAAAAAGCAAATTAAATACAAAAAAGGGTGTTACCCCTTGATTGTTTTTTCTACTTTAAATCTTCGTTTGTTGGAACGATAACATCTTTTTGAAGTTCCTTTTCAAACTCATCGCTTGTTGGCTCGCCTTCATTAACCATTTCTTTGCTAGGTTCAGCTGTTTTTTCAGTAGTCATATTGTGCTCAATTTGTTCAAACACGCCCTTGTCGTCCATAAGCCAAAACGCTACGCAAGCCAAAATTTCAATAATTGTGTTTAGGATTGCTCCAACGCCAATATAAACACTTTTTGATGCGCAGTAAATGATTACAAAAATCAAAACAAGTAGTGACAAACTTGCCAAAACTGTGAGCATGATTTTTTCGAGTTTTTTAAGATTCATTTTTTTGTTTTTTGTGTTAAATGTTATAGCCCCGTTGCGGTTCAAAATATCAATCACACTTAGAGCGATTAATCCAAACAAAACTGCTAAGTGCAAGAATGCGAACATGGACATAACAAAGCCCAAAAATCCCGCAAACTTATAGGCTGTGAACATTTCGTAGCCATTGAGTCTGTAACCGCTGATATAGTTCAAATTCATGAGCAAAATCATTAGTATCACAACGCTTAAAAGATATAGTGGCATCAAAATTTTAGAAAATTTTTGTTTCATAAAACTAAACTCCTTATATATATTATATATCAATATAGGCAAAATTAAAAATCTTTATTAACATTATTTTTTTGTTACTGGAAAAATATGGCAATATTTTAAACAAACAGAAAAAAAGAAGCCACCATGTGCTTCTCCCCCTCCCTAAGTTTTTTACTATATATTATAACCATATTGATGTGAATTTGTGAAATAAAATTTAGCAAAATTTCAAAAAAAATTATTTATTTTTTATTTGAAAAAATGCTCATATTTTTGATTGACATTTGCCACTTTGGGTGCTAATTTTGATAATATAATATTAAATTAGGACGGTGCAATTTTTATGGTTAAGATTATTAAAAAAAGTGGCGTTGAAGAAGACTACAACAGCGAAAAAATCAAAAACGCCATTAGAAAATCGGCAACAAGAGTGGTTGTAACATTGTCGCCAGAAGAAGAAAACAAAGTGTGCGACTTTGTTGAAACTCAAATTGCGCACCTAGACAAAGTGCCAGTTCTCAACATTCACAATCTTGTTGAAACCGCACTTGACAAAATCAACAAAGATGTTGCTAGAAGTTACAGAGAATACAGGGACAACAAGGCTTCGTTTGCACGAATGCTCGACAAAGTCTACAACAAAAAACTTGGACTCAACTTTATTGGCGACAGAAGCAACGCAAACGCAGACAGTGCTATCATCACCACCCAAAGAGCGATTGTTTATAACGAACTTAACAGCGAATTATACAAAAAATTCTTTTTGACAGCGGAAGAAGAAAAAGCAATGAGCGAAGGCTACATCTACATTCACGACCGTGGAAGCAGACTTGACTCGTTCAACTGTTGCCTTGCGGACATAAAAGAAATTTTGACTGGCGGTTTTGAAATGGGAAACCTTCACTACAACGAGCCAAAAACTCTTGATGTTGCATTCGACCTTATTGGCGACATTATTATGAACATGGCAAGTTGTCAATATGGCGGGTTTACGATTAGCGAAATCGACAAGGTTTTAGCCCCTTATGCCGAAAAAAGTTACGCTAAGTATGTTAACGAATACAAACAAATTGCAAAAGACATGAAGTCTAGCCTTAGTCAAGACGAACTTTCAAGTCAAGCAGACGACTACGCCATGAAAAAGATTGTTAGGGACTACGAACAAGGCTGGCAAGGACTTGAAATGAAGTTGAACTCTGTTGGTTCAAGCCGTGGCGACTATCCTTTTACTGCCGTTTCGTTTGGACTTGGAACAAAGAAGTTTGAAACACTTTGCACATCTATCGCTATGAAAGTTAGAAAAAACGGACAAGGCAAAGACGGCTTTAAACACCCTGTTTTGTTCCCTAAACTAAGTTTCTTGTATGACGAAAACTTGCACGGCGAAGGTGGAGAACTTGAATGGCTATTCTTGGAAGCGATTGACTGTTCGAGCAAAGCCATGTATCCTGACTACATTAGTTGCACAGGCGAAGGCTATTGCGGAGATATCTACCGAAAATATCACAAGACAATTTCCAGAATGGGTTGCAGAGCAACACTTGCCCCTTGGTTTAAGAAAGGTGGATTTGAACCACTTGACGACACCGATGAACCAATCTATGAAGGCAGAATGAACATGGGAGCGATTAGTATTCACTTCCCTATGATTTTAAGAAAGGCACAACTAAGACAAAAAGACGAGCCAACTAGAACAGTTAAAGAAATCTTTTTTGAAGAACTTTCGTTCTATCTCGAAATTATTAGAAAAATACATATTAGAACATTTGAATATTTCTCTCACAAAAAAGCAGGAACAAACCCACTAGCGTTCTGTCAAGGCGGAATTTTGAACGGCCACTTTAATCCAGAACAAGAAATTGGCAGAGAATATCTTAGACCAATGACTGCTTCGTTCGGCATCACTGCCCTAAACGAAACGCAATATCTTTACAACGGAAAATCGCTTGTCCAAGACCAATCACTTGCAATCGAAATTTTGCAATATCTTGACGAGTACAAAAAGAAAATCACCAAAGAGGACGGAATTCTGTATGCCCTATATGGCACTCCTGCCGAAAGTTTGTGCGGTCTTCAAGTTGAGCAGTTTAGAAAAATGTACGGCGAAATGAAAGGCATAACCGACAAACCATACACATCAAACAGTTTCCACTGCGCAGTGTATGAAGATATCACCCCTATTCAAAAACAAGACATCGAATACAAAATGTATCACTACTGCACTGGCGGAGCAATCCAATATTGCAGATACCCACTTGGCTACAACAAGGAAGCCATAAAAACAATGGTTCGTAGAGCCATGAAAATGGGATTTTACGAAGGCGTTAACCTTCAACTTGACTACTGCGAAGATTGTGGCGAGCAGTTTATAGACAGCGATACTTGTCCAAAATGCCACAGCGAAAACATAACCCGAATTGAAAGAATGAACGGCTATCTTGGCTATTCCAGAGTGAACGGCAGAAGTATGTATGCCGACCACAAACTAGCCGAATTTAAAGACAGAAAGAGTATGTAAGGAGTTTAATTATGAACGACAAAAATATTGACGGACTATCGCAAGACGAATGGTGCGAATATGTTGAAATCTTGGGCGAAGTATTAAATGACGACCCAGAAGAAGATAACGGAGATTATGATGAATTATCACAATATTAAACATGACGATATGCTAAACGGCGATGGATTTAGGGTTGTGCTTTTTGTGAGCGGTTGCTCTTTAAGGTGCAAGAACTGCCAAAACCCACAAACTTGGGACAGATTTGGCGGAATTCCATTTGATGACAACGCCAAAGCCGAAATTTTTGAAGAACTAAAAAAAGACTATGTTAGCGGGATTACCCTAACTGGCGGTCACCCACTCGAACACTACAATGTGGATGAACTAACAACTCTTTGCAAAGAGATTAAGCAAAAGTTTCCAACCAAAACAATTTGGCTCTACACTGGATTTGTTTTTGAAGATGTTTTAAAAGACTACAAGAACGGAAAGTACCCTTTGCTTGACTATGTCGATATAATAGTTGATGGACCATATATTGAAAAACTTAGAGATTTGAGTTTGAAGTGGCGTGGTTCTAGCAATCAACGAGTTATCGACTTTAAGGAAACATTAAAACAAAACAAAATTGTTCTTCACTGCGATTAAAAAAAGACACTGAGTTTTCAGTGTTTTTTTATTTAAACAATACTTTTTACATTAAAAATCAAGAAAAAATCGTGTTTTTTTATGATTTTTTATAGTTTTTTCAAAAAAATTGCACATTTGATAATATGTTAACTTCTACATTCTTCCTAAGTTGTTTGTTGCAAAATCGCTTGTTAAACTTGCTTTATAAGTGGTTATTATATGGCATTGACTAATTATAATAAAGCCACAATAATGCCTTTTCTATGGCTTAATAATGCGTTAAAAATATATTTGCTTGCAATAATTTAATTGCACTTTTTGCTGATTAAAATATAATTTAGCATGAATATTTTTAATTAAAAATTTTAAGTCACAAAAAAATCTACTTGTTCAAAGTAGATTTTTTGATATACATAAACTAATTTCTAAGCATTTTTGCCACAGCAGTTTTTGTATTTTTTACCACTTCCACATGGGCAAGGGTCATTTCTGCCGATTTGCTTTTCGGTGCGTTTTACTGTTTTGGATTGCTTTTCAACAGGAGTTGCATTTGCTTGAATGTTACGCTTTAAAGTTTTTTGTGGCTGTTTTACAACTCTTTCAACTTGTGCATTCAAAATGATTTTTGCAGTGTTGTTTCTAATTGTGTCAATCATGTGTTCAAACATATCATAGCCTTCTTGTTTGTAGGCTGTAATTGGGTCTGTACGAGTCATGATTTCTCGTTTCATGATTGTCATTGCGTCAATGTGTTCAACCCATGCGCTGTCAACTTGTCGTAGTAGTACAAAGCGTTCGAGCATTTTGAAGCCGTCCACCATGTTTGGATTGTCTTGCATAAAAGTTTCGTTGATTTGTTTTTCCTTTTCTTCCAAGTTTTTCAAAACTGTGTTATAAACTTTTTCGATAACATCTTCAACTTCCATTTCTTCAACCACTTTTTTGGTTAAAAGATTGGTTTCTTTTGGCAAGATATATTCTTCAAGTCGTTTGTTAAGAGTTTCCAAATCCCACTCGTAATATTCTTTGTCTTCGCTGATATTTTCTCGGACAGTTTTTTCAACAAGCTCGTGTACCATTTCAAGAATTTGGTCGTGGAAGTCCGCTCCTTCAAGCAACTTATCTCTTTGACCGTAGATTACATTTCTTTGCTCATTCAAAACATCGTCAAATTGAAGAAGTGTTCTTCTAATAGCAAAGTTGTTGCCTTCGACTCTCTTTTGAGCGTTTTCGATTTGGTGCGAAATAAACTTCATTTGGAATAGTGGCTCGTCTTCGCTCATTTTGAACGCTGTTGCGATTTTTTTCAATCTTTCGCCACCAAAAATTCTTGCGATATCGTCATCAAGCGAGATATAGAAAATACTTTCACCTGGGTCACCCTGACGACCACTTCTGCCACGAAGTTGGTTGTCGATACGCCTTGACTCGTGACGCTCTGTACCGATAATATAAAGACCGCCAAGTTTGATAACTTCTTCTTTTTCTTTGTCGGTTTCTTTCTTAAATTCGTTATAAAGTTCGTTGTAACGCTGTTTTGCTTCTAGCAACTTTTCGTCTGTGGTTGGAGCGTACGAAGTGCAGTCAATGATATACTGTTCTTCAAACGCTTCTTGCTTCATGCGTTGTTTTGCCAAAAATTCTGGGTTACCGCCAAGCAAAATATCCGTTCCACGACCAGCCATGTTTGTTGCGATTGTTACTGCACCAACCTTACCTGCTTGGGCAACAATTTCACTTTCTCTTTCGTGATTTTTTGCGTTTAGGACAACATGCTTTACGCCCGCTTTCTTCAAAGCGTCACTGATTTCTTCACTCTTTTCAACCGTAACAGTACCAACAAGAATTGGTTGACCTGTTTTGTGGCGTTCGATAATGGCGTTAACAATCGCCTTCATTTTGCCTTCTTTGGTGGAGTAAACAATGTCGACATCGTCTTTTCTTTGAACTGGTTTGTTTGTTGGAATTTGAACAACATCGAGTTTGTAGATTTTGTTAAACTCAGTTTCTTCTGTTTTGGCAGTACCTGTCATACCAGAAAGTTTTTTGTAGAGCCTAAAATAATTTTGATATGTGATTGTTGCAACGGTCAAGTTCTCGTCATTAACCTTTACGCCTTCTTTTGCTTCGATGGCTTGGTGGAGTCCGTCACTAAATCTTCTGCCTGCCATAACACGACCAGTAAACTCATCGACAATCAAAACTTCGCCCTTTTCGTTGACGATATAGTCACTATCAAGGTGCATCATAAAGTTTGCTCTTAATGCGTTGTTGATATAGTGGTTGATTTCCATGTTGTCGATATCGCTAAGGTTTTCGATTTTATAAAATCTTTCTGCCTTGCTAACACCGCTTTCGGTCAAACGAATTTGCTTCTTTTCTTCGTCAATTTCAACATCTTCGTCTTTTTTCAAGGTTCTAACAAATGCTTGTGCTTTGTCGTAGTCTTCACTGCTTCTAAAACCTTTTCCGCCACTGATAATAAGTGGAGTTCTTGCTTCGTCAATCAAGACGCTATCAACTTCGTCCACGATTGCAAAGTTATGTCCTCTTTGAACCTTTTGGTCAAGCCTAATGCACATATTGTCTCTTAGGTAGTCAAATCCAAACTCGCTGTTTGTTCCGTAAGTGATATCTGCTTGATATGCTTTGCGTTTTTGCTCATCGTTCATGCCAGAAAGTGTGATTCCAACAGTTAGTCCAAGATAGTTGAACACTTTTCCCATCCACTCGCTATCACGCTTTGCTAGGTATTCGTTTACGGTTACGATATGAACGCCATTGCCAGAAAGAGCGTTTAGATATGCTGGCAAAGTTTCGGTCAAGGTCTTACCTTCACCTGTTCTCATTTCGGCAATTCTTCCTTGATGAAGTGCAATTCCGCCAAGAACTTGAACATAGTAGTGTTTTTGTTTTAGAACTCTAAAACTTGCTTCTCTAATGCACGCATAAGCGTCTGGCAAAATGTGGTCCAAAGTTTCACCATTAGAAAGTCTATCTTTTAAAATTTGTGTTTGTGATTTTAATTCATCGTCACTCATTTTTGCATACTTTTCGTCAAGAGCAAAAACTTGGTCTGCAATAACTTTTAGTTTCTTTACATTTCGAGAGTTGTCCGATGCAAATAAAAATGAAAATAGTCCCATTAAATTCTCCTAGTGATATGTGCAAAAGTTGTATTTGGTTTTTGAATAATTTTTGAGTAAAACTAATATTTCTCAAAAAAGCACATAAGATACTATTATAATATATCATTATTGCAAAATTGCAAAATAATTTTAACCCAAAACCCTTTGCTTAAAAGAAAAAGTGCCTAAAATCAACATATTTCTCAACTTTTTCGGTCAAAAGTATTGACATCTTGCTCGATATGGTATACACTTTAATAGTTATCGCGGGGTGGAGCAGCTGGCAGCTCGTCGGGCTCATAACCCGAAGGTCGATAGTTCGAATCTGTCCCCCGCAACCAGTATAAGTCAAGAGTAAATCTTGACTTTTTTTGTTTTCATAACAGCCACTACATGATTGTTAGATTAAACAAAGCCGAACAAAATCTTTGAAGTAGAACTCCACTTCACTTGATATTTTGTTTGTTATACTCGTGATAGATTTTTCAAAGTATAATTTGCGTAGAAAAGTTAGCGTCTTTGTTGAGTCAAATTCAAACCAAAATTAATCTTGGCTTTTTTTATTTTAAATGCTTTTAGTCAAAAAAAATGTACTAGGTAGTACATTCTTTTTACATCAAGTTTTCGGCTTTTAAAATTTGGAATAAAAGGTGCGTTGGAAGACCAACAACTGTGGCGTAAGAGCCGTGGATTTTTTGAACAAACATTCCGCTTTGGCCTTGGATTGCATAAGCGCCCGCTTTGTCGGCATACTCGTTTGACAAAAGATAGTTGTCGATATCGGTGTTTGAGAGTTTTAAAAATTTAACCTTGCAAGTGTCGTGCGTTAAGTACTTTTTTGTTTGACCATTTTTTTGAACAATCACGCACAAACTTGTTATAACTTTGTGCCAGCGATTAGACAATGTTTGAAGCATGGATTTTGCTTCTAATTTAGACTTTGGCTTGCCAAAAAGTTTGTTTTTGAACGCCACCATGGTGTCCGCACCAATCACAACTCTGTCCCCACTGGTTTGAGCGAAAACATCGACCGCTTTTTGCTCTGCCAAACTTTCTGCAAGTTTTGTTAGGCTCATGTGCTTCGTCATGTCTTCTTCCTTTGTGCTTGGCATGGTTTCAAATCTTAGTCCCATCAAAGTTAAAAGTTCTTTTCTTCGTGGCGACTGTGACGCTAAAATTATTTGCATACTGCTACCTTCTTTCGTAAAAAATATCAACAAAATTATAATAAACAATCAGTGTGGTGGCAAGCAAATTTTTGATTTTTTAAAACAAAAAAGTTAAGCGTAAAACTTGGTTTTTTTAAATAAATTTTCTAATTTTTTATGATTTTAAGCAAAAAAAGCAATAAAAACCACAAAAAAAGTATAAATTTTAGTGTGTTTTTAACATTTTTTGCTTTGAGTCGATTTTCTATCCTTCGATAATTATAACGCCAGTTTGATTGATAAAATTTTCCTGAGTTGTGTTGAATGCAATGTTTTTTAAAGCCGTTCCAAAGTTGTTCGATGCAAAAATTATTCCGCTCGCGTCAAGGTTATTTTGGCCGGTCGACACTAAAAAAATGATTGCCGAATTGTTAACATAACTTCCGCTTGTAAGCGAATTTTTGTTATCAAGTTCAAGTTCGTCCGCCCCATTTGAAACATAGTTTAGCGAGCCGGAAATCAGTCCCGTTCTAACAAATGTGTTGCTTGCAACAATGATTCCTGCGTTTCCGCTATCCTTAAACGACAAAAATAGTGCTCCCACATTGCCCTGCTTGGAGTTTTCCATGACCAAACTTGACGAGCCAATATCCATAAAAGAGTTTTTGGTCATAACGGAATTTTTTATGCTGTTTGTAACTTTGACCGCATTGATTTTTATGTCCCTAAACATATTATTCACAAGCGTTAGCCCTGAAATGTTTGTTGCATTAATCGCATAAGAATAGCCACTAAACGAACAGTTACTAACGAAAATTTTTTGACTATCAAATGTTTTGATTGCACCAAAAACATCATATTTTTGATATGGTCCTTCGTACGACAAATATCTGTCTTTAATGGTATAGTTCAACTTCATGCCCACATTGATTAGTTTAAAATCTTCAAAACTTTCCATTGGCAAAAAGTTGCCACCTTCGTCCCTTGCACCCACCAAAAAATTGCCGTGAATTATCGTCTTTTTTGCACCGTCACCCACGATTGTTAGTTTCTTGTTAATCACAATGTTATACAAACTTTCGTCCGTTTCGCTGTCTGGTTTATACTCGCCCTGTTTGATATAGATAATATCTCCGTCTGCACTAGAAGTTATCGCTGGCTTTATGTCGTCTTTGCTTGACACCACTTTGCTTGCAACATAAATTGTGAATGTTGTTGACAAATTGCCCTTTGTGATTGTAACAGTTTTTTCGCCAGAAGTCGAAGTGTCAACAGCAGAGATTTCATCTTCCTTTAAAAGCACTTTTGTGTTTGTGCCGTCACTGTTATAACTCTCCACGCTAAGACCTGAATAGTCAAATTTCTCGCCGATTTCGTAAACAATTTTATTTGGCTTTGCGGTTATAATCAAACTAGTCGAACCGCTACTGCAACCCCAAAAAAGTGGAACAAATGTTAAAATTATCGCAAAAATTGCTATTTTTTTAAAGATTTTCATAAAAATTCACCCGTTTTTATAGTTTTTCTAATTATTAACAACACAAAAAGTTTTAAACAATACAAACTTAATAATACCAACAAAATTACACATAATAAGATTATGAAAAGAATTATTAATACCAGTTTAATATATTTTTTTGTGATTTTAGCAGTGCTTTGTGGCGTCCAAATTTGTCCGCAAAAAGTTTTTGCTGAGCAAGATTTTCCGCAAGGGAACGAATACGCTTACTACAAGTATGAAGGCGAAGTTGCACACTTCTTTACTCACGAAATTGTCAACGACCCAAAAAAAGCATTTTCTGGCAAACTAAGTCATCACTTTGACAAAGATTGCATAACTCACACAGAGTTTAAAAATTTTTTGACCGAAATGTACAACAACAATTTTTGCCTTGTTGATATTTTTGATGTTGTGGGAATTAGTGACGGCAAAGCATACTTTAAAGACCTTTTTGTTCCGCTCGGCAAAAAACCTTTTATGCTATCGTTTGACGATATGAGTTACGACAGCACAAACTTGGGTCAAAGCGACAAAATTATTCTTGACGACAACGGAAACTTTGCGAGTTTTACAAAAAACAATTCTCCGCAAGTTGAGTATGACAAAGAAGCAATTTGCATTATGGAAGATTTTATTGCCAGCCACCCAGATTTTAGTTGCCGAAACGCCCGTGCGGTGTTATGCCCAACTGGCTATGACGGGATTTTGGGTTACAGAATAAATATTGACGGCACGAACCGTGAAGAAGAACTGGAAAAGATTGTTCCACTCGTTTCAAAACTAAAAAAATTGAACTATCACTTTGGTTGTCACACCTACGAGCATATTCAAGTTGCGTATTCGTCCTACTCCACGCTTTGCCGTGACCTAAAAAGATATCGTGACGAAATAATCCCAACAATTAATTCTACTCCTATTTTTTGTTTCCCTTGCGGAAGCAAAGTTATGAGCGGAAACAAACTGGAACTTTTAAAACAGTTTGGCTACAAAATTTTCTTTTGCGTTGGAGATGCAACCACGCAAGAAAAAAACGGTTGCGTGTTTTTAAAACGAGAAGTTTTAAACGGCGTGGCACTTAGAAACTACCGCAAAGAATATTCCAAGTTTTTTGACACAAAAAAGGTTTACGACCACGAAAACCGAACGATAAAATTCCCAAACTAACAAGAAAAAATTAAAAAAGCGATAAAAAGCATAAAAAAACCGTTATTTTAACGGTTTTTTTAATATTTTTAAAATTCGTCATATATATCTTTGACTTCTTCTGGAACAGGTTGCTTTTCGCCACTCTTCAAAAATTTTGCTATGGTATTGTCAATGAGTTTTAGTTTTTTGCAGTATTGTTTGTACTGCTTAACATACTCTTCTACCTGCTGATTTGGAGCGTCAAATTCCACATAATATTTGCGTTCAATTTCATTCTTTTTAGAGAACAAGCAATTTCGTGTAAACGCCAATTTGTTCAAATAATCCGCTTGCCTACTAATTTTTCCCAAAATAGTATCTTTGTCGTCTTCATTCAAAAAACGATAGTACTCGTTCTCGGCCTTAAACACCTTGATTGCATTTTCCAAATCTTCGTCTTCACCGAACTGTTTTTTGTTGAGTGCATAATACTTGTCAATCCACTTCATGCCACGCTCGTCTGCCTTTGCTTCAATAATAAAGCGTGAATACATAACATAGTCATAACTGTCGTTATCGACTACATCTTTACTACTTATCAAGTCGTTTATGCTTCTAACATCTTGCCTTTTGCACGCATAGTCATATAGTTTGGTTGGAACTGATGCACCAGTACGAACGGTGTTGCCATATTTTACTTGTAATAAGTGTGTTAATTCATGTTCAATCGTCACAATAATTGATTCTGCTGTCTTATACTTACGAGATAGCAGTTTGTAGTTAAAGAATATTATATGATTGCATGGGTCAAAAAATCCATAAGATGTTGTATGTTCCATTTCATTTTGATTAGGGAAAAAGACGATTTTATACTTTTCGTTCAACATTCTTAGTCTACATTCAATATGCCACAAAACCACCCTTGCGCGCTCTTTAACAGTTAATTCATTCCAAATTTTTGAATAATATGCGTTGTAAAAGTTGCTTGGGTAAATTGTAATTTGCTTTGAGTCTTCGCCATAAGTTTTTGTGATTGGCTGATTTTTGTTTCTCAAAACATATTGTTGTTGAACAAACTCCCTAATATCATAGTCGCTGTGCGGAATATACATTTGCTTGTTTAAAAACTCCGCAACATCTGGATATTCTCTTTCAAGCATTTCCATATACGGATAACAACTTAAATTTCCTATTTGCTTGCGATATGCACTTGAATATCTAAATTTTCCAACTTTCTTTTTCATACTTTGATTATAATGCTTCTAACACCACAAGTCAATATGCAGTTTTAAAATTTTATGCGCAAATTTATTGATATTTTTATTTTTAACTTGCTTTGCATTAATCAAAGTTATAAAAAAATATACTCATATTTTGATATGATAATATAAAACAAAAATGATATCAACAATTGTATTTTTTTGAATTTTTAATAAAAAAACACATAAAAGGCACAAAAAAACCGCTTTTTTAACGGCTTTTTTGATATTTTTAAAATTGTTCGTAGATGTCTTGAACTTCTTGTGGGACAGGTTGCAACTCTCCGTTTTCAAAGTATTTTTCAACAGTTTCATCAATCAAATTAATCTTTTTTACGCAATCAATCGCCTTGTTTTTCCATTCCAAAATTTGCTCAGCAGATGCTTGTTTTTCGTCAACAGTCATACGGCTCAATTTGTTTGCGTTCCAAACAAGTGACTGTCTTGTAAACAAAAGTTTGGTCAAATATTCGCTGTTCATACTGATTCTACCAAAGAGCATTTTTTTGCCATCATCGTCCAAATAGCAATCAAAGTCGAGTTGAAATTTACGGTCTTTGAGCCCTTGCTCAAACTTTTCGTCTTTGCCAAACTGCTTTTCGCTTAGGGCATAAAATTCTTCTGCACACTTGATACCCCTACGCTCCGCTTTGTATTCGAGAATATATCTTCGCTCCATTAGGTATCTAAACACTTTTAAGTTCTTTTGAATTTTCTTGTTATCCTTGATGCACTCTGGATTAATCAGCACATTTAGGTCGGTTATTGAATCGTTTGCGCAAGCGAAATCGTAGATGTTGCGTGGAAGCGTTTTGTCGCCCACGATAGTTTTGCCGTACTCTCGTTGCATAATGTGAGTGATTTCGTGTTCCAAAGCGATAATGTTTTGAACCAACAATTCGCCGGACTTGATTTTCATTGCGTTAAAGAACAAGTTGTCGCCAAACTGTGAGCCTTTCACTGCCTTTAAATTTTCATTTTTGACCATACTTAGCGTTGGGAAAAACAAAAGTTTCTCCTGATTAGGAGCAATGTTTAACTCCTTCATGCGATATTCAAAATGCCACAAGATTATTCTTGCTCTTTGCTTGATATCAAGTTTTTCCCAAATATCAGTAAAGTAAGCGTTATAAAAATTGCTTGGGTTGATTGTTACAGTTTGATTGTCTTTGCCAAAAGTAACGACTACTGGTTCGTCCTTGTCTTTTAACAAATATTCGTTTTGAGCAAAGCGAATCAAGTCGATTGTCTTTTCCGCAACAAAGTTCTGCTCTAAAATTAGTTTAGCAATTTCAGGAAATTCTTTTTCAAAAAAACAATAATATGGGTATACATCAAGCGTTTCAATCTGCTTTCTAAATTCTGCTGTATACACGCTGTTAACTTCTTTAATTTGTTCCATAATTTTATTATACGCTTTAAGGCAATATCTGTCAATAGCCACCAATAAAAACTCACAAAAAACGCCGTGCAAAAAAATATGCGAATTAATTTTTAAAATTACTCTTTACAAATTAGTTATAAAAATATATAATGTAATCGTTCAAAGGAAAAGATATGGAAAACAACAAAATTGTAAAGAGCATTATAAATGTGTGTACTAGGCTAGAAAATTTGTGCGAAGGATTTGATGTTGATTCAAAGTCCATGCTTATTTCTAGCAAACTAAAAATTTTGCTTGCCGTAAAGGAACAAGAAAAGGTTTCGCCAAGTATGTTAATCAACAAAATTGGACTAGCAAAAAGCAATATTGCTTTGCTTTGCAAAAATATGGTTCAAGAAAATTTGCTTGAAAAACAAAAAGACGAATTTGACAGTCGAGTTATTTTCTATACAATCACAAACGAAGGCGAAAAGATGCTAAACACCAGCCTTGAACAGATGAGTTTTAACTTTAAACGAGAACTTGCTTACAAGCAAAAGTTCAAGGAAATTGAGCAAGCACTTGATTTGCTAAAAGATTTGATAGACTAAGGTTGCTTTAAGAGGCAACTTTTTTAATGAGAATTGATATCATTAACAGCAAAAACACTTGACAATATCGTAAAATAATGTTACATTGTTTTTGTATATAAGGAGGATTTTTTATGGCAAGACAAACAACTCAAAAAGAGATTATTATGGATGTAATTGAAGACATGAATCATCCAACTGCTGATGAAATTTTGGAAAAGATTGAAAAAAAATATGGAGCATTTAGCAAGGCAACGCTTTATAGAAATCTTGCTCAGTTTGTTGAAGAAGGCAAACTTGACCGTGTGGCACTTAGTGACGCAATCGTAAGATACGAACCTGCAACCGATTTTCACTATCACCTAGCCTGCGAGAAATGTGGAAAGATTGAAAACTTGATGCTTCCAACTCCGCTAAGTTTCCCTGACAAAATGATGGGATATATTATTGACGCTCACAGTTTGGTATTCTACGGAATCTGTCCAAAATGTCAAAAAATCATGGAAAAAGAAAACAGCGAGGAATAGTTGAAGTATTTTCAACTATTTTTTTCAAGAGGAATCAATGAAAAACTACTACGAGATTTTAGGCGTTAGTCAAAAAAGTTCGATTGACGAAATCAAAAAAAGTTATCTTAGCAAAATCAAAAAATATCACCCCGATGTTTTTGTGGGCGACAAAATTTTTGCTGAAAAGCAAACAGCACTAATCAACGAAGCCTTTGCAACACTAAAAGACGAACACCTAAGAGCAAACTATGACTACAAACTTTTTAAGCAATCGCAAGAAAAGGCAAAGCAAAAGCCAAAAGAAAAGCAATCTCAATCCAAGCAAGACACCCAAGAAAAAAAAGAACACACCGAACAAAAACAAACAAGCAAGCAAACCCCACCAAAAGATACAAAAGAAAAAGAACAACAAAAACCAAAGTCACAACAAGAAAAACATGCGGAAAAAAGTCCAAAGTCAGTAAGGGCTGAACTGCTTGATGAAAAATCCAAGCACGAAAGAACTCTGCTCGACCTTTCGATAGCGATTGTTGCGATTATGCTTTTAACAATCATAATCCTAGCCATCGCCCTATAAACTTATTCGTCCCCAACTTCCCTACTCAAAGCAATTTATAAAAAGCAATATTCCCACCCACAAAACAAAAAATAATTTCTACACATAGTCGAACTAGAAAAGGTAGTTGATATGGTATAATCTCACTAAATGATTTAATCGGTGCAAATATTGTTGAGTATGGTATAATTTTGTCGGCGTCCTGCTCGGTGAAATCCCAATTCTAGTTCCTTATTATTATTTGGTATGGTATAATTATTTTTGAAAAGTTGTCACGCAAATACTGATTATAGTTCTTTAATATTGTTTGGTATGGTATCATGTTTTCTTCTTAATCGTGGAATAATTTTCGGATTATAGTTCCCTAATATGTGGTATGGTATAACCTATGAACTATTTTATAATATAATTAAAAATATTAAGTAAAAGTTTAGAAAATGTTAATAAATACAAGTAATAAACAATATATTGTTAGAGAAAATTTTGATAAATGGAAGAAGAAACACTAGTAACAGAGTTAAAATTCAATTTAAAATTTCAAAAAAGAATTGTAAAAATCTTGACGAAGTCTTAGATTTTATTAAAATAAATTATAGGAGATTTTTATGGAAAAAAAGCAAACACCACAAGAGCGTTATGCAAAAAAGAATAAAAAACAATTTAAAATCGACTGCATAAAAACTACGGAGCAAGACATTATTTCTAAATTAGAAAGTATGCCAAATAAAGCGGGTTATATCAAAGCGTTGATTAGGGCTGACATTGCAAAAAATAAGCACGATTAAAAGTCGAGTAAATCTCGACTTTTTTTATTATTTAATGTCTGTTCTTTTTCCCTTCTGCAACGCAATTCTTTAAGCAAGTTAAAATATAAGCAGGCTTATTGTAAATGTTTTCGTTGTGTTCTAGCATAGTAATCAATTTCCATAGCACTGGCATTCAATCATGACTCTAAGAATAATTTTATTATAATGTACAATTAGATTTCCTTAATATTAATTGGTATGGTATAATCGTATTCTTCAATCAAGGTCATATTACCACATTATAGTTCCTTATTATTATTTGGTATGGTATAATGGCAATTTATCAACATATACTTTCATTTTTAATTATAGTTCCTTATTATTATTTGGTATGGTATAATCGGCTAGGTCGAAGTCAATGTAGAAGCCTTATTATAGTTCCTTATTATTATTTGGTATGGTATAATCGGCTAGGTCGAAGTCAATGTAGAAGCCTTATTATAGTTCC